>NZ_JBFUIK010000047.1:0-20020 GCF_056401915.1 Cellulomonas sp. P4_D11 | reverse complement strand
CCGCAGCTCGGCGACGCGGGCGCGCAACGGCTCGGGGTCCGCGAAGAGCGTCGGCCCCGTGTCCACCGCGCCGCGCGCCGCCTGGAGCTCGTCCACCCGGTCCGCCAGCTGCGAGGCGACGTCGGCGGCGCGGGAGAGCTCACGGCCGAGCGCGAGGCCCGACCGCCACAGCCGGCGCCCGAGCAGGAACGCGCCGCCAAGGGTCGCCAGGACGAGGACGGTCCAGACCGAGAACCACAGCACCGTCAGCCCACCTCCTCGTACGCGCGCAGGGCGGCCCGCGCCGAGGCCGCGACCTCCTGCGCGATCCGGGCCGGCCGGACCTCGATCACGTCGTCGGCGACCTGGAGCACCAGGTGGCGCAGCCACGCGGGCTGCACGACCCGGAGGTCGACCTCGAACGAGCCGTCCTCCAGGTTACGCACGGCGTCGACGGGCGTCGTCTCGACCACCCAGCGGGCGCGGCTGGTCAGGTGCAGCGTCACCAGCTCGCCCTCGGCGCCCGGCGAGAAGACGTCGGCCCCCTCGGGCACCTGGTGGTCGACGGTCGGGGTGTCCAGCACCGAGGCGGCGAGCACCCGGTCCACGCGGAACAGCCGCTCCCCGTCGACCAGCAGGCACCAGCCGAGAAGGTAGGAGCGCTCGTCGTCGGCGACGAGCCGGATCGGGTCGACGTCGCGCTCCGTCGCGACGTCCGAGGCGTTCACGTAGCGCAGGTGCAGCCGGCGGCCGTGCCGCAGCGCCGTGGCGACCGCGGCGGCGACGTCCGGCGCGGCGTCGACCGCGAGCTGGACGTCGACGGCGGCGGCCGCGTCACCGGTCGCGGCGGTGAGCTTGTCCAGGGCCGAGCGCAGGACCGCGGCCCGCTCGGGGTCCAGCGCGTCGCCGAGGGCCGCATCGACGGCTCGCAGCGCGGCGACGAGCGCGACGGCCTCGCGCGCCCCCAGCCGCAGCGGCCGGGTCATCCCGCGGGACTCCGTGAGCCGGACGACGCCCTGCTCGTAGGAGGCGGCGTCGAAGTCGATGAGGTCGTGCGGGTAGTAGCCGGGCGTGCCGGTCACCCACAGGGTGTCGATGTCGTCCATCACCTGCCGGGCGCTCACGCCGAACTGCGACGCGATCGCCTCGACCGAGACGTCGTCGTGGCGGTCCAGGTACGTGATCATCCCGAGCATCCGCAGGAGCCGGTCGCTCGCGCGCTCAGCCATCGGTCCGCACCTCCTGGTCGAGGGTCGCGGCCGTCCGCAGCATGTGCAGGACCGAGCCCCGCAGCCCGGGCGGCGCGAGGACGACGACGGCGTCGCCGTAGCCGACGAGCTCCTCCGCGAGCTCCCACTCGGCGCGGAACGGCACGTGCACGATGTCGCGGTGGGCGAGCGTGCGCACGGGCTCGTCGGGGGGTGCCGGCACGGCACGCGCCCGCGCGGCGCTCGCGCGCTCCGGCAGGATCGCGAGCGTCGCGATCCGCTCGGGGCCGCTCCCCCACGTCTGCAGCGACTCGGCGAGCTCCTCGGCGCTGGGGGCAGTGAACGACCCGGGCTCGCCGACCGTCCGCACGACACCCTCCACGCGGCTCAGCCGGAACGAGCGGCTCGCCCCGCGGTCGCGGTCGCGGCCGACGAGCACCCAGCCCCCGCGCCGGGCGAGCAGCTTCCACGGCTCGACCGTCCGCTCGCGCACCTCGCCGGTCGCGGCGGCCCGGTAGGTGAAGCGCACCGCCTGGCGCGCCTGCACGGCGTCGACGAGCGGGCCGAACGCCCCGCCGCCCGCCCGCACCCGCGGCGCCAGGCCGGCCACGAGGTCCGTCGACTCGGGTGCGTCGCCGACGGCGCGCAGCTTGGTCAGCGCGCGGGTGGTGTCCGCGCGCACCGACTGGTCCTGCCAGACCTGCGCGGCCATGGCGAGCACGCCCAGCTCGGCCGCGGTGAGGTCCAGGGGCGGCAGGGCGTAGGCGTCGAGGTCGACGCGGTAGCCGATGTCGTCACCGTGCCCGGCGTCCGTGACCGTGAGGATCGGGATGCCGAGGTCCCGCAGGGTGTCCTTGTCGCGCTCGAACATCCGCTCGAAGGCGTCGTCGGACGGTGCTTCCTGGTACCCGGCGACGCTCGCGCGCACCTGCTCCTTCGTCATGCGGCCCGCGGTGTTGACCAGGGCGATGACGAGATTGAGCAGGCGTTCGGCGGGGGCGATCTGGGCGGCCATCGGGGACCACCGTAGTGGCCGGTAGCGTGGTCGCGTGATCACGTGGCGTGCGGGTGTCGTGGTGTCGCTCGGGGCCACGTGGCCCGGCGCCGCCGAGGTGACGGTGGAGCTCGAGGCGCCCGTGGGCACCGCGACCGCCGGCGACACGGTCCGCGCGCTGGCCTTCCCGGCCCTCGTCGGCAGCCCCGAGATCGGCGACCGCGTGCTGCTCAACGTCTCGGCGCTGGCCCGCGGGCTGGGCACCGGCGGCTACGCGCTGGTCATCGCGCTGCCGGACCGGCCGCCCGCCGACCCGCCCGACGGCCCCGGCCACCTGGTGAAGGCCCGCTACACGCCGCTGCAGGCGATGGTCCTGGGGGTCGACGACCAGGAGTCCTCGCACCACGAGCTCCTGCGCGAGGCCGACGACCTCGGTGGGCTGCCGGTCGTCGTCGCCGACCTGCACTCGGCGCTGCCCGCGATCGTCGCCGGCGCCCGGTTCGCCGCATCGCGGGCCGGTCGGACGGCGCCGCGGGTCGCCTACGTCATGACGGACGGCGGGGCGCTGCCGGCGTGGTTCTCCCGGACGGTCGCCGGCCTGCGGTCCGCCGGATGGATCGAGGCGTGCGTGACCACGGGGCAGTCGTTCGGGGGCGACCTCGAGGCCGTCACCGTGCACACCGGCCTGCTGGCCGCCCGGCACGTCGTCGGGGCCGACCTCGTCGTCGTGGCCCAGGGCCCGGGGAACCTCGGGACCGGCACGCGGTGGGGGTTCTCCGGTGTCGCAGCGGGCGAGGCGGTCAACGCCGCCGCGGTGCTGGGCGGGCGCCCGGTCGCCTCGTTGCGGGTGTCGGGCGCGGACGCGCGCGAGAGGCATCTCGGGATCTCCCACCACTCACTGACGGCCTACGGCCGGGTCGCGATCGCCCGGGCCGACGTCGTCGTGCCGCTGCTCGACGGGGAGCTCGGTGCCCGCGTCCGCGACCAGGCCGGCGCGCTCGCCGCGCGGCACCACCTGGTCGAGGTGCCGGCCGGGGACGACCTGCTCGCCGCGCTCGCGGCCACGCCTGTCCGGCTCTCCACCATGGGGCGCGGGCTGGACCAGGACCCCGCGGCGTTCCTCGCCGCCGCGGTCGCGGGCGTCCACGCCGCGGGCCTGTAGTGCCCGCCTACTGAGCCGGCTCCTGGTAGAGCCCGACGACGTTGCCGCCCGGGTCGCGGAAGCGCGCCGTCACTTCGCCCGGGTCACCGCCGATCGGCTGGACCAGCGCGCAGCCCTCGTCGAGCACCCGCTCGAGCGTCTCGGCGACGTCGTCGACCCAGAGGTAGACCAGCAGCCCCGGAGGCGTCGACGCGCGGTTCGGCACCCAGTGGCCGCTGACCTCGCCGGTCGGGTCCTCGAAGTAGTACGTGTCGCGCTGCTCGCGAACGACCCAGTCGAAGACCCGCGAGTAGAACTCGGCGGCCTTCCGCGGGTCGTCCGCCGGGAGCTCGACGTGGCAGACCTTGCCGTGGCGCAGCGTGGGCATCGACTCACCTTCCGGAACCTCGATCGCGCCGACCGTGGAGTGCGGTCACAGGCAACCTACTCGCGCCGTCAGTCGTCCCGCTGCGTCGTCGTGTGCAGCGCGACCAGCGTCGCCAGGCGGCGGGCCTCGGACTCCGCGAACGCTCCGTCGGCCCGCTGGATCCCCATGACGGCGAGGGTGTCGCCGTCGGCCAGGTCCAGCTGCACCCACGGCCGGCCCGACCCGAAGCGGACGGACACGATCTCGGCCCACTCCAGCCGGCGCGTGAACACGAGGTTCCGGACGGTGAGCCCTTCGTCGTCGACGCGCGCGACCACCGAGGCCTGCCGCCAGAGGAACCCGGCGATGAGGCCCCCGACGATCGCGAACCCGAGCCGGTCGCCCGCCGTGAGGATCGACAGTGCCAGCATGATCGCGATGGTCAGGCCGACGACGACGACCGCCATCACGAGGGTGACGACGCGCGCGAACCGCGGCCGGAACGGCGCCGTGAGCTCGTCCACGGCCGCTCCGCTCAGAGCCGGCACGCGTGGATCGACGTCACGAGGATCGCACGCGCACCGATGTCGTACAGGGAGTCCATGACCCGGTTGGTCTGGTCGCGGCGGACCATCGCCCGCACGGCCGCCCAGTCGCGGTTGTGCAGCGGCGAGACGGTCGGCGACTCGAGGCCCGGGGTGATCGCGACGGCCCGGTCCACGAGGCTGAGCGGCACGTCGTAGTCCATGAGCACGTACTCGCGGGCGGTCAGGACGCCCTGGATCCGCCGTGTGAGCACGTCGAGTCCTGCCGGCTCCTCGCCGTCGGAGCGACGCACGAGCACGGCCTCGGACCGCAGGATCGGGTCCGCGAAGATCTCCAGCCCTGCCGCGCGCAGGGTCGTGCCGGTCTCGACGACGTCCGCGATCACGTCCGCGACGCCGAGCCGGATGGCGGACTCGACGGCGCCGTCCAGGCGGACCACGCCGGCCGGCTCGATGCCGAGCGAGCGCAGGTACGACCGCACGAGCACCGGGTAGGAGGTCGCGACGCGCCGGCCGCCCACCTGCGCGACGTCGGTCCACTCCCCCGCCGTGCCGGCGAACCGGAACGTCGAGCGCGCGAACCCGAGGGGCAGGTGCTCCACGGCCGCGGACTCGGAGTCGAGCATGAGGTCGCGGCCGGTGATGCCGACGTCGACGGTGCCGGCACCGACGTACACCGCGATGTCCCGGGGGCGCAGGAAGAAGAACTCGACGTCGTTGTCCGGGTCGGGCAGCACCAGCTCGCGGGAGTCGCGGCGCTGGCGGTACCCGGCCTCCTTGAGCATCTCGGAGGCGGGCTCCGACAGGGAGCCCTTGTTCGGGACGGCGATCCTCAGCACGGTCGTTCCTCTCAGAGGTGGGTGTACACGTCGGCGAGGGTCAGCCCGCGCGCGATCATCAACACCTGGAGGTGGTACAGGAGCTGCGAGATCTCCTCGGCGGTCCGCTCGTCGGACTCGTGCTCGGCCGCCATCCAGACCTCGGCGGCCTCCTCGACGACCTTCTTGCCGATGCCGTGCACGCCCGTGTCCAGCTCCGCGACCGTGCCGGAGCCCGCCGGGCGGGTCGCGGCCTTCTCCGAGAGCTCGGCGAACAGGGTGTCGAAGGTCTTCACGCGGGCACTCTAGACGGCACCGGCCTGAGGGCGCGCAGCGCGACCACGGTCGCGACGGCGGCCTCCGCGGCCTCGGCGCCCTTGTCCTCGTGGGAGCCCTCGAGCCCGGCACGGTCGAGCGCCTGCTCCTCGTTGTCGCAGGTGAGCACGCCGAACCCGACGGGCACGCCCGTGCGGATCCCGACGTCGGTGAGCCCGAGGGTGGCCCCCTGGCAGACGTACTCGAAGTGCGGCGTGCCCCCGCGGATCACGACGCCGAGCGCCACGACGGCGTCGGCACCGCCCGCGGCGGCGACCTGGGCCGCGACCGGGAGCTCGAACGTGCCGGGAACGCGCACGACCGTCACGTCCTCGACGTGCGCGGCCTCCAGCGCGCGCCGCGCGCCGGCCAGCAGGCCGTCCATGACGACCGTGTGCCAGCTCGCCGCGACGACGACGACCTTCAGGCCGGTCCCGTCGACGGAGAGGGTGGGTGCTCCAGCGCCGCTCATGCCAGGTCCTCCAGGTTCTCGAACGCGTGGTCGTCGTGGTCCGCGCCGGGCGTCGCCGGCGTGGCGTGCACCGGCGAGACGGGGATCGGCTCCCGCTCGGTGCCGGGCGGCAGGTGGAGCAGGTGCCCCATCGACGTCGCCTTGGTGCGCAGGTAGGCCTCGTTCTGCGGCGTGCGGCCCACCTCGAGGCTGCGGATCTCCACGACGTCGATCCCGTGGGCACGCAGTCCGGCCACCTTCGCCGGGTTGTTGGTCAGCAGGCTGACGCGCTGCACGCCGAGGTCCGTGAGGATCGCGGCCGCGGCGCCGTACTCGCGCCGGTCGGCCGGCCAGCCGAGGTCCAGGTTGGCCTCCACCGTGTCCCGCCCCTGGTCCTGCAGCGCGTACGCGGCGACCTTGGCCAGGAGCCCGATCCCGCGGCCCTCGTGCCCGCGCAGGTAGACGACAGCGCCGCCCTGCTCGGCGGCCAGCTCGAGCGCGGCGTCCAGCTGGGGACCGCAGTCGCAGCGCGCGGACCCGAACGCGTCGCCCGTGAGGCACTCGGAGTGCACGCGCACGACCGGCTCGGCGGCGAGCCCCGCGGTGGGCACGAGCGCGACGTGCTCGGCGCCCGTGCGCAGGTCGCGGTAGCCGTGGATGCGGAAGTCGCCGTGCTTCGTCGGCAGGTACGCGGTGTGCGTCGCGTGCACGCGCTCCTTCGGCGGGGCGGCGACGGCCACCTCGGCGGTGACGTCGTCGCCGTGCTCGGTGCGCCACGCGACGATGTCCTCGATGGTGAGCAGCACCAGCCCCTCGGCCTCGGCCAGCGCGGACGCCACGTCGAGGCGCGTCATCGTGCCGTCGTCGTTGACCAGCTCCGCGATCGCGCCGACGGGCTCCAGCCCCGCGAGGCGGCAGAGGTCGACCGCGGCCTCGGTGTGGCCGGCGCGGTGCAGCACGCCGCCCGGCACGGCCCGCAGCGGGAGCACGTGACCCGGGCGGATGAGGTCCTCGCGGCCCGAGGCTGGGTCCGCCAGCACCCGCAGCGTGCGGGCCCGGTCCGACGCCGAGATGCCCGTCGTCACGCCCGTCGCCGCGTCCACCGTGACCGTGTACGCGGTCCGGCGGGGGTCCTGGCTGTGCGGCACCATCAGCGGCAGGTCGAGCGCGTCGGCCCGCGACGCCGGCATGGGCGCGCAGAGGTACCCGGACGAGTGCCGGATGGTCCAGGCGATCCACTCGGGCGTCGCCGACTGCGCGGCGAGGATGACGTCCGCCTCGTTCTCGCGGTCCGGCGAGTCGGCGACGAGCACCGGACGCCCGGCGCGCAGCGCGTCGAGGGCCTGCTCGATCGTGCCCACCTTCACCCCGGCCGGCGGGGTCATCGCAGGACCCCCGCCGTCGAGAGCAGCCGTTCGGTGTACTTGGCCAGCACGTCGACCTCCAGGTTGACCCGTGCGCCGGGCGCGAGCGTGCCGAGGGTCGTCGCCTCGAGCGTGGTCGGGATGAGGGAGACGCCGAACGACTCGTCGGTCACGTGCGTCACGGTCAGGGAGATGCCCGACACGGCGATGGAGCCCTTCTCGGCGACGTACCGCGCGAGCTCCGGCGCCAGGCCGATCTCGACGTCGTCCCACCGCGGTCCGGGCGACCGGCTGAGGATCGTGCCGACGCCGTCGACGTGCCCCTGCACGACGTGCCCGCCGTACCGGCCGCCGACCGCCAGCGCGCGCTCCAGGTTGACCGGGCTCGACACCCCGACGTCCTCCAGCGCGCTGCGTCGCAGGGTCTCCGGCATGACGTCGGCGAAGAACGTCCCGTCGCCGGGCAGCTCGGTGACGGTGAGGCAGACGCCCGAGACGCTGATCGAGTCGCCCAGGTGGGCGTCCGACACGACCAGCGGGCCGCGGACGCGCAGGCGCGCGTCGGTCCCGTCCGGACCGTGCTCGATCTCCTCGACGGTGCCGATCTCCTCGACGATTCCGGTGAACATCAGTGCTCCTCCGTGCTGCTGTGCGGTGCGTGTGGCGGGTCGACGGTCGCGACGACAAGGACGTCGGGACCGAGCGGGATGACGGATCGGGTGGTGAGACGCAGGGCGTCGCCGATGGTGGTGACACCGAGGTCGGCCAGGGCGGACGGGCCGGAGCCGAGCAGGACGGGCGCGACGTAGGCGTGCACCTCGTCGACGAGCCCAGTGCGCAGGAACGCGGCCGCGAGCGTGGGCCCGCCCTCGACGAGCAGGTGCCTGACCTCGCGCGCGGCGAGCTCGGCCAGCACCTCGGCGGGGTCGTGCGTCCGCACGTGGACCAGCTCCCCGCCCGGGCCGTGCAGCCGGGCGTCGGCCGGCAGGTCGCGGTGGCCGACGACGACGCGTAGCGGCTGGTGCCCGTGCAGCTCGCCCGCGGCGTTCCGCGCGGTCAGCGACGGGTCGTCGACGAGCGCGGTGCCGGTGCCGACGGCGATCGCGTCGACCTCGGCGCGCAGGTCGTGCGCGTGGTGCCGCGAGACGTCCGACGTGATCCAGCGGCTGGAGCCGTCGGCCGCGGCGATGCGGCCGTCGAGCGACGTCGCGATCTTCAGGGTGACGAAGGGCCGCCCGCGCTCCACGGACGGGAGCCAGGCACCCAGCAGCGCCCGGCCCTCGTCGGCCAGCAGGCCGGTCTCGACCTGCACCCCGGCGCCGCGCAGGCGCTCGGCACCGCCGGCCGCGACGGGGTTGGGGTCGGACACGGACACGACCACGCGCGCGACGCCGGCGGCGATCAGCGCCTCCGAGCACGGGCCGGTACGGCCGGTGTGGTTGCAGGGCTCGAGGGTGACGACAGCGGTGGCGCCGCGCACGGACCGGCCCCGCCCGGCGGCGTCCGCCAGCGCGGCGACCTCGGCGTGCGGCGTCCCGGCTCCCCGGTGCCAGCCCTCCCCGAGCAGCTCACCGGACGGGCCGAGCAGGACGGCGCCGACGCGGGGGTTGGGACCGTTCGCCGGACCCCGCCGCGCGAGGTCGAGCGCCCGCCGCATGGCGTCGGTCTCGGAGGGCACGCGCACACCGGTCTCGGTGCGGGCCATGCATCACCTCCGGGCGCGATCGCTCCGGGGTGAGGGCGGCAGGAAGGGTCCCGCAGCCACGGCGCACAGGCGCCGCCACGTGATCCTCCCATCCGGACTTTCACCGTCGGTCCTGGAGTTCCACCAGGTCAACCGCCCGATCCTTGCGGACCGAGCGGGTCGCGGACTGTCACCGCCGGCTCGGAATTACACCGACCCCGGAGCACGTGTGTGTGTTCGTACTGCGCCAACGATCATGCCACACAGCACATTCCCGCTGGGCCGTCCCGCCGGTCAGGCGCCCTCGTCCGCCAGGCCCCGCAGGGCGGCGATCTCGGCGGCGATGTCGGGCGCACCGTAGACCGCGGAGCCGGCCACGAACACGTTGGCGCCCGCCGCGGCGATCCTGCCGATGGTGTCGCGCGCGACTCCCCCGTCCACCTGGATCCAGGTGTCCCCGCCGGACGCGTCCAGGGCGGCACGCGCGCGCCGGATCTTGGGCAGCATGCCCTCGATGAACGACTGTCCCCCGAAGCCCGGCTCGACGGTCATCACGAGGAGCATGTCGAACTCGGGCAGGAGGTCGAGCAGCGGCTCGACGGGCGACGCCGGCCGCAACGCGATCCCGGCCCGGACCCCGCGGGCGCGGAGCTCGCGCGCGAGCCGCACGGGCGCCTGCGTCGCCTCGGCGTGGAAGGTCACGGAGGCGGCGCCCACGGCGGCGTACTCCGGCGCCCACCGGTCGGCGTCCTCGATCATGAGGTGCAGGTCGAGCGGGACGGGCGACACCTCGGCGATCCGCTGCACGACGGGCAGGCCCAGGGTGAGGTTGGGCACGAAGTGGTTGTCCATGACGTCCACGTGCACGTAGTCGGCGGTCGCGATCGCCTGGAGGTCACGCTCGAGGTTGGCGAAGTCGGCGGACAGGATGCTCGGGTTGATCAGCGCAGGCACCCGGCCAGCGTAGAGGCCTCAGCCGGTCCGACGGAGGAGCGTGAGGTGCATCGCGTCGGTGCCGTGCACGTGCGGCCACAGCTGCACGTCCGTCCGGTCGTCGTCGAGCTCGACCTGCCCCCCGGGCGCGATCCCGCGGACGACCGAGCGGGCGTCGAGGGTCTCGATCTCCAGACCCGCACGCCCCGCGGCCCGCAGGGCGTCCTTGACGACGAGCTGCGTCTCGACGAGGTGCGGCGAGCACGTGACGTAGGCGACGACTCCGCCGGGGCGCACCGCCCGCAGCGCCGAGACCAGGAGGTCCCGCTGCAGCGCGCTGAGCCCGGCCAGGTCCGCGGGCGTCCGTCGCCAGCGCGCCTCGGGCCGACGACGCAGCGCCCCGAGACCGGTGCACGGCGCGTCCACCATCACGCGGTCGTACGCGCCCGGCTCGTCGGTCCCGACCGTGCGCCCGTCACCCGTGCGGACGTCCTCGACCGCATCGGCGGGTACCGCGCGCAGCGCCTGCTCGACCAGTCGGGTGCGGTGGGGCTGGACCTCGTTGGCGACGATCCGCGCCCCGCGCTCCCCCGCCACCGCCGCGAGCAGAGCCGCCTTGCCGCCCGGCCCGGCGCACAGGTCGAGCCACCGCTCGTCGGGGCCGTCCAGCGGGGCCTCCGTGAGCGCGAGCGCGACGAGCTGGCTGCCCTCGTCCTGCACGCCGGCGCGGCCGTCGCGGACGCTCGGGAGGGCCGCGGGGTCGCCGCCGGACAGGACGACGGCCGTCGGTGCGAGGGTGCCCACCCGGCCGACCTCGTCCCCGGCGTCGTCGACCACCTCGTCCGGGGACGCCAGCCCGGGTCGCGCGACGATGGTCACCCGGGGCGCGACGTTGTCCGCCGCGAGCAGCGCGCCGATCTCGTCGGCGGACCGCCCGTTGCCCACGAGCGCCTCGCGCAGCGCGCGGACCACCCACAGCGGGTGGCTCTCGACGACCGCGAGCCGGGCGAGCTCGTCGTCGCCGACGGCGTCGGCGATCCGCTGGTCCCAGGCCTCCGGTGTCTCGCGCCCCACCGCGCGCAGGACGGCGTTGACGAACTGGGACGGCCCGGTGCCCAGCTGCTCGCGGGCGAGGCCGACCGTCTCCGAGACCGCGGCGTGGGCCGGGACGCGCATGCCGAGCAGCTGGTGCACGCCGAGCCGCAGGACGTCGAGGGCGGGGGCGTCGATGGTGTCGACCGCCCGGGAGGCCGCCTGCGCGATGATCGCGTCGTACCGGCCCTGCAGGCGGAGCGTGCCGTAGGCGAGCTCGGTGGCGAACGCCGCGTCGCGCCCGGTGATCCGGCGCTCGCGCAGCAGCGGCGGCAGGACGAGGTTCGCGTACGAGTCGGTGCCCGCGACGGCGCGCAGGACGTCGTACGCGGCGGTCCGGGCCGGGTCGCTGCCCCGGCGGCGCTGCGACGGAGCGGCCGCGGACCGTTGCGTCCGGCCCTGCGACCGGGCCGCCCCGCGCTGGCGGCCCTGCGGGTCGCGGCGGTCGTCCGTCGGGCTCACGCGGCACCGCCGAGCACGGTGTCGGCGCCGAGCCGGGCGCCGCGGGCCCAGTCCGCCGCCGCCATCGCGCGCTTGCCCTGCGGGGTCACCTCGGTCAGGCGCACCGCGTGCCCGCCGGTCCCGACGAGCACCTCTTTCTTGCCCACGAGCAGGTGCCCGGGGGCCAGCTCGGTGACGTCGGGCGCGAGCTGCACCGGTGCGAGGCCGAGCCGCGAGCCGTCGGGCAGCGTGGTCCACGCGCCGGGCGCCGGCGTGCACCCGCGGACCCGCCGGTCGACCGCGTGCGCGGGGTGCGACCAGCGCACGCGGGCGTCGTCGACCTCGATCTTGGGGGCCAGGCTGACCCCGTCGGTCGACTGCTCGACCGGGCTGAGGATCCCGTCCTCGAGGGCGTCCAGGGTCCGCACCAGCAGGTCGGCCCCGGCCACCGCGAGACGGCCCAGCAGGTCACCGGAGGTGTCGCGGGGCCTGATCGTCTCGGTGAGGAACCCGAACACGGGCCCGGTGTCCAGCCCGGCCTCGAGGCGGAACGTCGACGCGCCCGTGACCTCGTCGCCGGCGATGATCGCGTGCTGGACCGGCGCGGCGCCGCGCCAGGCGGGCAGCACCGAGAAGTGCAGGTTGACCCAGCCGTGCACCGGCTCGTCGAGCAGCGCCGGCGGGATCAGCGCGCCGTAGGCGACGACCGGCGCCGCGTCGACCGCGAGCTCCGCCAACCGGGCCTGGAAGTCCTCGTCCCGGGGGCGCTGCGGCGTGAGGACCTCGAGCCCGGCCTCCAGCGCGCGGGTCTTGATCTCGCTCGGCGCGGAGGACCGGCCGCGGCCCGAGCGGGCGTCGGGACGGGTGAGCACGGCGACCACCTCGTGGCGGGACGCGAGGAGCGCCTCGAGCGACGGCACCGCGGCCGCGGGAGTTCCGGCGAAGAGCAGTCGCATGCCGTCGATCCTAGGTGCGCCCGAGCACCAGGCCGCGCGCCGCGAGGTCCGCCCGCAGCGCGTCCGCGGACGTGAACAGCAGTGCGTCGAACCCAGCCCGCGCGGCCGCAGCGACGTTGGTCGCGGAGTCGTCGGCGAACACCGTGCGCTCCGGGACCAGCCCGAACCGCCGCGTGAGCAGTGCGAACACGCCCGGGTCGGGCTTGGCCAGGCCGACCTCGCCCGACACCAGCACGTCCTCCAGCAACCCGATCGCCGGGGCCGCGGGCTCGGCCAGGTGGAACGTCTCCGCCGACCAGTTGGTCAGCCCGAGCAGGCGCACGCCCCGCGCCCGCAGGTCGCGGACCAGCTCCTCCGACCCCGGGACCGGGCCGACGAGCGTGTCCGCGAAGTGCTCGACGTACAGGTCCAGCGCCGGCAGGTGCGCGGGGTCGGTCGCGGCGAGCGCGGCCCGGGCGTCCGCCCACGACCGTCCCGCGTCCTGCTGGTGGTTGAAGGCCATGAAGTCGACGTCGGAGAAGAACGCCTCGACCTCAGCGGCCGGCAGCCGACCGTCGAACGGGCGGTACGGATCCCATCGGACGAGCACGTTTCCCAGGTCGAAGACGACCGCGTCGATCATCAGCCCAGCTCCGTCGGGTCCAGCTGCACACGCACGGCGCCACCCTCGCGCCGCGCGCTGCGGACCGCCAGAGACGCGGCGAGGCCACGCGCGAGCGCTGCCCCCTGCGGCCGCGGCACCCGCACGATCGCCCGGACGTCCGGCTCGAGCGCGCCCGCCTCCGGCTCCCCCACGGGGACGGGGCCCAGGATCTCGGCGCCGGCGAGCTCGAGGCGGGAGAGCACCGTGTCGACGGCGTCGCGCGGCCCGGTGACGGCCGCCATCCGCACGGCCGGCGGCAGCGCGAGCTCCGCGCGCTCGGCCAGCTCGCGCGAGGCGTACCCGGACGGGTCCCAGCGGACGAGGGCCTGCGTGGCCCGCTCCTCGGCGTCACCGACCAGCACCACGACGCCTCCCTCCGACGCCGGCCGCACGAGTGCCGCGGCCGCGAGCCAGCGACGCAGCGCGTCCTCGCCGGTCCGCAGCGATGCGCCGGCGGTGCTCACGGCGGCGTCGAGCAGGAGGGCCGCCGCGTAGCCGCCGGGTGCCACGGGCTCGGCTCCCGGCGTCGCGACGACCACGGCGGGGACGTCCGTGACCGCCGCCAGCACGCCTCCGGCGGCGCGCGCGCCCGAGACCCGGACGGGGACGCCCGGGAACGCCCGGCCCAGCTCCTCGGCGGTCCGCTCCGACCCGACCCGCACGGACCGCAGCGCCCCCGCGCCGCACTCGGTGCATCGCCAGTCCGTGGCCAGCCGGCCGCACCAGCCGCAGGTCGGGACGCCGTCGGCGGTGGTCAGGCCGAGCGGGCCGTGGCAGACGCCGCACAGGGCGGCCGCACGGCAGCGGCCGCAGGCGACCACCGGGACGTACCCCGCGCGGGGAACCTGCACCAGGACCGGCCCGTCCGCGAGCCGGTCCCGCAACGTCTTCCAAGCGGGGGCCGGGAGCCGCGCGGCCGCCGCCGGACCCTCGCGCGCGAGCTCGACCGACGTCAGCGCGAGCACGCGGGCCGCCCGCGCGCGCGTGGTGGCGCGGTCCGCCGTGACCTCGCGCGCCCAGCCGGACTCGACCAGGGCCTGCGCTTCGACGCTGCGCCCGTGCGCGGCGACGAGGAGGGCGCAACCCTCCAGCTCGGAGCGCAGCGCCAGCACCTCCCGGACGTGCGGGTACGGCGTCCGGGGCTCGGCGTGCAGCGGGTCGCCGTCGTCCCAGACCACCGCGAGGCCGAGGTCCGTGACCGGCGCGAAGGCCGAGGCCCGCGTCCCGACGACGACGGACGCGTGCCCGCGCAGCGCGGCGAGGAACGACCGGTAGCGCGCGGCCGGGCCGTCGTCGGCCGCGAGCCGGACCGCACCGCCGACCGAACCCGGGGTCCAGCGCGGGACGCCGACCTCCTCGAGCGCCGTCAGGACGCGGTCGATGTCCCGGGCGTCCGGCACGACGACCAGGGCACCGCGGCCACCGAGCACGCACGCCGCGACCGCCTGGGCGATCGCGTCGGGCCACCGCTCCCCCGCCGCGCCGGGCAGCGCGGACCACACCGCACGCGGTGCTCCGCCGGCGGTCACGTGCTGGAGGAAGGCCCCGCCGCCACGGTACGGGGCCCACGCGGTGGCCGAGGGCGACGGCGCGGGCGGTTCGGCGGCCGGCGTCGGCACCTCGGCCTCGACGCGGGCGTGCCGCGCGGGGATCGCGAGGCGCAGCACGTCGTTGAGCGTGCCGGCCCACCGGTCCGCGACCGCGCGGGCGAGCCGGGCGACCTGCGGGGTCAGCACCGGCTCCGCCGAGACGACCTTGCGCACGGGGACGAGCGCACCGTCGTGCTCGGCCTCGTCCACGCGCTCGAGGACGTAGCCGTTGACGTCCCCCTGCGCGCCGAACCGCACCTTCACGCGGGCGCCGGGCACCGCGGTGTCCGCCAGGGCGGCGGGCACGAGGTACTCGAAGACCCGGTCGAGGTGCGCCGGGACCAGGTCCACGCACACCCGGGCGACCGGCAGGTGCTCGGCCAGGGCGACGCCACCGGGCAGCGCACGGGCCTTGCGCCGCGGCTGCGGCAGGCCCTCGAGCATCAGCTGCTCGCCGCTCCCGGTCACGTCCACGTGGTCATCACACCATCGGCCGCCCACCCCGGACGGGGCGCGCGCGACGGACCTGTGGACAGCGTCAGCCCACCGCGGACTGCAGGTCCGCCACGCGGTCGGTGCGCTCCCAGGTGAACTCGGGCAGCTCGCGGCCGAAGTGCCCGTACGCCGCGGTCTTGCGGTAGATCGGCCGCAGCAGGTCGAGGTCGCGCACGATCGCGGCCGGGCGCAGGTCGAAGACCTCGCGGATCGCGGCGGTCAGCCGCGCGACCGGCACGGTCTCGGTGCCGAACGTCTCGACGTAGAGGCCGACCGGGTTGGCCTTGCCGATCGCGTAGGCGACCTGCACCTCGCAGCGGCGTGCCAGACCCGCGGCGACGATGTTCTTGGCCACCCAGCGCATCGCGTACGCGGCCGAGCGGTCGACCTTCGACGGGTCCTTGCCGGAGAACGCACCACCACCGTGCCGCGCGATGCCGCCGTACGAGTCGACGATGATCTTGCGGCCGGTGAGGCCGGCGTCGCCCTGCGGGCCGCCGACCACGAACGTGCCCGTCGGGTTCACGAGCAGGCGGTAGTCGGAGGCGTCGAGGTCGAGCTGCGCGATCACCGGCCCGATGACGTGCTCGGCGATCGCCGGCCGCAACGTCGTCTCCAGGTGGACGTCCGGGTCGTGCTGCGTCGACAGGACGACGGTGTCGAGCCGCACCGCGCGGTCGCCGTCGTAGCCGATGGTGACCTGGGTCTTCCCGTCGGGCCGGAGCCCCGGCACGATGCCCTCCTTGCGCACGAGCGTCAGGCGCTCGGCCAGCCGGTGCGCGAGCCAGATGGGCAGCGGCAGGAGGGTCGGCGTGTCGTCGCTGGCGTAGCCGAACATCAGGCCCTGGTCGCCGGCACCCTGCGCGTCCAGCGGGTCGAGGTCGGAGGTGTCCTCGCGGACCTCGATCGCCTTGTCCACGCCCGCCGCGATGTCCGGCGACTGCTGCCCGATCGACACCGAGATGCCGCACGAGTCGCCGTCGAACCCGATGGCCGACGACGTGTAGCCGATGCCCCGGACCACCTGCCGGACGATCTGCGGGATCTCGACGTACGCGCTGGTGGTGACCTCGCCGGCCACGTGCACCAGGCCGGTCGTCACCATCGTCTCGACGGCCACGCGGGCCTGCGGGTCCTGCTCCAGGATGGCGTCGAGGATCGCGTCGGAGATCTGGTCGCAGATCTTGTCCGGGTGCCCCTCGGTCACGGACTCGGACGTGAAGAGGCGCAGGTCGGGCTGAGTCATGGCGGACAGCGTAATGGGCGCGCCCGGCGCGGCGGGCCGGATCTCAGCCGCGCGCCACCACGGCGTCCCAGACGGCGTCCGCGACCTCGTCCTTGCTGCCGCTGGCCTCGGCGACGACCGCGCCGGTCCCGTCGAGGATCGTCACGTCGTTGGCGTCGCTGCCGAACCCGCGCCCGCCGCCCACGGCGTTCACCACCAGCAGGTCGGCGCCCTTGCGCAGGGCCTTCGCGCGACCGTGATCGAGCACGCTGCCGGTCGCGTCGCCGGTCTCCGCGGCGAAGCCCACCACCACCTGGCCCGGCCGCAGCCGGTCGGCGGCCAGCTCGGCCAGGATGTCGACGGTCTCCACCAGCTCGAGCACGGTCGGCGCACCGTCGCGGTGCTTCTTGATCTTGGCGTCCGCGCTGGTGCGCGGGCGGTAGTCGGCGACCGCGGCCGCCATGACGACGACGTCGGCGTCCTTGGCCGCCGCGCGGACGGCGTCGCGCAGCTCCGCGCCGGTCTCGGCCCGCACCACGTCGACCCCCGGCGGGGCCGGGACGTCGATGTTCGCGGCGACGAGCGTGACCCGCGCGCCGYGGGCGTACGCCGTGCGGGCCAGCGCGACACCCTGGCGGCCCGACGAGCGGTTGCCCAGGAACCGGACGGGGTCGAGGGGTTCCCGGGTGCCGCCGGCCGAGACGACGACGTGCCGGCCGTCCAGGTCGCGGGGGCGATCGGTGACCAGCGCGAGGGCCGCGGCGGCGATCTCTTCCGGCTCGGGCAGCCGACCCGGACCGGTGTCCGAGCCGGTCAGGCGGCCGGCGGCGGGGTCGAGCACGTGGACGCCGCGGGAGCGCAGCGTCGCCACGTTCGCGACCGTGGCGGGGTGCTCCCACAWCTCGGTGTGCATGGCCGGGGCGAGCAGCACCGGGCAGCGCGCGACGAGCAGGGTGGCGGTGAGCAGGTCGTCCGCCTGCCCACCGGCGGCGCGCGCCATCAGGTCGGCCGTGGCCGGGGCCACGATGACGAGCTCGGCCTGCTTGCCGACCGCGACGTGCGCCACCTGGTCGACGTCCTCGAAGACGTCGGTGGTCACCGGCTGGCCGGACAGGGCCTCCCACGTCGCGCGCCCGACGAACTCGAGCGCGGCGCGCGTGGGGACCACGCGGACGGCGTGGCCGTCCTCGCGCAGCAGGCGCAGCAGCAGGACGGCCTTGTAGGCGGCGATCCCGCCCGCGACGCCGAGGACGATGCGCATGGTGGGGCGGTCAGCCCTCCGTGGCCTCGGACGTCAGCAGGCCGGCGTCGATCTCGCGCATGGCGATGGACAGCGGCTTCTCCTGCGGACGGGTGTCGACCAGCGGGCCGACGTACTCGAGCAGGCCCTCGTTCAGCTGCGAGTAGTACGCGTTGATCTGGCGCGCGCGCTTGGCCGAGTACAGGACGAGCGCGTACTTGGAGTCGGCACGCTCGAGCAGACGGTCGATGGGCGGGTCGGTGATGCCGGTGGGGGCGGCGACGGTTCCGGACACGGTGATCTCCCAGAGAGGCAGAGGATGGGACTGGCAGGGTCTAACGGTGATCCTACCTGGTCGGGATGCCCATCCCGCGGACCAGCTCGTCGGTCGCCCGGTGGACGTCGTCGTTGACGATCACCTGGTCGAACTCCGCCTCGGCCGCCAGCTCCACGCGCGCCGTCGCCAACCGGCGTTCACGCTCCTCGGCGTCCTCGGTCCCGCGCCCGACCAGGCGGCGCTCCAGCTCCGTGAACGACGGCGGCGCGAGGAACACGAAGTGCGCGTCCGGCATGGACTCCCGCACCTGCCGCGCGCCCTGCAGGTCGATCTCGAGGAGGGCCGGCTTGCCGGCGGCCAGCCGCTCCTCGACGGGTCGGCGCGGCGTCCCGTACCGGTTCCGCCCGTGCACGACGGCCCACTCGAGCAGGTCGCCGCGCGCGACCATCGCGTCGAACTCGTCGGCCGAGACGAACAGGTAGTGGACGCCGTCGACCTCGCCCGGACGCGGCGACCGGGTCGTCGCGGAGACGGACAGCCAGACCTCGGGGTAGCGGGAGCGGACGTCGGCGGACACCGTCCCCTTGCCGACGGCGGTCGGTCCGGCGAGAACGGTCAGCCGGGCAGGCGTCGTCGTCATGGGTGGTGCGGTACTCCTCGAGATGGACGGCGCGGCCCGCCTCGTCTCGAGCTGTTCACCCGAATCGGTCGACGAGAGCCTTCACCTGGTGCGGTCCGAGACCGCGCACGCGCCGGGTCTCGGAGATTCCGATCTCGGAGATGATCGCACGCGCCTTGACCTTGCCGACGCCAGGGAGCGACTCGAGCAGTGCGAGAACCTTGAGCTTGCCGATCGTCTCGTCCTTCTGCCCCTGCGCGATCACCTCGGAGAGCGTGCCCTGCGAGTACTTGAGGCGATTCTTGACCTCAGCGCGGGCCTGCCGGGCGGCGGCGGCCTTCTGGAGCGCTGCCGCTCGTTGTTCGGGAGTCAGCGGAGGGAGAGCCACGCGCGTCACCTTCTCGTCGTTGGGCCGGCGATCCAGCACGCATCTACGCGGGACCGTTGGAATGAAACTAGCGAGACCCCTGGTGAACGGCAACGTGGACGGACGATCAACGCAAAAGGTGCGCACCCGCGCCTGACCTGCACACGCGCTACGGTGGCCCGGTCGTTGGTCGAGGAGCTGACATGGGTGACGACACGGCCCTCACCCGGGCGCGCGAGGCGTCGGCGCACGGGCGCTGGGCGAGCGCGTACGACCAGTACGCCCTCGCCGCCGCCCGCCACGGCCTCGGCCCGGTGGATCTGGCCGACTGGGGGTCGGCGGCGCTCCTGTGCGGTCGCGACGACGAGGGCTGCGACGTCCTGGCGGCGGCGTTCGACGCGCTGGTGCGCGACGGCGAGGTGGCGCGAGCGGCCAGGTGCGCCCTGTGGGCATGCCTCAACCTGGGCAACCGGGGCCGGGTCGCCGCGATCGCCGGCTGGATGGAGCGCGGCGCCCGGCTCGCGGCCGCACACCCCGGCTCGGTCGTCCCCGGCTACCTCGCGGTGCCGCAGGCGCGTCAGGCGATGCTCGAGCACGACATGGCGGAGGCGCTCCGGTGCTCGCGGCTCGCGTCGGCTGTCGCCACGGAGGTCGGCGACCGCGACCTCGGCGCACTCGCCCGGCTCGGCGAGGGCCACGTCCTCATCCTGGTGGGCGAGACGACCGCGGGCCTGGCCGCCCTGGACGAGGTCATGCTCGCCGTCACGACGGGAGGCGCGTCGGCCCTGGTGGCCGGCATCGTGTACTGCGCGGTCATCCACCTGTGCCGCGAGGCGCTGGACCTGCGCCGGGCGCGGGAGTGGACGCAGGCGCTCGACACCTGGTGCGAGCGGCAGCCCGAGCTCGTCCCGTTCCGGGGGGCGTGCCGCATCCACCGCTCGCAGGTGCTGCTCGAGTCGG
Source organism: Cellulomonas sp. P4_D11 (assembly GCF_056401915.1). Lineage (NCBI taxonomy): Bacteria > Bacillati > Actinomycetota > Actinomycetes > Micrococcales > Cellulomonadaceae > Cellulomonas > Cellulomonas sp. P4_D11. The sequence goes on along the minus strand of NZ_JBFUIK010000047.1, from coordinate 317 downwards.
ACGACTGGGACGGCGCGCTGGTCGAGGCCGAGGGCGCGGTGGAGGCCCTCTCCCACCCCCGGCAGGCCGACCTGGGCAACGCCTGGTACCAGAAGGCCGAGGTCCACCGGCTCCGCGGCGACCTGACCGCGGCGCAGGACGCGTACCGCGCGGCCCACGAGGCCGGTGCCGACCCGATGCCCGGCCTCGCCCTCGTCTGGACGACGCTCGGACGTGCGCAGGAGGCGCACGACGCGCTCACGGCCCGGCTCGGGTCGTCCGCGCCCTCCCCCGCGCTGCTGGCCGCGGCCGTCGAGGCGGCGCTCGCGGCCGGCGAC
>NZ_JBFUIK010000046.1:0-20310 GCF_056401915.1 Cellulomonas sp. P4_D11 | reverse complement strand
CTCCATGAGCGGCTCGCCGGCGGTCAGCAGCGGCTGCTCGGCGGCGCGCACCTGCGCGGAGGTCCAGGTCTGCAGCACGCCTCCCATCCTGGTGGGTCGCCGGGGCGGCTGCCCAGCCCTCTCGACCCGGATCGATTCGACCGACCGCAGGCACCGCCGCCGCAGCGCAGGTAACGTGCGTCGCATGCGCTTCGGACTCTTCATCCCCCAGGGCTGGCGTCAGGACCTCACCGGCATCGAGCCGCGCGACCACTGGCGGACCATGAGCGACCTGGCCACGCACGCCGACGAGGGCGACGCCTACGAGTCGATCTGGGTCTACGACCACTTCCACGCGGTGCCGGCGCCCAACGGTGAGGCCACGCACGAGGCGTGGAGCCTCATCAACGCGTTCGCTGCGTCGACCAGCCGCGTCCGCCTGGGCCAGATGTGCACCTGCATGGCGTACCGCAACCCGGCCTACCTGGCCAAGGTCGCGACGACGGCCGACATCATCTCGGGCGGGCGCGTCGAGATGGGCATCGGCGCCGGGTGGTACGAGCACGAGTGGCTCGCGTACGGCTACGGCTTCCCGTCGGCCGGCACGCGCATCGCGATGCTCGACGAGGGCGTGCAGATCTTCAAGCAGATGTGGACCAACGGCACCGCGACCCTCCACGGCGAGCACTACAAGGTCGACGGCGCGCAGCTGTCCCCGCTCCCCCTGCAGGTCGACGGCCCGCCGCTGTGGATCGCCGGTGGCGGCGAGAAGAAGACCCTGCGCATCGCCGCCGAGCACGCGTCGTACACCAACTTCGCCGGCGCGCCCGAGGCGTTCGCCCACAAGTCGGAGATCCTGCGCGGCCACTGCGACGCCATCGGCCGCCCGTTCGAGGAGATCACGCGCTCGTCCAACTACAACGTGGTCATCGGCTCGACCGAGGCCGAGGTGGACGACCGGATCGCCTGGATCGAGGAGCACTACAGCAACACGGTCCCGCAGAAGGCGGCTCAGGAGGCCGAGGACTTCCGCAACGGGACGCTCGTCGGCACGCCCGAGCAGCTCGTCGAGAAGCTGCAGGGCCTCGAGAAGCTCGGCATGACCTACGCGATCACGTACTTCGCGGAGGCCGCGTACGACCGCTCGGGCATCGAGCTCTTCGAGAACGAGGTCATCCCCGCCCTGCGCTGAGGCGTCAGTCGCGCTCGGCGATCACCACGGCCGACGCGATGCCGGCGTCGTGCGAGATCGACAGGTGGAACCGGTCCACGCCGGCGGCCGCCGCCGCGGCGGCGACCGTCCCGACCACCTCGACCACCGGCTGCGCCCCCAGGACGCGCCGGACGGTCGCGTCCTGCCAGCTCATGCCACCGGGGGCACCCAGGGCCTTGGCGATCGCCTCCTTGGCCGCGAACCGCGCGGCCAGCGACGTCTCCGGCATCTCGCGCTCCTCCGGCGTGAAGAGGCGCTCGCGCAGCGCCGGCACCCGGTGCAGGGTCTCGACGAAGCGCGCGACGTCCACGACGTCGATGCCGACGCCGACGATCACTCGACGGTGACGGACTTGGCGAGGTTGCGGGGCTGGTCCACGTCGAGGCCCTTCGCCGTCGCGAGCTCGCACGCGAAGACCTGCAGCGGCACGACGGCGAGCAGCGGGGCGAGCAGCGTGGGCGACTGGGGCACGTAGAACACCTCGTCGGCGTACGGCAGCACGTCCTCGTCGCCGTCCTCGGCGATCACGAGCGTCCGGGCCCCGCGGGCGCGGATCTCCTGGATGTTGGAGACGACCTTGGAGTGGAGCGAGTCCCGGCCGCGGGGCGAGGGCACGACGACGAACACCGGCTGCCCCTCCTCGATCAGCGCGATCGGCCCGTGCTTGAGCTCACCGGCGGCGAACCCCTCGGCGTGGATGTAGGCGAGCTCCTTGAGCTTGAGCGCGCCCTCCATCGCCACCGGGAACCCGACGTGGCGCCCGAGGAACAGCACCGACGTCGTGCTCACCATCGACCGCGCCGTCTCGCGCACCCGGCCGGACCGGTCGAGCACCTGCTGGATCTTGTCCGGCATGGCGCGCAGCTCGGCCAGGATCGTCGCCACCTCGTCGGCGTACTTGTTGCCGCGCAGCTGCGCGAGGTAGAGCCCCAGCAGGTACGCCGCGGTGATCTGCGCGAGGAACGCCTTCGTGGAGGCGACCGCGATCTCCGGGCCGGCGTGCGTGTAGAGGACCGCGTCGGACTCGCGCGGGATGGTCGAGCCGTGCGTGTTCACCAGGGCCAGCACCTTGGCGCCCTGCTCGCGCGCGTGCCGCACCGCCATGAGGGTGTCCATCGTCTCGCCGGACTGCGACACCGCGACGACGAGGGTCCGCTCGTTGACCACGGGGTCGCGGTAGCGGAACTCGTGCGCGAGCTCGACCTCGACCGGGATCCGGCACCAGTGCTCGATCGCGTACTTCGCGACGTGGCCCGCGTAGGCGGCGGTGCCGCAGGCGACGACGACGATCTTGTCGACGGAGCGCAGCACCGACTCGTCGATCCGCACCTCGTCGAGCACCAGCCGGCCGTGCGCGTCGGTCCGGCCGAGCAGGGTGTCCGCGACCGCCTGCGGCTGGTCGTGGATCTCCTTGTCCATGAACGACGCGAAGCCGCCCTTCTCTGCGGCGGCGGCGTCCCAGTCGACCGTGTACCGGCGGGCCTGCGCGGGGCGTCCGTCGAAGTCCGTGACCGCGACCGCGTCCGGCGTGATGGTCACCACCTGGTCCTGGCCGAGCTCGAGCGCCTCGCGCGTGTGGGAGATGAATGCCGCGACGTCGGACCCCAGGAAGTTCTCGCCCTCGCCGATGCCGACGACGAGCGGCGAGTCGTGCCGGGCACCGACCACCGTGTCGGGCGCGTCCTCGTGGACCGCCAGCAGCGTGAACGTGCCGTGCAGCGTGCGGGCCACCGCGGTCATGGCCTCGGTGAGGTTCCCGGTGCCCTCGTACGCCCGCGCGATGAGCTGGGCGGCGACCTCGGTGTCGGTCTCCGAGAGGAACTCGACGCCGTCCGCGACCAGCTCGGCCTTGAGGGTGGCGAAGTTCTCGACGATGCCGTTGTGGATCACCGCGAGCTTGCCGGCGACGTGGGGGTGGGCGTTGACGTCGGTCGGGCCGCCGTGGGTGGCCCAGCGGGTGTGGCCGATCGCGGCCGTCGACTCCGGCAGCGGGTGCAGGTCGACCTCCTCCACCAGGTTGGCCAGCTTGCCGGCCTTCTTGGCGGTGGCCAGGCGGCCCTCCGGGCTGACCAGCGCGACGCCGGCAGAGTCGTAGCCCCGGTACTCGAGGCGCCGCAGACCCTCCAGCACGACATCGAGGGGGCGATCGCTGGCTACCTGGCTACCGACGTAACCGACGATTCCACACATGGGCGGGAGTCTACCGGGGCGCCCGGACGGCTCCCGCGCCGGACCTCGGGCACAATCGACCCGTGCCACCGTCGCTGACCCCGGCCACGCCCTACGTCGACCTGGATCGCGACGCCTGGACGCGGCTCTCCGCCTCCACGCCGCTGCCGCTGACCGACGCCGACGTCGAACGGCTCGCCGGCCTCGGGGACCCCATCGACCTCGCCGAGGTCGACGCCATCTACCGCCCGATCTCCCGGCTGCTCGACCTGCACATCGAGGCCACACGCGGGCTGCACGCGGCGTCGAGCACCTTCCTGCGCGAGGACGTCGGCGGCACCCCGTTCGTCATCGGCGTCGCCGGGTCCGTGGCGGTCGGCAAGTCGACCACGGCCCGCCTGCTGCGCGAGCTGCTCGCCCGCTGGCCGGCGACGCCGCGCGTCCAGCTGGTCACCACGGACGGGTTCCTCTACCCCAACGCGGAGCTGGAGCGCCGCGGCCTGATGGAGCGCAAGGGCTTCCCGGAGTCGTACGACCGGCGGGCGCTGCTCCGCTTCGTGTCGAAGGTCAAGGCCGGCCGTCCCGAGGTCCGCGTGCCCGTGTACGACCACCTGACCTACGACATCCTCCCGGGCCGCGAGGTCGTGGTGAACCGGCCGGACGTCCTCATCGTCGAGGGCCTCAACGTCCTGCAGCCGGCGCGCCCGACGGCCGAGGGGACGTCGAACCTCGCGGTCAGCGACTTCTTCGACTTCTCCATCTACGTCGACGCCCGGACCAGCGACGTCCGGCGCTGGTACGTGGACCGCTTCCTCGCGCTGCGGGAGACCGCGTTCGCGCGGCCCGAGTCGTACTTCCACCGCTTCGCCGCGCTCACCGACGACGAGGCCGTGGAGCGAGCCGAGCGGATCTGGGACTCGATCAACGAGCCCAACCTGGTGCAGAACATCCTGCCCACCCGCAGCCGCGCCACGCTGGTGCTCACCAAGGGCCGCGACCACTCCGTCGAACGGGTCCGGCTCCGCAAGCTGTAGCCGTCAGGGAGCCGTGCTCGCCTGGGCGGGCTCCAGCAGGCGCACGGGGTACTGCTCGCTGTCCGTCTCCACGAGCGCGTCGAGCGCCGTCGAGACCTCCTGCAGGGGTGCGCCGCACCGGTCGGTCGGCCACACCGGTCGGATCGCCCGGCCCAGCGCGTCGACCAGCCACAGCGCGGGCGCCACGACGGACGCCGAGCTGCACGTGCCGCCCCGCTGTGCCGACGGCCGACGCAGGGCGACGACGAGCGCGTCGAGGTTGCCCTCGCGCCGGCTCGCCGTGAGCGCGACCCAGGTGCCCGACGAGTCGTGCAGCGTGCCGCCAGGGGTGCAGACGACGACGCTCACCGGCAGGAAGTCGTCCGGCACGCGGCCCGCCTCCGGGGCGTCGGCCCGGGGCGTGCCGTCCTCGGCGGCCTCGTCGAGCGTCGCGAGCTCGAGGTCGGCGAGCACCTGCGCCGAGAGGCAGTCAGCGGTGGCCGCGACCACCGCGGTCGGCGCGTCCTGCGCCTGGTCGGGCGCGCTGCAGGCCGCGAGACCGAGGACGAGGACCGCGGGCAGCGCGAGGCGGACGGCCCACCGTGCACGCTCGCCCATCTCGCCCCCTGTCGCATCCGCCCATGCCTCGGAACACCCCCGGGGGTGTGGACAGGCACGGGAGCGCCGACCGCGACGTCGGCACAGTCAGAGAGTAAGCACAGTCATGGGGGAAATGACCGGGTGAGACCGGATCGTTAGGCGGCGGGGTCGGATCGTGAGCGTCCTGTGACCGGGGGGACCGCCTCGGGCCGGGGGACGTCCGTCCCGTCGGCCACCCGGAGCGTCTGGTGCCCTGCCGCGCGGCGGTGCGTGGCGTGGCGCAGCACCCAGTCGATGACGACGCCGATCGCCAGGCCGCCCACCACGCCGACCGCGACGGCCACGAGCGTGTGGTCGCCCAGCCACGCCCCGGCGCCGATGCCGATGAGCGCCGAGTAGCAGGCCCACGTGACCGCGGCGATGGCGGTGAGCCCCATGAACCGGCGGCGGCTGTACCCGACGGCACCGGCCGTCATGTTGACGGCGACCCGCCCGATGGGGATGTAACGCGCGGCGATGATGAAGGCCGCACCGCGGTTGGCGAGCGCGTTCTCCGCCCAGTCGACGGCGGCCTGTCCGCGGGGGGACCGGAGGACCCGCAGCTCGCGCACCTTGACCTTGGTGCCGATCTGGTACGCGATCTGGTCGCCGGTCCACGCCCCTGCCGCGGCGACGAGCATGATCAGCCCGAGGTTGGGCGAGCCCTTCGACATCGCGAGCGCCGAGAGGGCGATGACGATCGACTCGCTGGGGATCGGCGGGAAGAACCCGTCGATCGTGGCGAAGAGGTAGAGGACGACGAAGATCCACGGGGAGCCGACGAGGGCGAGCGCCCACTCCTCGATCACGAGAGATCCTCCAGGTTTGCGCACCGGCGGAGGTGTCCCCCGGTGTCGTGGTTCCACGGTAAGTCGCCGCGGGGCCGAGATGACATAGGGGTGACCCCCGGTTCATCCCTGGTGCAGACCCGATTCATCCCGGGGTCGGAGCCGGGGTCCACCCCCGGGAGCACTCAGTCGAGCGAGAAGCCGAGGGCGCGGGCCGCCGAGGTGGGGCTCGGCTCGGCTGCCCAGCGGGCGCCGAACTCGTCGGCGGCCGCCAGCGACCGCAGCTCGGCGCGGTCCAGGTAGAGCGTGCCACCGAGGTGGTCGGTCTCGTGCTGCACGATGCGCGCGGACCAGCCGCTCAGCACCTCGTCGACCGCGCCGCCGTGCTCGTCCTCCGCCTCGAGGTGCACCCGCCGGGCGCGCGCGACGACCGCCTGGTAGCCGACCACGCTCAGGCACCCCTCGTAGAACGGGACGCGCTCGGCCCCCACCGGCGTGTAGCGCGGGTTCACCAGCACGCGGTACGGGAGTGGCTCGCGCTCACGCACCTCGGCGTGCTCGTCGGACACGGTCCCGGGGTCCTCGAGCACCGCGAGCGCCAGCGGCAGGCCCAGCTGCGGCGCCGCCAGCCCGACGCCCGGCGCGGCGCGCATGGTCCGGTGCATCACCTCGAGCAGCACCGCGAGCTCCTCGTCGGAGAGCTGCCCCTCGTAGGGCGTCGAGACCGCGCGCAGCGCCGGGTGCCCCGCCTGGACGATCGGCGCGACACCCTCGGGCGACCGCGTCCCCGACTCGATGATCCAGAGCGCGACGTCGCGCAGCGCCTGGTCCCACTGCGGGCCGCTCGGCACTAGAGCGCCAGCCGCTGCGAGACGACCGCGGCCAGCTCGCGCGCCACGCGGTCCGCCTCGCTCTGGGTGCCGGCCTCGACCATGACGCGCACGAGGTCCTCGGTGCCCGACGACCGCAGGAGCACGCGCCCGGTGTCCCCGAGCCCGTCCTCGGCGGCCCGCACGGCGTCCAGCAGCGCGCCGTCGGTGTCGGCGCGACGCTTGTCGACGCCGGGCACGTTCACCAGCGTCTGCGGCAGCCGCCGGACCACGCCCGCCAGGTCGGCGATCGACGTGCCGGTCGCCGCGACCCGGGCCGCCAGCTGGAGCGCCGTCAGCACCCCGTCGCCGGTGGTCGCGTGCGCCGCCATGATGATGTGCCCGGACTGCTCGCCGCCGAGGGAGTAGCCGCCCGCGCGCATCGCCTCGAGCACGTACCGGTCGCCGACCGCGGTGTCGATGGTCGCGATCCCGGCCTCCCGCATGGCGATCTTCAGCCCGAGGTTGCTCATCACGGTGGTGACCAGCGTGTCGTCCACCAGCTCGCCGTGGTCCCGCATCGCGATCGCGAGGATCCCCATGATCTGGTCGCCGTCCACCAGCGCACCGGAGGCGTCGACGGCCAGGCACCGGTCGGCGTCCCCGTCGAACGCGACCCCCAGGTCCGCCTCCGAGGCGACGACCGCGGCCTGCAGCTGCTCCGGGTGCGTCGAGCCGCACTTCTCGTTGATGTTGCGGCCGTCGGGCGAGGCGTTGATGACGACCACGTCGGCGCCGGCGGACCGCAGCGCCGCCGGGCCGACCTCGCTGGCGGCGCCGTTCGCGCAGTCGACCGCGATGCGCAAGCCGGTGAGCGGGACGCCGATGGTGCCGATGAGGTGCTCGATGTACTGCTCGCCGGCGCGGCCGGTGTCCACGCGGATGCGCCCGACGGCCCCGCCGAGCGGCCGCTCCCAGTCCTCGCCCATGCGCGCCTCGATGGCGGCCTCGAGCTCGTCGTCGAGCTTGTGCCCGCCCTTGGCCAGGAACTTGATCCCGTTGTCCGGCATCGGGTTGTGCGACGCCGACAGGACCACGCCGATGTCGACGCCGAGCTCCGCGGTGAGGAACGCGACGGCCGGCGTCGGCAGCACTCCGACGTTGTTCACGTCGACGCCCGCCGAGGCGAGCCCCGCGGAGACCGCCGCGGCGAGGAACTCGCCCGACGCGCGCGAGTCACGACCGACGATCGCCCGCGGACGGTGCCCCTCGAACTCGCCGAGCGAGCCGAGCACGTGCGCGGCCGCGACCGAGAGGTCGAGCGCGAGCTCGGCGGTCACGTCGCGGTTGGCGAGCCCGCGCACGCCGTCGGTGCCGAACAGTCGGCCCATGGTCAGACTCCTTCGTCCTTGCGGGGCACGGCCCGGGACGTGCGTCCCCTGTCGCGCGCGTGCCCGTTGATGGTGGCAGACATGCCGATGGCCCCGCAGGTCGTGAGACCGGCGGGGCCATCGGGCCGAGGCGTGTGGATCAGCGCTTCGAGTACTGCGGAGCCTTGCGCGCCTTCTTGAGACCGGCCTTCTTGCGCTCCACGACGCGGGCGTCGCGGGTCAGGAAGCCGGCCTTCTTGAGGGCCGGGCGGTTGTGCTCCTCGTCGATCGCGTTCAGCGCACGGGCGATGCCCAGGCGCAGCGCGCCGGCCTGGCCGCTCACGCCGCCGCCGGTGATGCGGGCGACGACGTCGAAGCGACCCTCGACGTCGACCAGCTTGAACGGGGAGTTCACGAGCTGCTGGTGCACCTTGTTCGGGAAGTAGTCCTCGAGCGTGCGCCCGTTGATCTTCCACTGGCCGGTGCCGGGGACCAGGCGCACGCGCGCGATGGCCTCCTTGCGACGGCCGAGCGCGTTCGCCGGTGCCGTGATGCTCTGACCGCGGCCCGTGGGGGCAGCCGTCTCGGAGGTGTAGCTGGTGGGGGTGTCATCGCCCTCGAGGTCGATGTCGACCGTGGTCTCTGCCACTGGTGTCCTCGCGTCCTTGTTCTCTGTACTCAGCAGGCTCACGCCTGCTGAGAGACCTGGGTGATCTCGAAGGGCTTCGGCTGCTGCGCCGCGTGCGGGTGCTCCGCACCGGCGTAGACCTTGAGCTTGGTGAGCTGCTGACGCGCGAGCGAGCTCTTGGGGAGCATGCCGCGGACAGCCTTCTCGATCGCGCGCTCGGGGTGCTTCTCCAGGAGGTCGGAGTAGGCCACGGCGCGGAGGCCACCCGGGTAACCCGAGTGGCGGTACGCGAGCTTGTTCTCGCGCTTGTTGCCGGTCAGTGCGATCTTCTCCGCGTTGATGACGATGACAAAGTCACCGCCGTCGACGTGGGGGGCAAAAGTCGCCTTGTGCTTGCCGCGCAGCAACGTGGCCACATGAGTGGCCAGGCGGCCCAGGACGACATCGGTCGCGTCGATGACGTACCAGTTCCGCTCGACGTCGCCGGGCTTCGGGGTGTACGTGCGCACGGTCGTCAGCCTTCGTTTCGTTGCGAGTCTTGTCGCGGCGAGACCACGCAGGGTGCGGGTCCGCCGATGAATGCTTCGTCGGCATCCGGGCGGCGAGCGGGAACGCACCAGCCCTGCCGTTCTGGCTCGGTGCTCAGTGCTGAGAGGGCACTGGCGGCCGCGAGAACGGGGACGCACAACGAGACACCAGGGTAGCCGCCGCCCTGCGGGAGGGTCAAAACGCGCTAGGTCACACCCGGCGGCCCGTGCCGCGCGACGGGCCGCAGCGCCGCCGCGGCCGCCCGGACCACCCGTTCCGTGAGGTCGTCGAGCGTCGGCGTGCGCAGTGCCCAGTGCTGCCAGTAGAGGGGGACGTCGAGGTGCTTGCCGGCCCGGACCTCGACCAGGGCACCCGCCGCGATGCGCTCGGAGGCCGCCACCTCGGGCACCATCCCCCACCCGAGCCCGGCCTCGACCAGGCCGACGAACGCCGACTGCGACGGCACGAAGTGGACCATCGGGGTCACCGTGCGGCGGCCGACGACGCTGGCGACGAACCGCTCCTGCAGGCCGTCCTCCCGGTTGAACGCGAGCAGGGGTGCGGCCGCGAACGCCTCGGCACCGTGCCCGTCGGCGAACCAGCGCTCGCGCTGGTCGGGAGCCGCGACGGCCAGGTACCGCATGGCCCCGAGCCGACGGACCCGGCAGCCCTGCACGGCGCGGGGGTCGGCGGTCACCGCGGCCATCACGGTGCCGTCCCGCAGCAGGTCAGCGGACAGGTCCTGGTCCTCGCGGCGCAGGTCGAGCAGGACGTCCGGGGGCAGGTCGGCGACCGCGGCGGGGAACCAGGTGGACATCGAGTCGTCGTTCACGGCGACCGGGAGGCGCCTCGTCGCGCCCGCCGTCCGCACGCCCCGCGGCCCGCCCGGCGCCGGCACCAGCTGCCCGAGCGCGTCCCGGCCCAGCAGCTCGACCTGGCCCGCCAGGCGCACCAGGACCTCGCCGTCCTCGGTGGGCCGGCACGGCCGCGTCCGGAGCACCAGCACGCGTCCCACCTGCTGCTCCAGGGCCTTGATCCGCTGGCTGACGGCCGACGGCGTGACGTGCAGGCGCTGCGCGGCCGCGTCGAAGCTGCCCTCGTGCACCACGGCGGCGAGGGCGCTCAGCTGGTCCGCGTCGAACGCCACATGAATGATCCTAATGGATCCACAGAAGCATGAACTGGTCTTCATCGACCCCAGCGCCTAGCGTCGTCCGCATGCCCGCTGTCGCCCTGTCGGGCTTCCTCACCGCGCTGTCGCTGATCGTCGCCATCGGCGCGCAGAACGCCTTCGTGCTGCGCCAGGGGATCCGGCGCGAGCACGTGCTCCCCGTGGTGGCCGTCTGCGCGACCGCGGACGCGCTGCTCGTCGCGGCGGGCATCGCGGGCCTCGGAGCGCTCATCACGTCCCACCCCACCGTGCTCACGGTGACGAAGTACGCCGGCGCCGCGTTCCTGCTCGTGCTCGCGGTCGGCGCGGCCCTGCGCGCGCGCCGACCGTCGCGGCTCGACCCCGCCACCGAGGGTCCGGCGGCGCTCGGTGCGGTCCTGTCGACGTGCCTCGCGCTGACGTTCCTCAACCCGCACGTCTACCTGGACACCGTCGTCCTGCTCGGCTCGCTCGCCCACCAGCACGACCCGGGCGCCTGGGTGTTCGGCGCCGGGGCCGTGGCGGCGAGCGTCGTCTGGTTCACCGCCCTGGGGTTCGGCGCGGCCTACCTGCGTCCAGTGTTCGCCAGGCCCCGCGCGTGGCAGGTGCTGGACCTCGTCATCGCGGTGGTCATGGCGACCCTGGCCGTCGCGCTGATCGTCTGATGCCGATCTGATCAGCGCACGCGGTCGACGCGCGCGGCGTCCCACACCGGCTCGGGCGTCTCGACGACCTCGCCGTCCGCGCCGAACACGAGGTACCGGTCGAACGTGCGCGTGAACCAGCGGTCGTGGGTCACGGCGAGCACCGTGCCCTCGAACGCGGCCAGGCCGGTCTCGAGCGCCTCGGCCGAGTGCAGGTCGAGGTTGTCCGTCGGCTCGTCGAGGAGCAGCAGGGTCGCCCCGCCCAGCTCGAGCAGGAGGATCTGCAGGCGCGCCTGCTGCCCGCCCGAGAGCGTCTCGTAGCGCTGCTCGGCCGCCCCCACCAGCTCGTACCGGTCGAGCGCCTTGCTGGCCTGCTCGCGGCCGAGGCCGGAGCGGTGCCCCTCGCCGCGGTGCAGGATCTCGAGCAGCGTCCGCCCCACCAGCTCCGGGTGCCCGTGGTTCTGGGCGAACCACCCGGGCCGCACGCGCGGCCCCAGCACGACGCGACCGGTGTGCTTCACCGGTGCCACCGGCAGGTCGTCGGCGGGCTCGTGCTCCGGGCTCGGGTCGCTGCCACCCGCCGCCAGCAGCCGCAGGAAGTGCGACTTGCCCGAGCCGTTGGAGCCCAGCACCGCCACCCGCTCGCCGAACCAGACCTCGAGGTCGAACGGCTTCATCAGCCCGGTGAGCTCGAGGCCCGTGGCGACGACCGCGCGCTTCGCCGTCCGGCCGCCCCGCAGCCGGACCCGGACGTTCTGCTCGCGCGCGAGCAGCGTGGGCGGACCCGCCTCCTCGAACTTGCGCAGGCGCGTCTGCGCCGCGGAGTAGCGCGACGCCAGGCCGTCGTTGAACGCCGCCTTCGTCTTGAGGGTGAGCACGAGCTCCTTGAGCTTCGCGTGCTCCTCCTCCCAGCGGCGCAGCAGCTCCTCGAGGCGCGAGCGTCGGTCCTCGCGCGCCTGGTGGTACGTCGCGAAGCCTCCCCCGTGCACCCAGACCGCTGCGCCCAGGACGCCCGGCTCGAGGGTCGCCACCTGCGTGGCGACCCGCGCGAGCATCTCCCGGTCGTGGCTCACGAAGAGCACGGTCTTGTTCGACGCCCGCAGCTTGTCCTCGAGCCAGCGCTTCGTCGGGACGTCGAGCGCGTTGTCCGGCTCGTCGAGCAGGAGCACCTCGTCGGGCCCGCGCAGGAGCGCCTCGAGGACGAGCCGCTTCTGCTCGCCGCCGGACAGCGTGCGGACCTCGCGGTGCTGCGCCTGCTCGAACGGGATGGACAGCACGGCGTCGGTGACGCGGTCCCAGCCCGCCTCGGCCTCGTAGCCCCCGACGTCGGCCCAGTCGACCAGCGCCTGCGCGTACCGCATCTGCGAGGGCTCGTCGTCGACCTCCATGATCCCGAGCTCGGCCGCCGCGAGCTCGGCCGCGGCGTCGCGGACCGCCGGTGCCGCGAGCGACGCCAGCAGGTCCCGGATCGACCGGTCGTCGTGGATCCGCCCGATGTCCTGCCGCATGATGCCGAGCCCGCCGCTGCGCCCGACGGAGCCTGAGTGCGGCTGCTCGTCGCCGGCGACGATCCGCAGCAGCGTCGTCTTCCCCGCGCCGTTGGGGCCGACCAGCGCCACGCGCGCGCCGTCGGCCACGCGGAACGTGATGTCGTCGAGGAGGGGGCGCCCGTCGGAGAGCACGTAGCCGATGCCGCCGATGTCGAGATGACCCATGCCCCCATCCTCCCTGGTGCGGCGTGTGTGGCCCATCGCATTGCGTGAGGGGCCGCCCACCCCTGGCGTCAGCGCGCGCTCGGTGCGAAGGTCGGAGGCATGACGGACGACACCACCGGCACCAGCCCCGATCCCGAGCTCGACAGCGAGGGCGACACCGACCAGCTGTCCAGCGCGGACACGCTGCTCGACCGCGGCGTCGAGGACCTGCTGGACGAGGGCTACACGGTGCCCACAAGGCCCCGCTCGAACCACTACGGCGAGACCGCGTGGGAGGAGGCGCACCGCGAGACGATCGACCAGCGGATCGGCCAGGAGGAGCCCGAGGTCTGGGAGGCACGTCCCCGGCCCGACCGCGAGGAGTTCCGCGCCGGGCGCCTGATCGAGGACGACGACGCCGTGGAGGCGGGCGGAACCGACGGGTTCGCCATCGACGCCGGCATCTCGGGCGGCGCCGCGAGCGCCGAGGAGGCCGCCGTGCACCTCATCGAGGAGGAGTACGTCGACGACCGGCGCTACCGCGACGACGTCGACGAGGACTGAGCTGGGGTCGACGAGGACCGACAGACGCGGCACGAGGACCGAGCCTCAGCCGCAGCACCCCGCGCCGTGCTGCGCGTGCTGCAGGTCCTCGGCGGCCCGGCGCGCGCGCGTCTGGGCCGCCCGGGCGGCCAGCTGGTCGTCGGAGGGGTAGCCGACCTCCTCGAGCGTGAGCCCGCGGGCCGCGACGACGTGCACACCGGCGTCCCGACGACGGCGGGCGAGCAGCTCGGCCGGCCAGCCCGCGCCGCTGCGCCCCTCCCCGACGGCGAGGCTCGCACCCACCAGCGAGCGCACCATCGAGTGGCAGAAGGCGTCCGCCTGCACCGTCGCGACGACCAGGCCGGCGTCCGGGCCGTCGGCGGGCCGCGACCACGCGAACGCCTCGAGCGTGCGGATCGTCGTCGCACCCTCGCGCGGCTTGCAGTAGGACGCGAAGTCGTGCCGGCCCACCAGCGGGCGGGCCGCCGCGGCCATCGCGTCGACGTCGAGCGCCCGGCGGTGCCAGAGCACGTGCGCGCGGGACAGCGGGTCGCGGCGCGCGGCGTCGTCGCAGATCCGGTAGGTGTATCGGCGCCGTAGCGCGGAGAAGCGCGCGTCGAAGCCCTCGGGCGCGCGGGTGAGCGCGTGCAGGACGAGGTCCGTGGGCAGGACGCCGCCGAGCCGCCCCAGGAGCGCCTCCTCGACCGGTCGGTCGGTGCGGCCGCGCGACGCCGCCAGGAGATCCGCCGGGATGTCCACGTGGGCCACCTGCCCGCGCGCGTGCACGCCCGAGTCGGTGCGCCCCGCCACCGTGACCCGCGGTGGCCCGTCGGTGCGCAGCACGGTCGCCAAAGCGGCCTCCAGCACCCCTTGGACGGTGCGCAGGCCGGGCTGGAGGGCCCAGCCGGCGAAGCCGGTCCCGTCGTAGGCCAGGTCGAGCCGCAGCCGGACGGCGGGCACCTGGTCGATCTCGCTCACGGGTGAACACGGTAGCCGGACCCGGACCCCTTGCTGCGCGCCGGGCGGGCGCCGTCGCTACCGTGGGCCCGTGCCCAGCACCGGCTCCGACCCGTTCACGCTCGCCGTCGACTGCGGTGGCGGTGGCATCAAGGCGTCCGTGCTCGACGCGGCCGGCACGCTGCACGCCCCCGCGGTCCGCGTGCCGACGCCGTATCCGCTCCCGCCCGAGCGCCTCGTCGCCACGATCGCGGACATCGCCGCGGGCCTGCCCGCGGCCCAGCGCGCCACGGTCGGCATGCCCGGGATGATCCGGCACGGTGTGGTCGTGACGACGCCGCACTACGTCACCAGGTCGGGCCCGCGGACCACGGTCGACCCGGATCTCGTCGCGGCGTGGTCGGGCTGCGACATCCGGGCGGCCGTCGAGGACCGGCTCGGCCTGCCGACCCTCGTGCTCAACGACGCCGAGGTGCACGGCGCGGGCGTGATCTCCGGCACCGGCATCGAGCTGGTGCTCACGCTCGGCACCGGGCTGGGCACCGCACTGTTCGACGGGGGTGTGCTCGCTCCGCACCTCGAGCTGTCCCACGCGCCGGTCCGGTGGGGCACCACCTACGACGCCTACATCGGGCAGGTCGAGCGCGCCCGCCTCGGCGACGGTCTGTGGTCCCGGCGCGTCCGGCGCGTCGTCGAGGGCTTCCGGCCGGTGTTCGTCTGGGACCGGCTCTACCTCGGCGGCGGGAACGCGCGCCAGGTCACCGCCACGACCCTGGCCAGGCTCGGCGACGACGTCGTCGTGGTGCCCAACCAGGCCGGGATCGTCGGCGGCGTGCGGGCGTGGTCCCTCGGCGTCTGACGGGGCCACCGCCGGTCGGGTGACGCTCCGCGGAAGCCGCCCGCCCCCGCGCCGTCCGCCCTACGCTCCCGCCATGAGCTGGTTCTCCCGCGCGAAGCCCGTCGCCGACCCCATGCTGCCGATGCTCTCGGTCGACGACGCCGAGTGGTTGCGCGGCTGCGCGCTCCGGGCCTTCGCCGAGGCCGGGGCACCGGCGCCGCGGTCGGCGGGCGACCACCTGGTCGACGCCCAGGGCCAGGTCTACGGCCTGGGCAACCTCGCCGCCGTCGTCGCCCTGACCCCGCGGCCCGAGCGCGAGGACGTCGTCCGCCAGCACGCCCGCGTCGTCGTCGCCGCCAACTCGCGCCAGAGCCCGCAGTCCCTGGCCGAGATCCAGGACATCGTGGTGGCGCGGGTCGTCGCCGCGGACGCGCCGGGCGAGGGACCCGACCTCGCCCCCGGCCTCGCGCTGCGCGCCTGCGTCGACTACCCCGAGACCGTCGCCACCCTGTTCGACCTCGCGCCCCTGGGCGGCTGGGCGGCCGTCGGACCGGTCGCGCTCGCCAACCTCGCTCGTCTCCCGCTGCCCGACCACCAGGCGGTCGCCACCCGCGGGGGCGGGACCGTCCACCTGCTGTCGTCCGAGGACATGTTCGGGGCCAGCCGCCTCCTCCAGCACGACCAGCTGCTCGCCGCGCTGCGCATCCCGACGCCGGGGTACGGGACGCTCGTCGCGGTCCCCCACCGCCACCTGCTCGCCGTGCACGTGCTGGAGGACGAGAACGTCGTGCCGGCGCTCAACGCGCTCATCGGGCTCGCCCGGTCCGGCGTCGATGCCGCCGGGCCGGTGAGCCCGGACGTCTACTACCGCGGCCCGGACGGCGGGCTGCAGCGGGTCACCTCCACCACCGCCGACGGCGCCGTCGCGGTCGAGGTCGACGGGGCGTTCTCGGGCGCGATGGCGGCGGCCGGCCTCATCGCCTGAGGGGCGTCCGCCCGACCCGGGCAGGGTCGTCGACCTCGTCCAGCGCCTCCAGCATCACGCGCGTGAACCGCGCCGGCTGGACCAGGCTGACGAGGTGCGTCGCCCGGGGCACGACGACCAGGCGACCGTCCCGGCACGCGGCCAGGAAGCGCCGCTCCTCGCCGCGGAAGTGGTCGAACGCGCCGTTGACCAGCCAGACCGGCGCCTCGATGCGCGCGAGGTCCTGCAGCGGCGTGGCGACCGTCATCTCCCGCAGCACCTCGTGGGTGGCGTCCAGCGCGAAGCCCCCGGCCCCGACGTCGAGCGCCCCCTCGGTCGGCAGGGCGAGGTCGACGAAGAACTGGTTGAGCCGCGCTCCGCGGTCGGGGAGCCGCGCGATGCCGCGGGCGCCGACGGACCAGCCGCCGAGCAGCAGCCGGTGCGGCTGGGTCGAGCACGCCGCCGCCAGCAGCCCGGCGACCTGGCCGGGGTGGCGAGCGGCGTGCCGGATCCCCACGTACCCACCGAGCGAGAGGCCGACGACGAACGCCTCCCCGCCCACCCCGTCGATCGCCTCGGCGACCGTGTCCACGGCGGCGTCCAGCGTGAACGGCTCGCCGATGCGGGCGCCGTGCCCGGGCAGGTCCACCGCGACCGCGCGCCGCCCCACGCGGTCCAGCGCCGCGAGCTGTGCCCGCCACATCGTGCGGGACGTCCGAAGCCCGTGCACCAGGACGACCGGCGGGCTCATGCTCCGACTCTAGGCGCCGACCCGCGCACCCGGCTCGGGACGTCGGACGCGAGAAAGGCCCGGGACCAGTCGGTCCCGGGCCTTCTCGGTGCAGCTGTCAGGTCACGCCTTGTCGGCGTCACCCTCGGACTCGGCGGGCGCGTCCTCGACCGGGGCGTCCTCGACGACGGCGTCCTCGACGGGCGCGTCCTCGACCGGCTTGTCCTCGACCTTGTCGGCCTTCTTCGCCTTCGGCGCGGCCTTCGAGGCGGCCTTGGTGGCCTCCTTCACGACGGCCTGCTTCGGGGAGAGCGGCTCGAGCACGAGCTCGATGACGGCCATCGGGGCGTTGTCGCCCTTGCGGGGGCCGATCTTGGTGATGCGCGTGTAGCCACCCTCACGCTCGGCGACGGCCGGGGCGATCTCGGTGAACAGCACGTGGACGACGGACTTGTCCTTGACGACGGTCATCACGCGGCGGCGGGCGTGCAGGTCACCACGCTTGGCGAACGTGATGAGGCGCTCGGCGAGCGGACGCAGGCGCTTGGCCTTCGTCTCGGTCGTCGTGATCCGCTTGTGCTCGAACAGCGCCGTCGCGAGGTTCGCGAGGATCAGCCGCTCGTGCGCCGGTCCGCCACCGAGCCGGGGACCCTTGGTGGGCGTAGGCATGGTTTTTACTCCTTGAGTTCCAGTGATGGGCTGGAGACGGGCCGACGCGGGCCGGCCCGTCTACTTCCCCGGCGTCAGTACTGCTCGTCCTCGACGAAGTCGCCCTCGTCGTCGCCGTAGTAGGCGCCGGCGGCGGACGGGTCGAAGTCGAGCGGGCTGTCCTTGAGCGTCAGGCCCAGCTCGGCAAGCTTCTCCTTGACCTCGGTGATGGACTTCGCGCCGAAGTTGCGGATGTCCAGGAGGTCGGCCTCGGAGCGTGCGACCAGCTCACCCACGGAGTGGATGCCCTCACGCTTGAGGCAGTTGTAGGAGCGGATCGTGAGCTGCAGGTCCTCGATCGGCAGAGCGAGGTCCGCGGCGAGCGCAGCGTCGGTCGGCGACGGGCCGATCTCGATGCCCTCGGCCTCGACGTTGAGCTCACGGGCGAGCCCGAAGAGCTCGACCAGCGTCTTGCCGGCGGAGGCCAGCGCGTCACGCGGGCCGATCGCCGACTTGGTCTCGACGTCGACGACCAGCTTGTCGAAGTCCGTGCGCTGCTCGACACGCGTCGCCTCGACCTTGTAGGTCACCTTGAGGACCGGCGAGTAGATCGAGTCGACCGGGATGCGGCCGATCTCGGCGTCGAACGACTTGTTCTGGTTCGCCGACACGTAGCCACGGCCACGCTCGACGGTCAGCTCGATCTCGAGCTTGCCCTTGTCGTTCAGCGTGGCGAGGTGAAGGTCGGGGTTGTGCACCTCGACGCCGGCCGGCGGCACGATGTCCGCGGCGCTGACCTCACCCGCACCCTGCTTGCGCAGGTACATCACGACGGGCTCGTCGTTCTCCGAGGAGACGACCAGCTGCTTGATGTTGAGGATGATCTCGGTGACGTCCTCCTTGACGCCCGGCACGGTGGAGAACTCGTGCAGCACGCCGTCGATCCGGATGGACGTGACGGCGGCACCGGGGATGGAGGACAGCAGCGTCCGGCGGAGCGAGTTGCCGAGCGTGTAGCCGAAACCCGGCTCCAGGGGCTCGATGGAGAACCGCGACCGGTTCTCCGAGATGACCTCTTCGGTCAGGGTGGGGCGCTGTGCAATCAGCACGGTGTGTTTCCTCTCAGCGGGCGTCCGCCATATGACGCTGCGCAGTACTACGGGCCGGCCTGGTCTCGGTCCACCTGGTCGGCGTCAAGGTGTGTCCCGGGCCGGTGCGCGTCTCGCGACGACGCACCGACCCGGTCGAGCAGGTCGAACGATCAGACCCGGCGGCGCTTCGGCGGACGGCAGCCGTTGTGCGCCTGGGGCGTCACGTCCTGGATCGAACCGACCTCGAGGCCGGTCGCCTGGAGCGAGCGGATCGCGGTCTCACGGCCGGAGCCGGGGCCCTTGACGAAGACGTCGACCTTCTTCATGCCGTGCTCCTGGGCGCGACGAGCGGCCGCCTCGGCGGCGAGCTGCGCCGCGAAGGGGGTCGACTTGCGCGAGCCCTTGAAGCCCACCTGGCCCGACGAGGCCGACGCGATGACGGCGCCGGTCGGGTCGGTGATGGAGATGATCGTGTTGTTGAACGTGCTCTTGATGTGCGCCTGGCCGTGGGAGACGTTCTTCTTCTCCTTGCGGCGCGGCTTGCGCACGGCGGAACGGGTCTTGGGAGGCATTCTCTTCTTCTCTCGAGGTCTGATCGGCTTGCCCTGGCGCGCGGCGCCCGGGGCGGAGGGCTACTTGCGCCCGGCCTTCTTCTTGCCGGCCACGGTGCGCTTGGGGCCCTTGCGGGTACGCGCGTTGGTCTTGGTGCGCTGTCCGCGCACCGGAAGGCCACGGCGGTGACGCAGGCCCTCGTAGCAGCCGATCTCGACCTTGCGGCGGATGTCCGCAGCGACCTCACGGCGAAGGTCACCCTCGAGCTTGTAGCTGCCCTCGAGGTAGTCACGGAGCGCGACGAGCTCGGCGTCGCCGAGGTCCTTCACGCGGATGTCCGGGCTGATGCCGGTCGCGGCCAGAGTTGCCTGGGCGCGGGTACGGCCGACCCCGTAGATGTAGGTGAGCGCGATCTCGAGCCGCTTCTCGCGGGGGAGGTCGACGCCGATAAGACGTGCCATGTGCCTGGTGGCTCCTGAACTGCATCGGAGGTCTGCCGCACTGCCCTCCCGCGTGCTGCGGGCCCCGGCCTCCGACCGAGGGTGCACCGGCGAGTGATCGCCGGAGTGGCTGTGCGCTTGCTGGTCCTCCGGAGAGGACCGGTGGTGCTGGTCGAGCTGCTGGTCCGAGCGGACCGGCGTCAGGGCATCAGCCCTGGCGCTGCTTGTGGCGCAGGTTCTCGCAGATCACCTGGACGCGACCGTGCCGGCGGATCACCTTGCACTTGTCGCAGATCTTCTTGACGCTGGGCTTGACCTTCATCGCGTGTTCCTCCGCCGCCGCTGTCTTCCCGGGTGCCCCCGAGCGATGACGGCGTGTTCGAGTGGCTGTTACTTGTAGCGGTAGACGATCCGGCCACGGGACAGGTCGTACGGGCTCAGCTCCACCACGACCCGGTCCTCGGGGAGGATCCTGATGTAGTGCTGTCGCATCTTGCCCGAGATGTGGGCGAGCACCTTGTGGCCGTTGGTGAGCTCCACGCGGAACATCGCGTTCGGCAGAGCCTCCACGACGCTGCCCTCGATCTCGATGACACCGTCCTTCTTCGCCATATCCTCCGCTAACTGTCGGTCGTGTGGATCAGCCCACATCAGCCGACTCCGCCCCGGAAGGGGACGGCACCGGTCGCGGTGGGGCCTACGTGGGATTACGTGTGGGGACAGCGCACCATTACCGGGCGCACACCCAACGGACGATCTTACGCCATCAGGCCCGGGTGACGAAACCGTCCCGGCCCCTCCCGTGCGTGCTGTCGGCCACATCGGTGCGCCCAGGGCACGCCGTCCGGGCCGCGGCCGCCGACGAGGGCCGCCGCCGCACCCGGCGGCGGCCCTCGTCTCGCCGGCGGCGAGGCGGGTCAGGC
>NZ_JBFUIK010000045.1:0-21264 GCF_056401915.1 Cellulomonas sp. P4_D11 | reverse complement strand
GCCCACGCCGCCCTCGCGCGCCTCGGCGTGCGCGAGGTCGAGGCCGCCACGGTGGGATCCGCGTGCGAGGCCGCGGACGCGCTGCTGGGCGCTGCGCGGGCGGCGGAGAGCCTGACCGTGCTCGTGCGGGACGCGCCGGACGACGACCTCGTCGACGGGCTGGTCGCCCACCTCGCGGCGCACCACCCGGGGGTCGAGGCGACCGTGGTCGGGCCGACCGGGCACGGACCGGCGCTCGTGATCGGGGTGGACTGACGTGACGCGCGGGCAGGACGACCGGCTGCTGTACCCGGACAGCGTGCCCACGCACGTCGACCCGCTGGACCGGCGGGTGGTGGCAGCCAAGGGGCCCGAGCAGAAGAAGTTCGCGACCCTCGGCATCGAGACCGTCGCCGACCTCCTCGCGCACTACCCCTGGCGGTACGCGGACTCGCGCGAGGTCACCGACATCGCGAGCCTGGCCGTCGGCGCCAACGTCTCGCTGGTCGCGCGCGTGCGCAGCGCGGAGATCCGGATGGCGATGAAGACGGGCAAGCCGCGGGTCGAGGCCAAGATCACGGACGGCACGCGCACGCTCGACCTGGTGATCTTCATGCCGAACCGGGGGATGGCGGAGTTCCACCTCAAGCGGTTGGTGCCGGGCAGCCTCGGGTTGTTCTCCGGGCAGATCAACGTGTTCAACGGCCGGCTGCAGCTGGCCAACCCGATCTACGCGATCTTCGGGCTCGAGGTCGACGAGGAGGTGGCGCTCGAGGAGGCCGAGTGGCCGATCCCGATCTACCCCGCGACCGCGGGCCTCGAGTCGGAGAAGATCCGCAAGGCCCTGCGCAAGGCGTTCGACCCGCTCACCGAGCAGGACGTGCCCGACCCCGTCCCCGACCTGGTGCGCGTGGAACGGCACCTGCCCTCGCGGTGGTCGGCGTTGCGCGGCGTCCACGTGCCGCAGACGGAGGAGGACTGGCGCAAGGGGCAGGCGAGGCTGCGGTACGAGGAGGCGTTCGTCCTGCAGGCGGAGCTGGCCCGGCGGCGCGCGCACGCGCAGCGCGAGGAGTCGACGGCGCGGCCGGCTCGCGCCGGAGGGCTGCTCGAGGCGTTCGACGCGCGGCTGCCGTTCACCCTGACCGAGGGGCAGGTGGCGGCGGGGGAGCAGATCGCCGACGACCTCGCCCGCCCGCACCCCATGCAGCGCCTGCTGCAGGGCGAGGTGGGCTCGGGCAAGACGGTGGTGGCGCTGCGGGCGATGCTGCAGGTGGTCGACGCGGGTGGGCAGGCGGCGCTCCTCGCCCCGACGTCCGTGCTGGCCGCGCAGCACGTCCGGACGCTCCGAGCGCTGCTGGGGGACCTGGCCGAGGGCGGCCTGCTGGGCGGGTCCGAGATCGGCACCCGCGTCGCGCTGGTCACCGGCGCGCAGTCGGCGGCCGAGCGGCGCACCAACCTGCTCGAGGCGGCGAGCGGTCAGGCGGGGATCGTCGTCGGCACCCACGCCCTGCTGTCCGACCCGGTGCAGTTCGCCGACCTTGGCCTCGTCGTCATCGACGAGCAGCACAAGTTCGGGGTCGAGCAGCGCGGGCGGCTGCAGGCGAAGGCCGCGAACGCGCCCCACCTGCTGGTCACGACGGCCACGCCGATCCCGCGCACCGTGGCGATGACCGTCTTCGGCGAGCTCGAGATCTCCGAGCTGCGGCACGTGCCCGCCGGGCGCAGCGGGATCACCACGCACGTCGTCCCCGCCGACAACCGTGCGTGGATGGACCGCACGTGGAACCGCGTGCGCGAGGAGGTCGAGAAGGGCGGGCGGGCGTTCGTCGTGTGCGCCCGGATCGACGAGGACGCCGAGGGGTCGGGCGACGCCGACGACGGCGTGGACCTGGTGGCCGACGAGCCCGCGACCGTGGGCGAGGCCCAGGCGGCCGCCCAGCGTGCCCCGAAGAAGCCGCTGCGCGCGGTGCTCGAGGTGGCCGAGACGCTGCGGGAGGACCCCCGGCTCGGCGGCGCCGCCGTCGGGGTGCTGCACGGCCGGATGTCGAGCGAGGAGAAGGACCGGGCGATCGCCGACTTCGCCTCGGGCCGCACCCCCGTGCTGGTGTCGACGACCGTCATCGAGGTCGGCGTGGACGTGCCGGCCGCCACCGTCATGGTGATCCTCGACGCCCACGTCTTCGGGCTGTCGCAGCTCCACCAGCTCCGCGGCCGGGTGGGCCGTGGCAGCGCGCCGGGGCTGTGCCTGCTGGTCGCCGACGCACCCGAGGGCACCGTGGCGGCGCAGCGGCTGGGCGCGCTCGCCGCGACGACCGACGGGTTCGAGCTCGCCCGCGTCGACCTCGAGCTGCGCCGCGAGGGCGACGTTCTCGGGTCGGCGCAGTCGGGGCGGCGCGGGACGCTGCGGTTCCTGCGCATCGTGAGCGACGGCGCCGTCATCGACCGGGCGCGCGACGACGCCCGCGCTCTCGTCGAGGCCGATCCCGAGCTGGCCGCGTGGCCGGCCCTGCGGGCGGCGATCGCGACGCAGCTGGCGGACGGCCGCGAGGAGTTCCTCGGGCAGAGCTGACCCCGCGGCTCGCGCAGTCCGCAGCACCCATCCGCCGCAGATACCCTGACGCTCGTGTCGAAGCCCGTGATCAGCGCCAAGGACCTGCTCGTCGGTTACGGCGGAGCGCCCGTGTGTGCGCCCGTGACGTTCACGCTGGCGCCCGGCAAGGTGGTCGCGCTGGTCGGCGCGAACGGCTCGGGCAAGTCGACGGTGCTCCGCGCGGTCATCGGGCTGCTCGAGCCGTCGGGCGGGACGCTGCAGGTGTTCGGGGCGCCGGTCGACGAGCGCGCGGTCGCCTTCCGCACGAAGGTGGCCAGCGTGCTCGACGACGACGCCTACTTCCCGGCCCTCACGGTCTCCGAGCACCTCTACCTGACGGCCCGCGGGCACGGCGTGCACGGTGCGCAGGAGGTCGTGGCGGAGCTGCTGCAGGAGTTCGGCCTCGCGGACCACGCGCGCTCGCTGCCGGTCGCTCTGTCGTCGGGTCAGCGTCGCCGGCTGCTGCTCGCCGCCGGCTTCGTGCGGCCGCGGTCGCTGCTGGTGCTCGACGAGCCGGAGCAACGGCTCGACCGGGCCATGCGCGACCGGCTGGCCGCCCGGATCGTCGCCGAGAAGAAGGCGGGCGGCGCGGTCCTGCTGGCCACGCACGACCCCGACCTGCTGCGGGCCGTGGCGGACCGGGCGGTGCACGTGTCGGACGACGCCTCGCGGCTGCTGCCGGCGGACCAGGCGGCCGACCTGATCTCGCGGGAGAACCCGTGACGGACCTGCCGGCGGGCGACGTGCACGACGACGAGCCCGCGGTCCAGCCGTTCGAGGTCGGCGAGGTCCCGTCCGCGAAGAGCATCCGGCGCTTCACGTCCCGCGCGGCGAACGCCCGCGGCGGCGCGAGCATCGGGTCGTTGCTGTCGAGCGTCTACTACGCCGTCATCAGCATCGCGATCAGCATCGGGATCGCGCTCGGCGCCGCGCAGGCGATGCGCGTCGCGCTGCCGCCGGCGCCGGACGTCGAGGCGCCCGTCTCGCTGAGCCTCGCCACGCTCGTGGTCGTCATCCTGGTCGCGCTGGCCGGCGTCCTGCTCTCGCTCGCCGGGCGCCTGGGACCCGTGGGCGCGGGCGGCGCCGAGGCCGCGTGGTGGCTCGCGCTGCCCGTCGACCGGCGCGGCCTGCTGCGTCCGGCCRCGCGCCGCCTCCCGCTCCTCGCCGGCTTCGTCGGTGCGGTGGTCGTGGCGCTCCTCGACGCCGGCCTGCTCGCCGACGCCGGGCACCGCGTCGTGCGGGTCGCGGGCACCGCCGCGGTCGTCGCCGCCGGGATCGTGCTGCTCGCGGCCGTCGGTCAGTCGGCGAGCGTGTCGCGCCGTGCGCTCGCCTTCGTCGGCGACGTGCTGCTCTTCCTCGCCCCCGTCGCGGCCGTCGTGCTCTCGCTCGTCGGGTGGTCCGTCGACGCGGTCCCCAGCCCGCCGTGGTGGCTGCTCGCCACGCTCGCCGTGCTGGTGGCCGGCCTCGCGTTCCTGGTCGACAGCCGGCTCGGACGCATGCCCGCGCGGACCCTGCGCGAGAGCGGGTCGGTGGCCACCCAGGCCGTCGGTGCCGTGGTCTCCATGGACTCGCGCGAGCTCGGTCGCGCGCTGACCGACGGCGCCGCCCCGCCCGTGCGCCGCTGGCTCTCGCCGCTGAGCACCGCCCGCGGGCCGGCCTCCGCGCTCATCACCGCCGACCTCGCCGTGCTCCGCCGCTCGGCGCGCCACGTGGTCCAGCTCGGGGTCGCTGCGCTGGTGCCCGTGCTGGTCAGCACCGTCCCGCAGCTGGCCAGCCCGTTCGGCGTGCTCCTCGGCCTGCTGGTGGCGGGGTACGTCGCGATGAGCGCCACCGGCGAGGGTGCCCGCCGCGCGGAGATGGCGCCGATCCTCGACCGGCTCCTGCCGATCGAGGCCAAGACCGTCCGGCGGCTGCGCATGGTCGTGCCGGCCGCCGCCATGGCCCTGTGGTCGATCGTCGCGTTCGCCGCGGTCGGCCGCTGGGCCTCGGACGTGCCGGGCTGGATCGCCCTCGGCCTGGCGTCGACCCCCGTGTGGGCCGCCGCCGCCGTGCGCGCGTCGTACCGACCCGCCCCGGACTGGGGTGGCGCGCTGGTGTCGACTCCCATGGGCGCCCTGCCGACCGGCGTCGCGACGGTCCTGGCGCGCGGCCCGGACCTGGTCGTCCTCGGCCTGCTCCCGGTCTGGATCGCGGTGCTGCTGCGGACGGTCAACCCGATCCTGCTGTACGTGCAGATCATCCTGTCGGTCATCGCGGTGGCGATCGCCTCGTCGATCCGGACGGGCTCCCTCATGGAGCGGATGATGGAGTCACAGGAGTCGATGCAGGACAAGGCGGGAACCCGCAAGTGACCCGCATCGTCGCCGGGACGGTCGGTGGCCGCACGCTCGTCGTGCCCAAGGCCGGGACGCGGCCGACGAGCGAGCGCGTGCGCGAGGCGCTGTTCTCGCGCCTCGAGCACCTGGACGTGGTGGACGGCGCGCGCGTGCTCGACCTGTACGCGGGGTCCGGCGCGCTCGGCATCGAGGCGGCCAGCCGGGGCGCCCAGCACGTGACGCTGGTCGACTCCGCCCGCGACGCCGCGGACGCGTGCCGCCGCAACGTCGCGGCCCTCGGGCTCGCCGACCGCGTGCAGGTGGTGACCGAGAAGGCGGAGCGGTTCGCGGCGAGAACCCCGGTCGCGGCGTGGGACCTGGTGCTCGTCGACCCGCCCTACGACCTGTCGGAGCCCGACCTCGCCGACGTCCTGGCCGGCGTCGCGGGCGCGCTGTCCGCCCACGCGGTCGTCGTGGTCGAGCGGTCCTCGCGGACGCCGGAGCCCACCTGGCCCGCGTCGCTCGAGCGTCTCGACCGCCGCGCCTACGGCGAGACGGTCATGTGGTTCGCGGAGCCCGCGACAGCACCGTGAGCTGCCGGGCGTTCGGCAGCCGTGGCGTCGTCCACGAGGACGTCGGAGGCCATGCCCGAGGGGAGGGCTGCCGCGCGTTCGGGTGGTCGGGCCGGGCTGCTGGCCTACCCTGACGTGGTGACCATCGCCGTCTGCCCCGGGTCGTTCGACCCCCTCACGCTCGGCCACCTGGACGTGATCCGGCGCGCACGGTCGATGTTCGACCAGGTCGTCGTCGGCGTCGCGCGGAACTCCGCCAAGGCCTCCCTGCTGCCCGTCGACGAGCGCGTCGCGCTGGCCCGCGCCGCGCTCGCGGACCTGGACGGCGTCCGGGTCGAGGAGGTCGGCGGCCTGCTGGCCGACTTCGTGCGCGAGGTCGGGGCCGTCGCGGTGGTCAAGGGTCTGCGCGGCGGGGCCGACTTCGACGCGGAGCTGCCGATGGCCCTCATGAACCGGCACCTGTCCGGCGTGGAGACGGTGTTCGTCGTGGGGGACCAGGCGCTCGCGCACATCGCGTCGTCGCTGGTGAAGGACGTGGCGCGCTACGGCGGGCCGATCGACGACCTCGTGCCGGAGGGCGTGGCGGACGCCGTGCGCGCGGCACTCCGAGGAAGGGACGCAGGATGACCGACGAGGACCCGACCACCCGGCCCGAGGGGCTCACGGGCGTGCTGGACGCGATCGCCTCGGCGGTGGCGAGCGCGCGTGCCATGCCGATGTCGTCCTCGGTGCTGGTCAACCGGGCGGAGCTGCTCGACCTGGTCGAGCAGGCCCGGGACGTGCTGCCGAGCCAGCTGTCGCGCGCCGACGAGGTGCTCGCGGACGCCGACGCGGCACGCGCGGTCGCCCAGGCCGACGCGGACACCGTGCTGGCGCAGGCGCGCGCGCAGGCCGCGGCCCTGGTCGAGCAGGAGGCGGTCGTGGTCGCCGCGCAGGAGCGGGCCGCGCAGATCGTCGCCGAGGCCGAGGAGACCGCGGACCGGCTGCAGCGGGACGCGGACGACTACTGCGACCGGCGCCTGGCGGACTTCGAGATCGACCTGGGCAAGGTGCTGAGCCAGGTCCAGGCCGGTCGGGCGAAGCTCGCGGGACGCTTGGGCGTCGACGACAGCTGAGACCTGCGCCACTCCCGGAGGATTTGGGCGGCCCCTGACCTGTGCCGTAGAGTTGTCCGTTGGTTCTGCCGCTCATGGCACGGGCCGAGATCAACGAGGGGACCCTGGCCGTGCAGCGCCCTGTTCACCTCGATCCCCGTTCGCCGTTCGTGCTCGATTCGCACGAGCTCGGCCGACGTCCGGGATCGACGAGGACCGTGCAGCGCACCGTGGGCGCCCCGGAGGATCTCGGTACCGACGTGATCGGCATCCCCACCGGGACCGACGTCGAGCTGGATCTGCGGCTCGAGGCGGTCATGGAGGGGGTCCTGGTCTCCGGATCCGTCCGCGGCCGGGCGATCGGGGAGTGCGTGCGCTGCCTGGGCGAGGTCGTCGACGATGTCGACGTGTCGCTCATGGAGCTGTACGTCTACCCCGAGCGCGCGGCGATCGCGGTCGAGGACGGGGACGACGAGGAGGACGTGCGTGAGCTGGAGGGCGACCTGGTCGACCTCGAGCCTGCGCTGCGGGACACGGTCGTGCCGGCTCTGCCGTTCCAGCCGCTGTGCCGTCCCGACTGCCCCGGTCTGTGCTCCGAGTGTGGCGCACGGCTGGCGGACGACCCTGACCACTCGCATGAGACGCTTGATCCCCGCTGGTCCGCTCTGGGCGGCCTGCTGGGCTCGAACGACGAGACGAAAGAGAGCTAGCCGTGGCTGTTCCGAAGCGCAAGATGTCGCGCAGCAACACCCGTGCGCGTCGGTCGCAGTGGAAGACCACTGCCACGACGCTCCACACGTGCCCGCAGTGCAAGTCCAACAAGATGCCCCACACGGCTTGCCCGACGTGCGGCACCTACAAGGACCGCTCCTACGCCGAGGCCGTGCGTACCGAGTTCGAGGCTCGCTGAGTCTCACGCTCGTCCGCCGCTGAGCATTCGATGACCGGAGGACCGGCGTGAGTGCCGCGGCAGAACTTCTCGAGAAGCTCGGGGTCCACCTGGACCCCGAGCTTCTCGTGCTTGCCCTGACCCATCGCTCGTTCGCGCACGAGGCGGGGGGCATCCCGACCAACGAGCGGCTCGAGTTCCTCGGGGACACCGTGCTCGGCCTGGTGGTCACCGAGTCGCTGTACCGCGCGCACCCGGACCTCCCGGAGGGCGCCCTCGCGAAGATGCGGGCGGCGACCGTGTCGCAGCGGGCGCTCGCGCTCGTCGCGCGGGACCTCGACCTGGGCAGCTACGTGCTGCTGGGCAAGGGCGAGCTGAGCACGGGCGGCCGCGACAAGGACTCGATCCTCTCGGACACGCTCGAGGCGGTCTTCGGCGCCGTGTACCTGTCCCACGGACTGGAGCCGGCGCGGGGCCTGGTGGAGCGGCTGGTCGGCCCGTCCCTCGAGGCGGCCGCGGACCTCGGCGCGGGCCTCGACTGGAAGACCTCGCTGCAGGAGCTGTCCGCGACGCTCGGCCTGGGTGCGCCGGCGTACGAGGTCACCGGCGAGGGACCGGACCACTCCCGCACGTTCACCGCGCGGGCGGTCGTCGCCGGCGTCGCGCGCGGGGTCGGCGTGGGCTCGGCCAAGAAGCTCGCCGAGCAGGACGCCGCGGCGGACGCGTACAGGGCCCTCGCGCTTCTGCAGCAGGACCTCCCTTCCTGACGTGCCCGAGCTCCCCGAGGTCGAGACCGTCCGCGACGGGCTGGCGCGGCACGTCCTGGGCCGCACCGTCACGGGCGTCGAGGTGCGGCGCGACTACAGCGTCCGGCGGCACACCGGTGGGCCGCTCGACTTCGCGGGCCGGCTCGACGGGCGACGGCTCGACGCGGCGGTCCGCCGCGGCAAGTACCTCTGGCTCCTGCTCGACGACGGCGACGACGCGCTCATGGCCCACCTCGGCATGAGCGGGCAGCTGCTGGTGCGCGGGCCGGGCGAGCCGCGCACCGAGCACCCGCACCTGCGGGTCCGGGTGTCGCTGGACGACGGGACGGCCCTCGACTTCGTCGACCAGCGGACGTTCGGGCACCTCAGCGTCCCGGATCTCGTGCCGACGCCCGACGGGCTCCCGGGCGGGCTCGGCTCTCCGGCGCCGGTGGTCCCCGAGCCCGTCGCGCACATCGCCCGCGACCTGCTCGACCCCGCTCTCGACCACGACGCGCTGGTCGCCGCGGTCCGGCGTCGCAGGACGGGGATCAAGCGCGCGCTGCTCGATCAGACGCTCGTGTCGGGCGTCGGCAACATCTACGCCGACGAGGGCCTGTGGCGGGCGCAGCTGCACTACGCGCGGCCCACCGAGACCCTGCGCCGTGCCGAGGTCGAGCGCGCGCTGGAGGGCGCCCGGTCGGTCATGACCGAGGCCCTCCTGCAGGGCGGGACCAGCTTCGACGCGCTGTACGTCAACGTGAACGGCGCGTCCGGCTACTTCGACCGCTCGCTCGCCGTGTACGGCCAGGAGGGCCGGCCGTGCCCACGGTGCGGTACGCCCGTGCGGCGCGACGAGTTCATGAACCGGTCGTCGTACTCGTGCCCGCACTGCCAGCCGCGGCCGCGCCGGGGTCGGTTCTAGCGGCGCACCACGTTCCGCAGCGTGCCACCGGCCAGGTAGGCCGCGAGGTTCGCCTCGACGAGCTCCGCCGCCCCGATCGGCCGTCCGCCCGCGGCGTGCGGGCTCACGAGGATGCGGGGCTCGGCCCAGAGCGGGGAGTCGGCGGGGAGCGGCTCGGTCTCGAACACGTCGAGGGCGGCCCCTGCCAGCCGGCCCGACCGGACGGCGTCCAGCAGCGCGGCCTCGTCGAGGGTCGCACCCCGGCCCACGTTGACCACCCAGGCGTGCCGCGGCAGCAGCGAGAGCACGCCGGCGTCGACCGCGTGCCGGGTCTGGTCCGTGGCGGGGAGCAGCGAGACCAGGAGGTCGGTGTGCGGCAGCTCGTCGGGGAGGTCGAACGCGGAGATCACGGGGAAGCCGTGCCGGTCGCCAGCCGTCGTGGCCACGCCGGTCACCTGCGCGCCGAGCGCGCTCAGCAGCGGCGCGAGGCGTGCCGCGATCGACCCGAACCCCCAGACGAGCACGCGCGCGCGGTCCAGCGTGCGGAAGGCCTGCCCGGGCTCGGTGCTCTGCATGCCGCCGAGCTCGCCGGCCCACCGGTGCTCGTCCTGGGCGCGGACGAGCTCGGGCAGCCGCCGGGCGGCGGCGAGGACCAGCGCGAGCGTGTGCTCGGCCACAGGTCCGTCGTGCAGGCCGCGGCCGGACGTGATCACCACGTCCGGGGCGAACCCCGCGGCGAGGACGGCGTCGGGTCCGGCGGCGAGCGTCTGGACCCAGCGCAGGCCCGTCAGCCGCCGGGCGGCGTCGGCCAGCTGGTCCTGCGGGTTGCCCCAGACCACGAGCGCGTCGGCGTCGACGGCGTCCTGCGGCACCGGCTCGTGCACGTCGTACCGGACCACCCGGACATCCGGGGGAACCGTCGGCGCGTCGTTGATCGTGGTGGGCAGCAGCAGCGTCGTCACCCTCGATACGATGCCATCGTGCCCCCCACCAGCGCCTCCGCAGGTCCCATCACCGTCATGATCGTCGACGACCACGAGGTCGTCCGCCGCGGGATCGCGGAGGTGGTGGACCGTGCCGAGGGCATGTCCGTCGTCGCCGAGGCCGGCTCGGTCGCGGACGGCGTGCGCCGCGCGGCGCTGGTGCGTCCGCAGGTGCTTCTCGTCGACCTCCAGCTGCCGGACGGCACCGGGATCGAGCTCCTGCGCACGGTGCGGCAGTCCCTGCCCGACGCCCGCGCCATCGTGCTGACGTCGTTCGACGACGACGACGCGCTGGCGGCCGCCCTCGACGCGGGGGCGGCCGCGTACCTCCTCAAGTCCGTGCGGGGTGCGGAGATCACCGACGTCATCCGCGCGGTCGCCGCCGGCCGCGTGCTGCTCGACGAGCGCACGGTCACGCGCCGCAAGGCCGGGCACGACGACCCGACCGAGAACCTGACGCCGAGCGAGCTCAAGGTCATCGAGCTCATCGGGGAAGGTCTGTCCAACCGGGAGATCGCCGAGCGGCTCGGGGTCGTCGAGAAGACCGTGAAGAACCACATCACGTCGCTGCTGGCCAAGATGGGGCTCCAGCGCCGCACGCAGGTCGCCGCCTGGGTGGCCTCCCGCAAGAACGCCGGGTGGCGGGCCGAGCCCGGTCGCTGACCCGTCAGGCGCGCAGGCCCGCGGGGGACGGGTCGTCGCGCCAGAGCCGGGCGGTCATCTGCTCGACCAGCTGGTCGAGCTCGGGCTCGTCGCTGCCGCTCCACTGGTCGATGATGCGGCGCAGCTCGACGCGCTCGTGCTCCCGCACCTGGTCGGCGACCGCGTGTCCCGCGTCGGTCGGCGTGACGGTCCCGTCGAGCACCTGCACGAGCCCCCGGGACCGCAGGACCTCGGCCGTGGCGACCACGCGCTCCCGCTCGACCCCGGAGTGGTCGACCATCGCGTCGATCGTCCGGGAACCCTCCGCCGTGACGCGGGCGAGCATCCAGTACTGGCCGGGCGACAGGCCGATGTCGAGGTCGCGCGTGAGGATCGCGTACGCGCGCAGCGGGTCCTGGTGGCCGACCTCCCGCCACAGCAGCAGCCGCAGCTCCTCGAACGACGTCCGGCTGGCCGGGAGCGCGAACACCTCGCCCTGCTCCGGGCGGCTCGCGGCGGTGCGCAGCGTGACCTCGGGGATGAGCCAGGCCAGGACGAACGCGAGCGCTCCGACCGGGACGGCGTACAGGAAGATCGTGTGGATCGCGTCGGAGTAGGCGTCGAGGAACCAGTTCTGCACGTCGGCACCGCAGCCGGCCAGGGCGGCGGACGTGGCGCTGAGGGCGGGGCCCGCACACGCCCCGACGGCGCCCGCCGGGGGAGCGGCGGCGAGGTTCGACTCGAGGTGCGAGGTGAAGATCGTGCCGAACACGGCCACCCCCACGCAGCTGCCGATCGTGCGGAAGAAGGTCGCGCCGCTGGTGGCGGTGCCCAGGTCGCGGTACTCGACGGCGTTCTGCACGGCCAGCACGAGCACCTGCATGACCATGCCGAGCCCGGCGCCGAGCACGAACATCGACAGCCCGGACTGGAGCGACGTCGTGTCCCGGCCCATGAGCGACAGCAGGTAGAGACCGATCGTGAACACCGCGGAGCCCAGGATGGGGAAGACCTTGTACCGCCCGGTGCGGCTGATGATCTGCCCGCTCGCGATCGACGTGAGCAGCAGGCCCGCCATCATCGGGATCATCTGCAGGCCCGAGCCGGTGGGGGTCGCGCCCTGCACCTGCTGCAGGTAGAGCGGCAGGTACGTGATGGACCCGAACATCGCGAAGCCGACCACGAAGCCGACCACCGCGGTCGTCGAGAAGACCTTGTTGCGGAAGAGCCGCAGCGGCATGACGGGCTCGGGCACGCGGGCCTCGACCAGCCCGAACGCGATCACGGCGAGCACCGCGAGCACCGACAGGCCGACGACCTGCGCCGACCCCCAGTCCCAGCTGGTGCCGCCGAGCGACGTGACCAGGACGATGCACGTCGCGGCCGTCGCGAGCAGCGTGATGCCCCAGACGTCGATCTTGGGGGACTGGACGGCCTTGGTCACCGGCAGCACCGCGGCGACGACGGCGAGCGCGACCGCGCCGATCGGCAGGTTGACGTAGAACACCCAGCGCCAGGTCAGGTGGTCCACGAAGAACCCGCCGAGCAAGGGACCGGCCACGCTGGCCAGGCCGAACACCGCACCGAACGCGCCCTGGTACCGACCGCGGTCCCGGGGCGGCACGACGTCGGCGATGATCGCCTGCGACAGCACCATGAGCCCGCCGCCGCCGACGCCCTGCACGGCACGCCAGGCGATGAGCTGCAGCATCGTCTGCGACGTCCCCGCGAGGGCGGAGCCGATGAGGAAGATGACGATGCACGCGATGAACAGGATCTTGCGGCCGTAGAGGTCGCCGAGCTTGCCCCACAGCGGCGTCGTCACGGTCGACGCGAGCATGTACGCGGTGACCACCCAGGACAGGTGCTCGGCGCCGCCGAGGTCGCGGACGATGGTCGGCAGGGCGGTCGCGACGATGGTCTGGTCGAGGGCCGCCAGCAGCATGGCCAGCATCAGGCCGCCGAAGATGGCCCAGATCGCCCGCTGCGAGAGCTGGCCCGGTGGTGCGTCGACCTGCGTTGCCATGAGCGCCCCCTCGACCTCTGGGCATCGTCGACCCGGTGCCCGGGGCGCGCAAGCGCTCAGCCGAGGGGCGCCTCCCACGACAGCAGCGTGCCGCGCCCGTCGGGCGGCACGCCGAGGCTGAAGGTCCCGCGGTGCTGGCGGGCGCGGGAGGCGAGGTTGCCTGTGCCGGAGCTGCGCTCCCGCCGCGGAGGCAGCCCCGCGCCGTCGTCCTGCACCTCGACCAGGACGACGCCGAGCGGCCCGGTGCCCCGGACGGAGACGCGCACGATGACGGACGCGGCGTGGGCGTGCCGGGCGGCGTTGGCCAGGCCCTCCCGCACGACGGCGACGACGTCGGCAGTCAGCGCGGGGTCGACCCGCTCGTCCAGGCGGTCCTCGGCGGTCCCGCCCTCGACCAGGACCTCGCCGTCCAGGGTCACGACGAACGACGGCGCGAAGCCGAGCCCCGTGCGTGCCAGCGACGCCTCCCGACGCAGCCGCTCGACCAGCCCGGAGGCCGCGTCGGGGTCGCGGAGCTCGTGCACGATCTGCCGGATCTGGCGCACGGAGCCGTCGACGTTGTCGAGCGCCTCGTCGACGATGCCGGCCAGCTCGGTGGGGTCGACCCCGCGGGCGGCGCGCCGTCGCACGGTCTCCAGCTGCATGCCGGTGGCGAACAGCTGCTGGATGGCGAGGTCGTGCAGGTCGCGCGCGATGCGCTCGCGCTCGTCGAGCAGCGCGGCGACGTCCTGCGCGTGCCGTGCGCCGGCCAGCACGTAGGCGAGGGCGGCCTGCGCGGCGAACGACTCCGCCGTCGCCAGGTCCGCGGCCTCGAACGGGGGACCGCCGATCCGCCGCAGGAGGATGAGCACGCCCATGTCGCGGCCGGCGGACTTCAGCGGCGCGTACAGGGCAGGGCCGAACGAGCGCATGACCGGCACGGCGACGGAGCGGGCGGCGGAGAGGGAGGGCGTCGTGAGGCCCTTCCCCTCGGTCATGACGGTCCAGGCGCGGCCGCCGCGCGGCATGCGGGCGCCGAGGATGCGGTCGCTCTCGTGGCCGACCGCCAGCTCGATGAGGAGCTCACCCCCGACGCCGGGCAGGGCGAGCGCGGCCGTGTCGGCGCGGGCGACCTCGAGCGCGGTGCACGCGATGTGGTCGAGCGCATCCTCCTCGTCGATGTCCTCGAGCAGCATCGTCGTGATGTCCTGACCCGCGCGCAGCCAGTGCTCCCGCCGCTCGGCCTCGGCGTAGAGCTGCGCGTTGGCCACGGCGACGCCCGCGGCGGCGGCGAGCGCGAGCACGACGTCCTCGTCGGACTGCGTGAAACCGCCCGCCTTCTCGGACAGGTACAGCTGCCCGAACACCCGCGGGCCCACGCGCACCGAGGCGCCGAGGAACGACCCCATCGGGGGGTGCTCCGCCGGGAACCCGCGGAACGCCGGGTGCTCGCGCAGGTCCGCGAGCCGCAGGACGCCGGTGCTCGGGATCTCGCCCAGGACCCCCTGCGCGTGCGGCGCGGTCCGCAGCACGGCCGCGACCGCGGTGGGCACGCCGGTGAAGACGAAGGTGGTCGAGGTGCCGCGCGGGTCGAGCACGTTGATCGCGCCGTAGCGGGCGCCCGTGAGCTCGGCGCTGACCTGGACGAACCGCTCGAGCACGGCCGGGAGCTCGAGCTCGCTGGCGACCGCGAGGATGGCGCCGAGGAGGTCGGTCAGGGCGTCGCCGGTCAGGGGGAGGGTCGAGTCGGGGACCCGGGTCAGGGAACCCGTCTCATCGGCCACGTCCCGCCTCCTGCCCGTCGACCGCGCGCTCGCGGTCCAGCGCCTCACGGTATCCGGGTGCGGTGGCCACGAGGTCGGCGTGGGTGCCGCGCGCGCGGACGCGGCCGTCGGCCAGCCAGAGCACCTCGTCGGCGGCGGTCAGCGGGGTGAGCCGGTGCGTCGCGACGACGACGCCGCGCGGGTCGCGCAGGAGGTCCGTGACCAGCGCGTCCGCCCGCTCGGGGTCGAGGTGCTCGGCCGGCTCGTCGACCAGCAGGATGGCGGCGGGGGACAGCAGCGCGCGCGCGACGAGCAGCCGGCGACGCTCGCCGCCGGAGACCGTGCGGGCGTCGGGACCGAGCAGGGTGTCCAGCCCGTCCGGCAGCCCGGCGAGCCAGTCGCCCAGGCCCACGCGCGACAGGACGGCGACCGCCTCGTCGGCGGTGACGTCGCCGCGCGCCACCCGCAGGTTCTCGAGCACCGTCGTGCCGAACACGTGGGCGTCCTCGGTCGCGACGACGACCGCGCCGACCACCGCCTCGCGGGACAGGTGCCCGACGTCGTGACCGTCGAGCGCGAGCGTGCCGCCGCGCCGGGGGAGGAGGCCCGCGAGCGTGAGCAGCGTGGTCGTCTTGCCGGTGCCGGACGGTCCCACGATCGCGACGGAGCGGCCCGCGCGCAGGTCGAGGTCGAGGCCCGCGACGACGGCCGGCGAGCCGGGCCAGCCCGTCGCCAGGTCCGCCGCGACGAGCGGCGGTCGTCCGGGGGCCGCGTCCGTCGGGCCAGGGTCCGGCGGCGCGTCGAGGAGCGCGAGGATCCGCACCGCCGCCGCACGCGAGCGCTGGACCTGGATCGCCGCGGCCGGCAGCAGCGACGTCGCCTCGAACGCGGCGAGCGGCGTGAGGACGATCACCGCGAGGTCGACGGGTGCGAGCAGCCCGGCGGCGACGGCCGGGACGCCGGTCAGCAGGGCGGCCAGGACCGCGACGCCCACCGAGAGCTGACCCAGGCCGGCGGCGAGCGCCGCCGGTCCGGCACCCGCGTCGGTCGCGGCGGCGAGCCGGCTGTCGGCCTCGCGCAGCGCAGCGAGCTCCTCGGTGGCGCGCCCGCCGACGCGCAGCGGCCCGGAGTCGTCGAGCAGGCCCAGAGCCGTCGCGGTCATGTCCGACCGGCTCTGCAGCGCGCGCTCCTCGGTCGTGCGGGCCGCGCGGACCGCGAGGGCGGGAGCGGCGATCCCGGCCACCGCCAGGCACGCGGCGAGCGCGAGGCCCGCGGGCAGCCAGAACAGGCACATCGCGATGACCGTGCCCACCCCGAGCGCCGCCGCGACGCCCGCGGGCAGGAGCCCCCGGACGACGACGTCGCCCACGGCGTCGACGTCGGCCCCGACGCGGGCGAGCAGGTCGCCGCGACGCAGCCGGAGCAGGGCGTCGGGGCGCGCGGCCGCGAGCCGCTCGTACAGGGTGGTGCGCAGCTGCGTCATGCCCCGCAGCGCGACGTCGTGCGAGACCAGCCGCTCGAGGTAGCGCAGCACCCCGCGGCCGATGCCGAAGGCGCGCACCGCGACGGTGGCGACCGAGAGCTGCAGGACCGGGGGCATCTGCGAGGCCCGGGCGATGAGCCACGCGGACACCGCGGCGAGCGCCACACCGCACCCGAGCGCGAGGGTGCCCAGCAGCAGCGCGAGCGCGAGGCGTCGGGGATCGATGTCGAGCATCCGGACCGCCCGGCGCAGCGGCCCGTTCACGCGGGCACCTCGGCGGCCGCGCGGACCCGCACGACCTCGTCGGCCGCGGCGACCAGCGACGGCCGGTGCGCGACGAGCAGCACGGTCCGGCCCGCGGCCCGCAGCGCGTGCACGGTGTCGAGGACCACCTGCTCGCCCGCAGCATCGAGGTGAGCGGTGGGCTCGTCCAGGACCACGAGCGGCGTCTCGGAGAGCAGGGTGCGGGTGAGGGCGACGCGCTGGCGCTGGCCCAGGCTCAGGCCCTCGCCGCCGCGTCCGAGCGCCGTCGCCCAGCCGTCGGGGAGGGTGGCGACGACCGCRTCGAGGCCGGTGAGCGAGGCGGCAGCCCGCCGCGCACCGGCATCGCCGCCGACGAGCTCCGCGACCGTCCCCGGCTCCAGCACGGGCCGCTGCGGGAGCCACGACACCTGCGCCCAGAGCGACCCCGGGTCGAGGTCGGCGAGGTCGATCCCGTCGACGCTCGCGCGGCCCGTGTCCGGGCGCAGCAGCCCGAGCACGACCTCGAGCGCGGTCGTCTTGCCCACGCCGCTCGGACCGGTGAGCGCCACGACGGTCCCCGGTCGCAGGACGAGGTCCAGGTCGTGCGGCGTCCCCGCGACGCCGACACCCTCCAGCCGCAGGGTCGCGGTCCGCAGGTCCGGGGCGGTGCGCGTGCCGGCCGCGGGGACCGGCGTCTCGAGCACCTCGAACGCCCGGCCGGCCGCCGCGACGCCGTCGGCCGCGGCATGGAACTGCGTGCCCACCTGCCGCAGCGGCAGGAAGACCTCGGGCGCCAGCACCAGGACCGCGATGCCGGTCACCAGGTCGAGCTCGCCCTCGACCAGGCGCAGGCCGATGGCGACCGCGACGAGCGCCACCGACAGCGTCGTCAGCAGCTCGAGCACCATGCCGGACAGGAACGCGATCCGCAGCGTGCCCATGGTCGCCACGCGGTGGGCGTCGCCGAGCGACCGCACCCGCGGGCCGGGGCCGCGCTCGCGGCCGTGCGCGCGCAGCGTGGGCAGGCCGGCCAGCAGGTCCAGCACCTGCGCGCCGAGCCGCTGCATGGTGGCCAGGCCCTGCTCGGAGCGGCCTTGCGTCAGCCGGCCGACCAGGATCATGAAGATCGGCACCAGCGGCAGCACGGTGACGAGGATCGCGGCGGACACCCAGTCGAGGCCCAGCACCACGAGCAGGACGCCCGGCGTCACGGTCGCCGCGAGCACCAGCTGCGGCAGGTACCGCACGAAGTACGGCTCGAGGGCGTCGAGCCCGCGCGTCGCGAGCGTGACCACCGACGGCCCCTCGCCGGACGCCAGCCAGCGCGGACCCAGGTCCAACGCGTGCGCCACCACCTGCTCGCGCAGCTCGCCGACCGTCCTCGTCGCCGCCCGGTGCGCGAACCTCTCCTGCACGGCGGTGACCAGCGCCCTGGCGACGACCACGGCCGCGAGCCACGTGATCGTCGGACCCAGCACGTCGAGCGTGGCGCCGTCGGACACCGCGTCCCCGAGCGCATGGGCGAGGAGCAGCGCCTGCGCCACCACGAGCGCGCCCGTGAGCACGCCGAGCGCGGCCGTCAGCAGCACGTACCCGCGGGCCGACCGCGCGTACCGCAGGAGACGCGGGTCCAACGGCCTCACTGGTCGGAGGACGACGGCTTGTTCAGGGCGGGGACCTTGTCGAACGTGAGGCCGGTGTGGGCCGGGATCTGCTGCGCGGAGATCCGCTTGCGGAACACCCAGTACGTCCAGCCCTGGTAGAGCAGCACGAGCGGCGTCAGCACGACGGCGACCCACGTCATCACGGTCAGCGTGTAGCTGGTCGACGAGGCGTTGGTGACGGTGAGCGAGTTGGCCGGGTCGAACGCCGGCATGACGTCGGGGTACATCGACCCGAAGATGAGCACGACGGCGGCGACGATGGCCACGGCGGAGGCGAGGAACGCCCGGCCCTCCTGGCGGCGCTGCGCGGCGACCACCAGCACGACCAGCGCACCGGCCGCGACCACGACGGCGGCCCAGGTCCACGGCACCGAGTACGCGATCTGCGCCCACACGGCCCAGGCGCCGGCGACCACCAGGGTGACGATCGACGATCGGGCGGCGAACGCGCCCGCGCGGGCTCGGATGTCGCCGTCCGACTTCAGCGCGAGGAACACGGCGCCGTGCGTGAGGAAGATGAGCGCCGTCGTCGCGCCCGCCAGCAGGGCGAACGGGTTGAGCAGCGCCCAGAACCCGCCGACGTACTGGTGGCCGGCGTCGAGCTCCACGCCGCGGACCAGGTTGCCGAACGCCACGCCCCAGAGCACGGCGGGCACCCAGGAGCCGACGATGAGGCACCGGTCCGCCAGCCGACGCCAGCGGTCGTCGTCGATCTTGCCCCGCCACTCGAACGACACGACGCGCACGATGAGCGCGAGGAGGATGAGCAGCAGCGGCAGGTAGAAGCCGGAGAACATCGTGGCGTACCACTCGGGGAACGCCGCGAACGTCGCGCCACCCGCGGTCAGCAGCCACACCTCGTTGCCGTCCCAGACGGGTCCGATCGTGTTGATCATGACGCGGCGGTCGCGGTCCCTGGCCGCGCGGTCGCCGCGCGAGAGCAGCCCGAGCAGCATCCCGACGCCGAAGTCGAACCCCTCGAGCACGAGGTAGCCGCTCCAGAGGACCGCGATGAGGATGAACCAGACGGTCGTGAGCTCCATGGTCCCGGCCCTCTCAGTACGCGAACGACAGCGGCCGGTCGGACGCGCCGTCCGGGTCGTTGTCGGGGTTGTCGGGGCTGGGGTCGCGCTCGCTGTCCGCGACACCCTCGATCGTGTACCGGTGCATGAGGCGGTACCAGAACACGGCGAGGATCCCGTAGAGGAGCGTGAAGGCGATCAGCGACGTGAGGATCGTCCCCGTGCTGGTCACGGTGGACACGCCTCGCGCGGTCAGCAGCCAGACCCCGTCGACGCCGCCCGGGTTCGGGTTGGGCGCGACGACCCAGGGCTGGCGGCCCATCTCGGTGAAGATCCAGCCGAACGACGACGCGAGGAACGGCGTGACCAGCGCGACGATCCCGAGCCGCCCGACCCACACGTTGCCGCTCACACGTCCCTTGCGGGTCACCCAGAGGGCGACGAGCGCGAGCGCCGCGGAGCCGAGCGCGAACCCGATCATGAGGCGGAAGCCCCAGTAGGTCACGGCGAGGTTGGGGATGTAGCTGATGGGCTCGCCGTTCGCCTCGGTGTACCCGTACCGCTCCTCATACTCCTGCTGCAGCTGGTCGGTGCCCTGGAGCGTCGACGAGAAGTCGCCGGTCGCCAGGAACGAGAGAGCGCCCGGGATCTGGATGAGGTGCGTGACCTTGTCGCAGTCGGCGCCGGTGCCCAGCGGGCCGATCGCGAGGATCGAGAACGGCACCCCCGCGGTGGTCTCGCACAGCGCCTCGGCGGCCGCCATCTTGGTCGGCTGCTGCTCGAACATGAGCTTGGCCTGCTGGTCACCGCTCAGGGCGACGCCGACGCCGGAGATCAGCATGACGATCACCCCGAGCACGATGGCCGGTCGGTACACGTCCCGCGCCTTCTCCGCCTGGCCCGCGCGGACCAGCCGCACCATCCACCAGGCGGCGATGCCGGCGACGAACGTCCCCGCGGTGAGGAACGCCGCCGAGATCGTGTGCGGGAAGGCCGCGAGCAGCGTGTTGTTCGACAGGACCGCGCCGATGTCGGTCATCTCCGCGCGGCCGCGCTCCGCGTTGAACGTCGCGCCGACGGGGTGCTGCATCCACGAGTTCGCGGCCAGGATGAAGTAGGCCGAGAGGTTGGTGGCGAGCGCGACCGCCCAGATGCACGCGAGGTGGATCTTCTTCGGCAGCTTGTCCCACCCGAAGATCCACAGGCCGAGGAAGGTCGACTCGACGAAGAACGCGGCGAGCGCCTCCATCGCCAGCGGTGCCCCGAACACGTCGCCGACGAAGCGGGAGTACTCGCTCCACGCCATCCCGAACTGGAACTCCTGCACGATGCCGGTAGCCACGCCGATCGCGAAGTTGATCAGCAGGAGCTTGCCGAAGAACTTGGTCAGGCGGAGCCAGCGCTCGTTGCCGGTCCGGACCCAGATCGTCTGCATGATCGCGACCAGGGGCGCGAGGCCGATCGTCAGCGGCACGAAGATGAAGTGGTAGACGGTGGTGATGCCGAACTGCCATCGAGCGACGTCGAGCGTGTCCACGGGCCCCCTCCGGGGGATCGAGCCGGTACCGGGTCGGGTCCACGTCGCTCACCGGTCTGGACAACAGACCAGTCCTGACCTGCGGACCTGGGGAAACGCTAGGACCGGGTCCAGTCTGCCCCTGGGACCAAGGTCCCGGTAGCCCGGACGGCGGTCGCGGCGCGCCGACGGCCCGCGGACGCCGGGCGGGAGGCGCTGTGCGATACTGGCCACGGCTCTCCGGGCGACCACACCGCCTGAGGACCCTTGAGCTCGCAGCACCAGCATGTCGTGCGCGCCAGCCGCCGCTCTGCCGCCCGCTGGTCCCCGATCGGGACCGCCGGCTCCGGCGTCGCAGGCGATGGCGCCGACCGGGTGCAGCAGCCACGACCGCCGACTTTCCGTCGCCGCGCAGCACGCGAGCGACGACCGACCGACCGAGTGTCACCGCGTGTGGGTGGCGATGCCCGGTACCCAGGAGCACTTCGCGTGACCGACGAGAACACCCCCACCGCAGACACGACGACGACCGCCGGGGGTGAGGCACCGCCCGCGGCCCCGCGCCGCCGCCGTGCCACCCGCGTGACCGCCGCCCCCAGCAACGACGCCTCGGCCGACGCCGTCGTGACGCTCCCGGCCGTGGCCGAGCAGGCCGCCCCGCCGGCGCCCGTCGAGGACGCCACGCCCGTCGAGGACGCCACGCCCGTCGAGGCGCCCCCCGCCGCGAAGGCCCCCGCGAAGAAGTCGCGCCGCGTGACCCGGACCGTCGTGCCGGTGTCCGCCGACCCGGCGCCCGCGCCCGTCGCCGAGGCTCCCGCGGCGGCCGCCGAGCCCGAGCCGGCCGAGGTCGCCCC
>NZ_JBFUIK010000044.1:0-22602 GCF_056401915.1 Cellulomonas sp. P4_D11 | reverse complement strand
GGGCGCGGCCGCGGCGGGCTCGGCCGTGACGTCGGAGCCGGTCGCGGGTTCGGGCGCGGCGTCCGGCGCCGTCTCGGGCGACGTCGTCGCCTCGGCCGCAGGAGCGCCGTCGGCGGGCGCGTCCGTCGCGACGGCCGGCTCCTCGACGACGGCCGGCTCCTCGTCGACGGCGGGGGAGACCACGTCGTCGGTAGGCGGGGTAGGGGCCTCTGCGGCATCAGCAGGCGCGTCCGCGACCGAGTCGCCGGCGGGCTCATCGGCGACGGCGTCGACGTCGGTCGCGGGGGTCTCGGGTGCGGGCTCGTCGGCGACAGTCTCCGCGGGTGCCTCATCGACGGGCGCGTCGGCGACTGGATCCACCTGAGGCTCGTCGGCAACGGCGTCCGCGGCGGGTTCGTCGGCGACGACGTCGGCGGGAGCCTCCGCGGCGGGCTCGTCGGCAACCTCGGTCGTGTCAGCGGCGGGCTCGTCGGCAACCTCGGTCGTGTCAGCGGCGGGCTCGTCGGCAACCTCGGTCGTGTCAGCGGCGGGCTCGTCGGCAACCTCGGTCGTGTCAGCGGCGGGCTTGTCGGCGACGTCAGCAGCGTCCGCGCCGGGCTCCTCGGGCGCAGCCGTCTCGGGAGCGTCCGGCGTGACGGTCTCAGGAGTGGCCGCGTCGACCTCGTCGGTGACCTCTGCCGCCTCCGGGCGCTCGCCCTCGGGGGCGGGCACGGCGTCGTCGGGCACGGCTCCGGACGTCGGGGTCTGAGTCACTGGATGTTCACTCCCTCGATGATGACGTCGGACACCGGGACCTGGGTCCCTTCGACGGTGCCCGCGTCGGCGATGGCCTGCAGCACGTCCATCCCGGACGTGACGTGGCCGAACACGGTGTAGCCACCCGCGCTGTCCGCGGGAATAGGTGAGTCCTTGTAGACCAGGAAGAACTGGCTGCCCATCGAGCTGCCGTCGTTGCTGGTCCGCGCCATCGCGATCGTGCCGGCGGGGTAGTTGCCGTCGGCGGGCGCGTTCTCGATCGGGCCCCACGTGTAGCCGGGCC
Organism: Cellulomonas sp. P4_D11; assembly: GCF_056401915.1. Classification (NCBI taxonomy): domain Bacteria; kingdom Bacillati; phylum Actinomycetota; class Actinomycetes; order Micrococcales; family Cellulomonadaceae; genus Cellulomonas; species Cellulomonas sp. P4_D11. Next base: position 21,563 of record NZ_JBFUIK010000044.1, on the reverse strand, counting down.
CGCCGGTGCCGCCGGTCGTCGTGTCCGCGACGCCGAGCGCGGTGGGGTCGCCGCACTGCAGGACGTAGATGCCCTCGGTGGTGACGCGGTGGCACTTCGTGGTGTCGAAGAAGCCCTTCCCGGCCAGCGTCACGAAGTTCGCGACCGCCTGCGGCGCCGCTGCGCCGTCGAGCTCGATGCCGACGTCGCCCTGCGAGAGCTTGATGTCGCCGGTCCAGGTGCGGTTCTGCGCGAGCGACGGGTCCGGCACCTCGGCCGAGTTGGCCGGGGGAGTCGTGGCGGTGGCCGTGGGCGTCGCGGTGGGCGTGGCGGCGGGCGTGTCGTCGTCGGTCAGCGCGAAGGCGGCGACGATCCCGATGCTCAGGACGAGCGCACCGACGATGCTGCCGGCGATCACCCGCTGACGGTGCTTGGCGGCACGCGCCTTGGCCTGGCGCTCCTGCCACTTCTCGTACCGGCGGCGCTCGTACTCACGCTCGCGCTTGCTGGACACGCACACTCCTCGCGTCGTCGTGCGGTGCGGCAGGTCGTCCGCCTGCCGCACTGCATGATGGGAACCCGGGACAGTCTAGGCAAGCCTCGGCAACCGGCGACCAGGGACGCCGCTGGGTGACATCACAGTCCGGCCACGCCGGACGGCTACGGTGCGTCTCATGCAGGTCGTCACGGTCGTGTCCGCAGTCTTCGGCGCTCGGTGCAGCGTGCTCGTGCACGACGACGGGACGTGCGTCGTCGTCGACGCCGGCGCGGGTGTCGCCGACGACGTGCTCGCGCTCGTCGCCGAGCGGGGACTGCGACCGGCCGCGGTCCTGGCGACGCACGGCCACGTGGACCACACCTGGGACGCGGGCCGCCTGTCGGAGGCGCTCGGCGTCCCGCTGATGATCCACGCGGCCGACGCGTACCGCCTCGGGGACCCGTTCGGGACGCTCGGGCTGGGGGAGCCGGCGCACGACCCCTCCGGCCCGCTCGCGCAGGCGCTGGCCGCGGTCGGCGTCGACCCCGCGGGCTACGTGGCACCGCGGCGGGTGGAGACGTTCGGGTCGGTCGACGACGACCGCTCCGCCGACACCGTCCTGTCGCTGGGCGGCGTGGAGGTCGTCGCCCGGCACGCGCCCGGCCACACCGAGGGCTCGACGCTCTACCTCGTCGACGACATCGCGTTCACCGGCGACGTCCTCTTCGCGGGGACGATCGGCCGCACGGACCTGCCGGGCGGCGACGGCGCGACGATGGCGCAGACTCTGCGCGAGGTCGTCGCGACCCTGCCCCCGTCGACCGTCGTCGTGCCCGGGCACGGCCCCACCAGCGACATCGCGGCCGAGCTCGCGCGCAACCCGTACCTGCGAGGTCGGTGACGCCGCGCGAGTCTGGAAGGATCGGGCACCATGGCGCGACCCACCCCCCTGTCCGGATTCCCCGAGTGGCTGCCCGACGGGCGGCTGGTCGAGCAGCACGTCCTCGACGTCCTGCGTCGCACCTTCGAGCTGCACGGGTTCGCGGGGATCGAGACCCGCGCGGTCGAGCCGCTGGACCAGCTGCTGCGCAAGGGGGAGACCTCCAAGGAGGTCTACGTGCTGCGGCGTCTGCAGGAGGAGCCCGGCGCTGACGCGGACCGTGCCGGGACGCTGGGCCTGCACTTCGACCTCACGGTGCCGTTCGCGCGGTACGTGCTCGAGAACGCCGGCCACCTCGCGTTCCCGTTCCGCCGCTACCAGATCCAGAAGGTGTGGCGCGGTGAGCGTCCCCAGGACGGGCGCTTCCGCGAGTTCGTGCAGGCCGACATCGACGTGGTCGGCGCCGGCGCGCTGCCGTACCACTACGAGGTCGAGCTCCCGCTCGTCATGGCCGAGGCGCTCGGCGCGCTCCAGGAGATCGGTGTCCCGCCCGTCCGCATCCTGGTGAACAACCGCAAGGTGGCCGAGGGCTTCTACCGGGGTCTCGGGCTGACGGACGTCGAGGCGGTGCTCCGCAGCATCGACAAGCTGGACAAGATCGGGCCCGACAAGGTGGCCGCGCTGCTGGTGGCCGAGGCCGGTGCCGACGAGGTCCAGGCGCGCGCGTGCCTGGACCTGGCCTCGATCAGCGGTTCCGACGAGTCCGTCATCGACCGGGTGCGCGAGCTCGCCGTCGCCAGGGGTGCGTCGCACGAGCTGCTCGACGAGGGCCTCGCCGAGCTGGGCGCCCTCGTCCGCGCGGCGGCGATCCGGGCGCCCGGCGTCGTCGTCGCCGACCTCAAGATCGCCCGCGGTCTCGACTACTACACCGGGTCCGTGTACGAGACCGTGCTGGTCGGCCACGAGCAGCTGGGCTCCATCTGCTCGGGCGGCCGCTACGACACGCTCGCGTCCGACGGGGCGAACACGTACCCGGGCGTCGGCCTGTCGATCGGCGTGTCCCGCCTGGTCTCGCGGCTTATCAGCGGTGGTCTGGTCACCGCCACGCGGTCGGTGCCCAGCGCCGTGCTCGTCGCAGTCAGCCACGAGGAGGACCGCGACCGGTCCGACGCGGTGGCCTCGGCACTGCGGGCGCGCGGCATCCCGGTCGAGGTGGCGCCGTCGGCGGCGAAATTCGGCAAGCAGATCCGGCACGCCGACCGGCGGGGGATCCCGTTCGTGTGGTTCGTGGCGGACGACGAGGGCGCCGCCGACCAGGTCAAGGACATCCGCTCGGGCGAGCAGGTGGACGCCGACGCGTCCGCGTGGACGCCGGACGAGGCCGACCTCTGGCCCCGCGTGGTGCCCGCCGTCAGTTGAGGACGGCGATGCCCAGGTTGAGCGTCGTCGCGAAGGCCACCCACGTGATGTAGGGGCCGAGCAGCCACGACGCGACGCGGGAGTGCTTCCAGAACGCGACGGCGGTGGCGATCAGGACGACCTCGAGCGCGACGATCACTCCGAGCGCGACCCAGACCAGCCGCCCGCTGAAGAAGATCGGCGTCCAGGCGGCGTTGAGGGCCAGCTGGACGATGTAGAGCGTCAGGGCGCGACGGGCCGGCGCCCACCCGCCGCGCCGCCAGACCAGCCACGCGGCGATGCCCATGAGCACGTAGAGCACGCTCCACGCCGGCGCGAAGACGCCGTTCGGCGGCGTCCACGGGACCTTCTCGGCGTCCGCGTACCAGCCGTCGACGCCGGACGCGGTGGACAGCCCGCCGAGCGCGCCGACGACGAAGTTCACGGTGATCAGGAGCACGAGCACCAGCGCGCTGCCGACGCCCCGTTGCGGGTGCCCGGTGCGGGCATCGGGCTCGGCGAGGTCCGTGGTTCCCATGGTCCGAGGGTGCGTGCGACGCGACGCGCGGGCAACCGGAGCGTCCGCTTGACAGCGATTCGAACACATGTTCGCATGGGGTTCATGCGATGGGACGGGCAGAAGCTGGGGACCGACGACGACGCGGCGCTGCCGGGCCTCGCGCTCGCCGGGCTCCAGCGCAGCGTGCGGACACCGGAGTTCGCCGGCGTGACGTTCCACGAGGTGACGTGCAAGAGCGCCCTGAACAAGGTGCCGGAGGCGTCGAGGATGCCGTTCCGTTGGACGGTCAACCCGACGAGGGGCTGCCTCCACGCATGCCGCTACTGCTTCGCTCGGCCGACGCACGAGTACCTCGACATGAACGCGGGGCGGGACTTCGAGACGCAGATCGTCGTCAAGACGAACGTCGTCGACGTGCTGCGCGCCGAGCTCGCGCGGCCCGGCTGGAAGCGGGAGCACGTCGCGCTCGGCACCAACACCGACCCCTACCAGCGGGTGGAGGGCCGGTACCGGTTCATGCCGGGCATCATCGAGGCCCTCGCCACGAGCGGCACGCCGCTGTCGATCCTCACCAAGGGCACGCTGCTGCGCCGCGACCTGCCCCTGCTGGCGGAGGCGTCCCGGACTGTGCCCGTCGGCATCGGCGTCTCGCTGGCGATCGGGAACGAGGCCCTCCAGGAGGCGATGGAGCCCGGCACGCCGACCCCGCGGGCGCGCCTCGACCTCATCCGGGCGATCCGGGAGGCCGGGCTGCCGTGCGGCGTGATGGTGGCGCCCGTCCTGCCGTGGCTGACGGACGACCGTCCGGGCCTGGACGCGCTGCTGCGGGATCTTGCCGACGCCGGCGCCACGGGCGTCACGGTGCTCCCGCTGCACCTGCGCGGCCCGGTGAAGCCGCTGTTCTTCGCCTGGCTGGCCGAGCACGCGCCCGCGCTCGTGCCCCGGTACCAGGAGCTCTACGGCAGGGGCGCCTACACGCCGCGCGAGTACTCGGCGTGGCTCGACGAGCGCGTCCGGCCCCTGCTGGTGCGGCACGGCTTCGCGGGACGCGGCGGAGGCCACCGGATGCCCGGGGAGGGCTCGTACCCGACGGGCAGCATCGCCACGGAGGGCCTCCCGGTGCACGAGCCGGCGGTCGCGTCCGCGCAGCCCGTCCTCTTCTGACGGCGGGCGGACTGGCCCGACGACGGGCGGACCGCGTCGCGCGCACCTAGCGTGGCGCCGTGACGACATCGGCCGCCGGCGTGACGCGCCTCGTGCTCGACGGCCACATCGCGGGGTTCGGCACCGCGGAGGGCACCCGCGTCGTGATCGGGCGGTGGCTCCGCTCGCCGTTCGGTGCGTTCGCGGACGTCATGGTCGAGCGGGCCGACGGCACCCGGCTGCTGCTGGCGCCGCGCGAGGACGTCGCGGAGCTCGTGACGGCGACGTACGAGTTCGACGCCGTCCACGTCGTGCCCGTGGGCCTGCGGGCGGACGAGGGTCGCCGCGGCTGGCGGCTGAGCGCGGGTCCGCTCACCGCCGACCTGACCATCGGCGCGCGCACGGGCATCGGCCGGCTGCTCGGGCTCGTGCCGCGGCCTGCGGCGCTGGCGACGTCCGTCGCCACCGCGGTCGACCCCGTGGCCCGCGTGCTCCTGGACGGCGTCCGCACCCACGGCACCGCCGGCCGGGGGAGCCGCGAGTGGTACACGGCGACCGACCAGCACGCGATCACGGCGGTCCGGGCGCTGTGGGGCTCGGCGGACCTCGGTGCGCTGGCCCCCGTGGTCCCGGCGGTCCGGTTCGGGTTCTCCTCGGTCCCCTCGGCACCGAGCGTGACCCGGGTCCGCACGACCATCGAAATGACGGCGGGTCGCTCACCGCACGGGCACTAAGATCGTGCGGGCGTCCGACGGGCGCTCCCACCCCCGACCCCCGAAGGACCTTCCGTGCTCCGCACCCACACGGCCGGCTCGCTGCGAGCCGAGCACATCGGCACCACCGTCACCCTCACGGGCTGGGTGGACCGCCGGCGCGATCACGGCGGGGTGGCGTTCGTGGACCTGCGGGACGCCTCGGGGATCGCGCAGGTGGTGGTCCGCGACGAGGCGGTGGCCCACGGGCTGCGCGCCGAGTACGTGCTGCAGGTGACCGGCGAGGTAGGCCGCCGCCCGGCCGGCAACGAGAACCCGAACCTCGCCACCGGCGAGGTCGAGCTCGTCGCCACCGAGGTCGTCGTGCTCAACGAGTCGGAGCCGCTGCCGTTCCAGGTCTCGTCGTCGCTCGACGAGGTCGTCGGCGAGGAGGCCCGCCTCAAGTACCGCTACCTGGACCTGCGCCGGCCGGCGCCCGCCCGGGCGATGCGGCTGCGGGCCAAGGCCAACCAGGCCGCGCGCCGCGTGCTCGACGCGCAGGACTTCGTCGAGGTCGAGACCCCGACGCTGACGCGCTCGACGCCCGAGGGCGCCCGCGACTTCCTCGTGCCCGCGCGCCTGTCGCCCGGCTCCTGGTACGCGCTGCCGCAGTCGCCGCAGCTGTTCAAGCAGCTGCTCATGGTCGGCGGGCTCGAGCGGTACTACCAGATCGCCCGCTGCTACCGCGACGAGGACTTCCGCGCCGACCGCCAGCCCGAGTTCACGCAGCTCGACGTCGAGATGAGCTTCGTCGAGCAGGACGACGTCATCGCCCTCGGCGAGCAGATCCTCGTCGCGCTGTGGGACCTCATCGGGGTCACCGTCCCGACGCCGATCCCGCGCATGACGTTCGCGGAGTCGATGGCGCGCTACGGCAACGACAAGCCCGACCTGCGCTTCGGCCTCGAGCTGGTCGAGCTCACGTCCTTCTTCGCCGAGACGCCGTTCCGCGTCTTCCAGGCGCCCTACGTCGGGGCCGTCGTCCAGCCCGGCGGCGGCTCGACGCCGCGCCGCGGGTTCGACGCCTGGCAGGAGTGGGCCAAGCAGCGCGGCGCCAAGGGGCTCGCGTACGTCACGGTGGGCGAGGACGGCGAGCTCGGCGGCCCGGTGGCCAAGAACATCTCCGAGGCCGAGCGGGCGGGCCTCGTGGCCGCCGTCGGCGCGAGCCCCGGCGACGCCGTGTTCTTCGCCGCCGGCTCGGCCAACGACGCCCGGGCGCTGCTCGGCGCCGCGCGGCTCGAGATCGGTCGTCGCGGCGGCCTCATCGACGAGAACGAGTGGAAGTTCGTGTGGATCGTCGACGCGCCGCTGTTCAAGCCGACGGGCGAGGACGACGACGTCGCCGTGGGCGGCGGCGCCTGGACGGCCGTGCACCACGCCTTCACGTCGCCCACCCCCGAGTGGATCGACACGTTCGAGCAGGACCCGGGCGCGGCCCTGGCGTACGCCTACGACATCGTCTGCAACGGCAACGAGATCGGCGGCGGCTCGATCCGTATCCACCGCCGGGACGTGCAGGAGCGCGTGTTCGACGTCATGGGCATCGGGCCGGACGAGGCGCAGGAGAAGTTCGGCTTCCTGCTCAAGGCGTTCCAGTTCGGCGCGCCGCCGCACGGCGGGATCGCGTTCGGCTGGGACCGCATCCTCGCGCTGCTGACCGGGTCGGAGTCCATCCGCGACGTCATCGCGTTCCCGAAGTCGGGCGGCGGGTTCGACCCGCTGACGGCGGCGCCGGCGCCCATCACGCCGGAGCAGCGCCGCGAGGCGGGCGTGGACGCCAAGCCCAAGGTCCCGACCGAGGCCTGATGGCGGACGTGCTCGAGCTCCTCCCGCCACGCTGGCGGGAGGACCGGATGATCGTGGGCGACCGGTCCCGGTGGGACGCGGTCGAGGTCCTCGGCGACGACGACGGCCTCCTGCTGGTGATCGGCGGCTCGGCGCGTCCGACGCTCCTGGGCCGCGGCGACCCGCGGGTGGTCGAGGCGCTCGTCGCCGGGCTCGACCGCGGCCCCGTCCGCTGGCTGAGCGCGCCCCGCGGCGCTGCGCCGACCGCGGGGACGCTCGGCCGCCTCGGGCTCGTCCCGTTCTCGCAGTGGGACTGGCTCACCAGCGACGAGGTGCCGCCGGCCGTGCCGGGGGAGGGCGAGGTCCGTCGGCTGGACCCCGTCGGCGAGGCGGACGCGATCCGCGCGTGCCTGCGCGTGGCCAACCCCGGGACCACGGCGGACCCGGCGGGTCCCGACGAGCTGGGCTGGTGGGGCGTCGACGGCGACGGCGCGCTCGCCGGCGTCGTGGGGGCGTCCGAGCGCAGCGGTCCCGGCGACGGCCGGTCCTGGCACGTGCACGGCCTCGGGGTCCTGCCCGGCCTGCGCGGCAGCGGGCTCGGCTCCGCGCTGACGGCGGCCGTCACCCGGGCCGGCCTGGCCGAGGGGGCGTCATGGGTGTCGCTCGGCATGTACGCGGAGAACGACGGCGCCCGGCGGATCTACCACCGCCTCGGCTACCGCACGGACGCCGAGCTGACGTCGTTCTCGCCGTCCGGCGCGGTGCAGCCGCCCGACTGAGTCACCACCGGGTCGGCCAGTCCTCCTGAGAGAGCGATGGGTTGCTCGGGGCGTCGGCACGCAGCGCGGGCGTCGCGTCCTCGTCGTCCTCGTGCACCCACGACCAGATGCCCGGCAGGAAAGTCAGCCAGAGCAGCAGGTTGTCCGGGTCGAGGACGATCCACCACTTCTCGGCGATCCACAGGAACAGCACGGCCGTCGCGACGAGCACGCCGGTCCACAGCACGCCGATCCCGAGGCACAGCAGCACGAGGACGAGCAGCAGGGGCGCGACGACGAGGACGGTGACCGCGGTCGCGACGACGACTCGGACGGCACGCCGGGGACGCCATCGCCATCGGACTCCGAGCACGTCCTGCCACGTCATGCGGGGGCGCTCCTCGGGCGTCGTCGCGGGGGGTGCACGCTAGCAAGCGCGGTGCCGACGGGGACCGCATTCACCCGTTCGCGGTCACCAGCGGGTCGGGCCCTCGATCTCGCCGCCCAGCGTGAGATGGCGGCCGGGCGCGGGGTCGTCCTGCGGGGCCCCACGGAGCGCACCCAGCCCCGCGTCGACGGGGAGGGTCAGCGGGCGCAGGTCGGCGACACGGCGCCACAGGCGACCGAGCACGAGCCAGCCGAGCACGCAGAGGACACCGAGCGCCAGGAAGGGGATCGCGGCGAACGGTCGGGCACCGTCCTGCGCGGCCAGGAGCACCGTCTTGCGGACGAGCAGGGCGGCGAGCACGACGACGGCGAAGGACGCTGCACCTGCCCGCCGGCGGGCGTGCACGAAGGGGACCCGGTCGATGGCGGTGGGCGCCGGCACGGCGTCCCTAGTGGGTGATCGCGAGGCGGTCGTAGAGGCGCCGCAGGAACGGGGGAGCCCACCAGTTGGCCTTGCCCAGCAGCGTCATCGTGGCCGGGACGAGCAGCATCCGGACCAGGGTCGCGTCGATGAGCACCGCGACGGCCAGCGAGAAGCCGACCTCCTTGATCACGAGCAGCTGGCCCGCCACGAAGCCGGCGAACACGACGATGACGATGAGGGCGGCCGACGTGATGATCCGGCCCGAGCGCTGCAGGCCCAGGCGGACGGCCTCGTCGTTGGGCAGCCCGGCGTCGACGAGCTCCTTGATCCGGGAGAGCAGGAACACCTCGTAGTCCATGGCCAGCCCGAACGCGAACGCGATGACGAGCGCGATGACGTAGGTCTCGATGCCGCCGGTCGGCGTGAAGTTCAGCAGGCCGGACAGGTGGCCGTCCTGGAACACCCAGACCAGGACGCCGAGCGAGGCGGCGAGCGAGATCGCGTTCGTGAGCAGCGCCTTGACCGGGACCACGATCGAGCCGGTCATGAGGAACAGCAGCACGAGGGTGGTGAGCGCGACGATCCCGATCGCCCAGGGTGCCCGCTCCACCACCGCCGCGGTGAAGTCGATCTGGGACGCGGCCTGCCCGGTGACCCAGGTGGGGAAGGGGGCGTCAAGGTCGCGGATGTCCTGCACGACTCCCCGTGCGACCGCGTCGCCGGGGTCGTCCGTGTCGGGCCGAACGCCGATCACCACGTACGAGTCGACGGGTGACGGCGGGTCGACGGAGGCGACCCCGTCGAGGTCCTCGAGCGTCGCGGCCCACGCCGTCGCCTCCTCGAGGGAGGTCTGCGTGACCACGGTGATGGCGGGCGCGGAGGCCGCCGGGTAGTCGCGGGCGAGGGTGTCGACGAACTCGCGTTGCGTGCTGCCCGCGGGCAGGAGCTCCGTGGTCGAGTTGCGCAGCTCGAGGTGCGCCAGGGGGAGCGCGAGGATCCCGAGCACGACGAGGCAGCCGGTCAGCACGAACCACGGGTGGCGCTGGACCCGGCCCGTGAGCCGCGAGAAGACGCCTTCCTCGGTCTGCACGTCGGCCGTCCGGGCGAGGATGCCCCGGAGCCCGGGGATGCGCGCCAGGATGCTCGGGCGGATGAGCCGCCGCCCGGCGAGGACCAGCAGTGCGGGGACGAGCGTCAGCGCCGTGGCGGCCGCGACCACGATCACCGCGACCCCGGCGGCGCCGAACGCCCGCAGGATGGGCGGCTGGAACACCAGGAGGCCGGCGATGGAGATCGCGACGATGAGCGCCGAGAAGGTGACCGTCCGGCCCGCGGTCGCCGTGGTGCGCTCGATCGCGGTCAGCACCGCGCCGTCGCCCCGCCGTCGTCGGCTCGCCCGGCCGTCGTCGTCGTCGACCAGGTGGTGCAGCTCCTCGCGGAACCGCGACACCATGAGCAGGCCCCAGTCGATCGACAGCCCGAGGCCGAGCACGGTGACGATGTTGACGACGGACGAGTCGAGGTCGAGGACGTAGGAGAACGCGAGCAGGGCCGCGAGACCGCCGGCGATCGAGGCGATGGCGCCGGCCATGGGCATCGAGGCGGCGAGGAAGCCGCCGAACACCAGGACCATGACCAGCAGCGCGATGGGCAGTGCGATCGCCTCGCCGGTGCGCAGGTCGGTCTCCACCTGGTCCGTGATCGCCTCGACGATCAGGGTGGTGCCGCCGACGACCCCGGTCACGCCGGGCGCGACGACCTCGAGGTCGGACGGGATCTCCTGGAGCCGGGCCGCTGCCTCGTCGAGCGCGGCCTGCTGGTCCTCCGCCGAGAGGTCGGGCTCGATCTCGACCACCACGAGGAAGCCGTCGCCGTCCTGGGCGACCAGCGGCGCGGCGGCGGGGTTCGCGGCACCGTCCGGCAGCCCCAGCGGATCGATCACGGACGCGACCCCGTCGATCGCCGCGAGCTCGTCGCGAGCCGGAGCCAGGGACGTCGCGACGTCGGGGTCGGTCGGGTCGACTCCCTGCAGGACCAGGGTGAGCGAGGGGCCGCTCGTGTCCGAGTCCTCGAGGATCTGGCGGCCCTCCGCGCTCTCGGACCCGGGGACCGACGGTGCGCCCGTGCTCAGGCGGTCGAAGAGGTTCTCCCCGTGCACCCCGAGGACGGCGAGCCCGTACCCGAGCACGGCGAGGACCAACCACGCGACGACGGTGAGGCGTGGGTGGTGGGCGACGGCGCGACCGACTCGGGCGAACACGCGGGCCATCGTCGCAGGTGGAGCGGCCGGTCCGCACACGGGGTCACCGGTTCGGCCCGACGGTGGCCCTCGGACGTCGGTCCTCGTGCGTACCCTGCCCGCATGGACCTGTTCGATGCGGTGACGTCGACGGCCACCGGGCTGCCCGCGGTCGGGGCCGGTGCGCCGCTCGCCGTCCGCATGCGGCCGCGGGAGCTGGGCGAGGTCGCGGGCCAGGAGCACCTGCTGGTCGCGGGGTCGCCGCTGCGCCGGCTCGTCGAGCCCGCGAACGAGGCCGCACGCCGGGCCGCGCCGACGTCGGTCGTCCTGTGGGGGCCGCCGGGCACGGGCAAGACGACGCTCGCGTACCTCATCGCCGCGACGTCCGGGCGCCGGTTCGTCGAGCTCTCCGCGGTCACGGCGGGGGTCAAGGACGTCCGCGCGGTCATCGAGGACGCGCGTCGCCGGCTGGCCACCGACGGCACCGAGACGGTGCTGTTCATCGACGAGGTGCACCGCTTCACCAAGGCCCAGCAGGACGCGCTCCTGCCCAGTGTGGAGAACCGGTGGGTCACGCTCGTCGCCGCGACGACCGAGAACCCGTCGTTCTCGGTCAACTCACCGCTGCTGTCCCGCTCGCTCCTGCTGACGCTCCAGCCGCTGGACACCGACGACGTCCGCCGGCTGGTCCGCCGCGCGGTCGAGGACGAGCGCGGGCTCGGCGGCGCGATCACCCTGGCCGAGGACGCCGAGGAGCACCTGCTGCGCCTGGCGGGTGGCGACGCGCGCAAGGCGCTGACCATCCTCGAGGCGGCCGCCGGCTCCGCGCTGTCCGAGGACGAGGCCGTGCCGCCGGTGCTCGTGGACCTGGCGACCATGGAGCGCGCGATCGACGTGGCGGCCGTGCGCTACGACCGCGACGGCGACCAGCACTACGACGTGATCAGCGCCTTCATCAAGTCGGTGCGCGGCTCGGACGTCGACGCCTCCCTGCACTACCTCGCGCGGATGATCGCCGCGGGGGAGGACCCGCGGTTCATCGCCCGCCGGATCGTCATCTCCGCCGCCGAGGACGTCGGCATGGCGGACCCGAGCGCCCTGCAGACGGCCGTCGCCGCCGCGCAGGCCGTCGCCCTGATCGGCATGCCCGAGGCGCGGATCATCCTGGCCGAGGCCGTGGTGCACCTGGCGACGGCGCCCAAGTCGAACGCCGCCTACCTGGGGATCGACCGCGCGCTGGCCGACGTCCGCGCGGGGCGCATCGGCTCGGTCCCGGCCCACCTGCGCGACGCGCACTACCCGGGCGCGAAGCAGCTGGGCCACGGGACGTCCTACCTCTACGCGCACGACCAGCCCCACGCGGTCGCGGCGCAGCAGTACCTGCCGGACGAGCTCCTCGGCACGCGCTACTACGAGCCGAGCGACCGCGGGTACGAGCGCCAGGTCACCGAACGCCTGGACCGGATCCGCGCGATCCTCGACGACCAGGCGTGATTCGGGGATCACGGCCGTCGCAGGGTAGAGTGTCGAGGTCGTCCGCGGGACGGGCATGCGTGCATGCCCCCGCCCGGACGACCACCTGGGGCCTTAGCCAGCGTCGAGAACAGACGCGACGCATCCACGGTCGGCCCCACGCCCGGCGGAACATCTCCGTCTCCGGGTGTGACGTCTACAACGACAGGAAGTAACTCTGTGAGCAGCGTGACCCGCTCGCGTCGCCAGGTGCGCCTTTCCCGCGCCCTCGGCCTCGCGCTGACGCCCAAGGCCGTCAAGCACTTCGAGAAGCGGCCGTACCCCCCCGGCGAGCACGGCCGCGCGCGTCGCCGCACCGAGTCGGACTACGCGGTCCGTCTCCGTGAGAAGCAGCGTCTGCGCGCGCAGTACGCGCTGCGCGAGAAGCAGATGGCCCGTGCGTACGAGGACGCCCGCAAGGCCCCGGGCCTGACCGGTGAGGCGCTCGTCGAGAACCTCGAGACCCGCCTGGACGCCCTCGTCCTGCGCTCGGGCTTCGCCCGCACGATCCTCCAGGCCCGCCAGGTCGTCGTGCACCGTCACGTGCTCGTCGACGGCAAGATCGTGGACCGCCCCTCCTTCCGCGTGAAGCCGGGCCAGACGCTCCAGGTCAAGCCGAAGAGCCAGGCCACCGTGCCGTTCCAGGTCGCCGCCGCCGGTGCCCACCGCGACGTCCTCCCGGCCGTCCCGGGCTACCTCGACGTGCAGCTCGAGAAGCTGAGCGCCGTCCTGGTGCGCCACCCCAAGCGCGCGGAGATCCCCGTGACGTGCGAGGTCCAGCTGGTCGTCGAGTACTACGCCCGCTGACCCGATCTCTCACGAACGCCCCGCCGCGCACCAGCGCCGCGGGGCGTTCGTGCGTCCGGGACCGGTAGGGTTTCCGCGGGGTCGAGGCCCCAGGACCAGGAGGCAGGACATGTCGGTGGGTGACGTCGCGGGGCTGATCGCCGCGATCGCGTTCGTGCTGCTGGTGGGCTTCCTCGCGGTGCCCCTCATCAAGCTGGGGCGCGTGCTGGACGAGACCCGGACCTCAGTCAAGGAGATCACCGACCACACCGTGCCGGTGCTCGACGAGACCGCCACGCTGGTCGCGTCGTCGAACACGCAGCTCGAGAACATCGACACGGTCACCACCGCCGCCGCGCAGGTGTCGGAGAACGTCTCGGCCCTCACGTCGCTGTTCGCCGCGACCGTCGGCTCGCCGATGATCAAGGTCGCCGCCTTCTCCTACGGCGTCCGCCGCGCCCTGTCGGGCCTCGCGGCGAGCGCACGCCGGAGCCGATGATGGCGCGCCGCCTCACGTGGCTCGCCGTCGGCGTCGTCGTCACGGTGATCGTGATCCGCAAGGGCCGGACGGTCGTCGAGACGTACCTGCCGGCCGGCACGACCGACGCGGTGGACGGCGTCCAGCGGGTCTCCCGCGCGGTGGCCACCCTCAAGAGCGAGTTCCTCGCCGGGATGGCCGAGCGCGAGCAGCAGCTGCGCCACGACCTGGTCGGGGACGCCGACGTGGAGGCGCTGCGCGCCGAGCGGCCCGAGCGGGTGGAGAACCTGCGCCGCGCGTGGTCCTCGACCCGCCGCCGCGACGCCGACTGGGCCGGTCCGACCGAGGACCCGGACGACGACGACGGCTACACCTTCTTCTGAGCACGCGGGAACACCCGAGGCGTCCGATGACGCTGCACCACAGACACGACAGATGGACGACGAGGACACGATGCGTACCGCCGAGATCCGCCAGCGCTGGCTCGACTACTTCGAGGGCAACGGCCACGCCGTCGTGCCCTCGGCCTCGCTGATCTCGCCCGACCCGTCGACCCTCTTCGTCATCGCCGGCATGGTGCCGTTCATCCCGTACATGCTGGGCGAGCAGACGCCCCCGTGGCCGCGCGCGACCAGTGTGCAGAAGTGCGTGCGCACCCTCGACATCGAGGAGGTCGGCAAGACCACCCGGCACGGCACGTTCTTCCAGATGAACGGCAACTTCTCGTTCGGCGACTACTTCAAGGAAGGCGCGATCACCTACGCCTGGGAGCTGGTCACCGGGTCCCGGGCGACGGGCGGCTTCGGCTTCGACCCGGACACCATCTGGGTGACGGTCTTCCACGACGACGACGAGGCGGCGGACCTCTGGAAGCAGATCGCCGGCCTGCCCGACGAGCGCATCCAGCGCCGCGGCTGGAAGGACAACTTCTGGTCGACCGGCGCGCGCGGGCCGTCGGGACCGTGCTCGGAGATCTACGTCGACCGCGGGCCCGAGTACGGCGCCGAGGGTGGGCCGGTCGTCGACGAGGACCGCTACCTCGAGATCTGGAACCTCGTCTTCATGCAGTACGAGCGCGGCGACGGGGGCGGCAAGGAGAACTTCCCGATCCTCGGCGACCTCAAGCAGAAGAACATCGACACCGGCATGGGCCTCGAGCGCGTGGCCTACCTGCTGCAGGGCGTCGACAATCTGTACGAGATCGACGAGGTGTTCCCGGTCATCCAGGGCGCCCAGGAGCTGTCGGGCAAGCGGTACGGCGCGGTCCACGACGACGACGTCCGCATGCGCGTCGTGGCGGACCACGTGCGCAGCGCGCTCATGCTCATGGGCGACGGCGTCACGCCGTCCAACGAGGGCCGCGGCTACGTCCTGCGCCGGCTGCTGCGTCGCTCGATCCGTTCGATGCGGCTGCTGGGCGTCGAGGACGTCGCGCTGCCGACGCTGCTCCCGCTGAGCAAGGACGCGATGAGCCCGTCCTACCCCGAGCTGGCGGCGAACTTCGAGCGGATCAGCCAGGTCGCGTACGCCGAGGAGGACACGTTCCGGCGCACGCTCGTGGCCGGCACGACGATCCTCGACACCGCGGTGCAGGCGGCGAAGACGAGCGAGGCGCCCGTGCTCACGGGGTCGCAGGCGTTCCAGCTGCACGACACCTACGGCTTCCCGATCGACCTCACCCTCGAGATGGCGGCGGAGCAGGGCGTCGAGGTCGACGAGACGGCGTTCCGCACCCTGATGAAGGAGCAGCGGGACCGCGCGCGGGCGGACGCGCTGGCCAAGCGCGCGGGCCGGGCGGACACGGCGGCGTACCAGGAGCTGCACAGCACCCTGAGCAGCGAGACCGCCAAGCCCGTCCAGTTCATCGGCTACACCGACGCGACCTCGCGCTCCCGCGTCGTCGGCCTCCTCGTCGACGGGGTCCCGGCGCCCGCCGCGACCGCGCCCGCGGACGTCGAGGTCGTCCTCGACGTGACGCCGTTCTACGCGGAGTCCGGCGGCCAGCTGGCCGACACCGGCGTGATCGTGCTCGACGGCGGCGCGCGGATCGAGGTCGACGACGTGCAGGCGCCGGTCAAGGGCCTGTCCGTGCACCACGGCCGGCTGGTCGACGGCACGGCCACCTTCGGCGAGTCCGGCACCGCGACGATCGACGTCGACCGCCGGCGTGCGATCGCGCGCGCCCACACGGCGACGCACCTGGTGCACAAGGCGCTGCACGAGTCCGTGGGGGAGTCCGCCACGCAGGCGGGCTCGCTGAACGCGCCGAGCCGGCTGCGCTTCGACTTCCGCTCGCCGTCGGCCACCCCGTCGCAGGTCGTCGCGGAGATCGAGGCGCGCGTCAACGAGCGGCTGCAGGACGACCTCGAGGTCACCGACTCCGTCATGCAGATCGACGAGGCGCGCGGCCGGGGCGCCATGGCCCTGTTCGGCGAGAAGTACGGCAACGAGGTCCGCGTGGTCGACATCGGCGACGGCTGGTCGCTGGAGCTGTGCGCGGGCACGCACGTCAAGCGGTCCGGCGAGCTCGGGCTCGTCACCCTGCTGTCCGAGTCGGCGATCGGCTCGGGCGTGCGACGCGTCGACGCTCTGGTCGGTGCCGGCGCGTACGGCTACCAGGCGAAGGAGCGCGCGCTCGTCGGGCAGCTCTCCGGCCTGCTCGGGGCGCGCCCCGACGAGCTGTCCGAGCGCGTGTCGTCGCTGATGACCCGGCTCAAGGAGTCCGAGAAGGAGCTTGCCGCCATGCGGCAGGCGACCCTGCTCGCGCAGGCGGGCACGCTCGCGGCCGGCGCGGCGACCGTGGGGGAGACCCGCGTCGTCACGCACGACGCGGGCGAGGTCGGCGGCGACGAGCTGCGCACCCTGGTGCTCGACGTCCGCTCCCGGCTCGGCGAGTCCGCCCCGGCCGTGGTCGCCATCGGGGGCGTCAGCAAGGGCCGCCCGGTCGTCGTCGTCGCGACGAACGCGGCCGCGCGTGAGCGGGGCGTCCGCGCCGGTGCGCTCGTGCGGACGGCGTCGGGCATCCTCGGCGGCGGGGGTGGCGGCAAGGACGACCTCGCGCAGGGCGGCGGGACGGATGCCTCCCGGCTCGGCGAGGCGCTCGCCGCAGTCGCCGGCGCGGTGAGCGGCTGACGGTGCCGCGGACGCCCGATCCCGAGGAGGCCGTCGCCCGGGGGCGACGCCTCGGCGTCGACGTCGGCTCGGTGCGCGTGGGGCTTGCGACGAGCGACCCGGACGGGCTGATCGCCACGCCCGTGGCCACGCTCCCACGCGCCTCGGCGACGAAGGGCAAGGTTCCCGCGGACATCGCGCAGGTGGTGCACGAGGTGCAGGAACGAGGTGTGGGTGTTGTGTACGTCGGGCTCCCCATGCACCTCTCCGGGACCGAAGGCGCCGCATCGGAGGCCGCGCGCGCGTACGCTGTCCAACTGGCGCAGGCCATCGCACCGGTTTCGGTGCGGCTGGTCGACGAGCGGATGAGCACGGTGTCCGCCCATCACGCGCTGCATGCGTCCGGCCGATCCGGGCGCAGCCACCGGCAGGTCGTCGACCAGGCGGCCGCGGTGGTGATCTTGCAGTCCGCGCTGGACGCGGAACGTGCGTCGGGGCGTCGTCCCGGTGAGCGGGTCGTCGTCGACCTAGCGAAGCACGCTCCGGTGGCGCGCGGGGGGGCTGCGGGCGACGCACGGACGACAGTGGAGTGACTCGCACGTGACCAACAGCCAGACCGACCGCTGGGCCCCTGTAGAACGGAGTGACGAGGTGAGCGACCTTTTCGGCGGGGACACCCGCGTCGCCCCCGTCGAGCACCGGCCCTCACGCTCGCGCGGGCGGGCCAAGGAGCAGCGCGAGCGCAAGCGCCGTCGCCGCCGCTCGGTCTGGGTGCTCGTCGTCGCGATCCTCATGGTCCTCGGCGCGGGCTACGTCGTCGTCGAGCTCATGGGCGGCATGTTCCAGGGCAGTGGCACGAACGCCGACGGCTCGGTCGAGGACTACTCCGGCGTCGGGCACGGCAGCGTGGACGTCGTCATCAAGCCGGGCGACACCGGCGGGCAGATGGCCGCGACGCTGGTCGACTCCGGCGTGGTCGCCAGCACGAAGGCGTTCAACGAGGCCTTCGCCGCCAACCCGCAGGCCAGCTCCATCCAGCCCGGCACCTACCGGATGCTGCTCGAGATGAAGGCGTCCGACGCCGTCACCGCGCTGCTCAACCCGTCGAGCCGCGTCTCGTTCAAGGTCACGGTGCCCGAGGGCCTCAGCCGCGACCAGATCGTCGCCAAGATCAACGAGAAGACGCTCATCCCCGTCGCCGACCTGAACGCCGCACTGGCCGACCCCGCCGCGATCGGCCTGCCGGCCGAGGCGAACGGGAACGCGGAGGGCTGGCTGTTCCCGGCGACGTACGACGTCGAGCCCGGCGCGACCGCCGCGAGCGTGCTCACGCAGATGACCGCGCAGACGGTCGCCGTGCTCACGCAGAAGGGCGTCCCGCAGGACCAGTGGGAGACCGTGCTCAACAAGGCGTCGCTGGTCGAGCGCGAGGCGCGCCTGGCCGAGGACCGGCCCAAGGTCGCGCGTGCGATCGAGAACCGGCTGGCCAAGGAGATGCCCCTCGACATCGACTCGTCGGTCGCCTACGGCCTCAACAAGCCCGGCACGGGCATCACGTCCGCGGACACGCAGGACGCGAGCAACCCGTACAACACGTACAAGATCCTGGGCCTGCCGCCGACGCCCATCGCGTCGCCGGGAACCGCGTCGATCGACGCCGTGCTGGCGCCGGCCGAGGGCGACTGGCTCTTCTGGGTCACGGTCAACCTCGACACGGGCGAGACGCTGTTCGCCGACACGTACGACGAGCACCAGGCGAACGTGCAGAAGCTCCGCGAGTGGCAGGCGGCGAACGGGCAGTGACGTCGTCCGCCCCCCGACGGGCGGCGGTGCTGGGGCACCCGGTGGCGCACTCGCTGTCACCGACGCTCCACCGCGCCGCGTACGCGACGCTCGGGCTGACCGGGTGGAGCTACGACGCCGTGGACGTCACGGAGGAGCAGCTCCCCGGGTTCCTCGCAGGCCTGGACGAGGCGTGGGTCGGGCTCAGCCTCACCATGCCGCTCAAGCAGACGGTGATCCCGCTGCTCGACCACGTCGAGCCGCTGGCGGAGGTGGTCGGCGCGGTGAACACGGTGCTGCTGCAGGGGCGCACGCGCATCGGCGCGAACACCGACGTGCACGGCATCGTCGCGGCGCTCGGTGAGGGCCGCGACGCCGGGGCTGTGCGCACCGCCGCCGTGCTCGGCGCCGGCGCGACCGCATCGTCCACGCTGGCCGCGCTCGCTCAGCTGGGCTGCGCGTCGCCCGTCGTCTACGTGCGGTCGGTCGCGCGCGCCGGGGGGCTGATGCGCGCCGCGCACCGGATGGGCGTCACGCCCGTGTACCGGACGCTCGACGTCGCGGCGGCCGAGATCGGTCGCGCGGACGTCGTCGTCTCGACGCTGCCGCCGCACGCGGCGGACGGGCTGGCGGGCGACCTGGGCGCTGCCGACGGCGTCCTGCTGGACGTCGCCTACGACCCGCGCCCGACGGCACTGTCCGCGGCCTGGGTCGCCGCCGGGGGAGTGGCGGTGCGCGGCGAGCGCATGCTCCTCCATCAGGCCGCCGAGCAGGTGCGCCTGATGACCGGGCGCACCGCGCCGCTCGACGTGATGTCGGCCGCGCTGGACACCGTGCTGGACGACGAACCGGCCGACAAACTGACCCGCTGAGTCGCTTACCCGCGTCGTCCTTCCTGCCGATTGACCTCTGGAGACACCCGCGCGGCCAGCACCGGTCGCCGGTTCGACCGGAGGGACACGCGTGAAGCAGCTCGGGGAGATCCTGCTCGACGACGGGCTCGTCACGGAGGCGCAGCTGCTCGCGGCCCTCGACGAGACCATGGCCCGGGGCTCGTCCCTCGGGCGCACCCTGGTGGAGCTGGGCGTGCTCACCGAGGGTCAGCTGGTCAAGGCGCTGGCCAACCAGGTCGGCATGGATTTCGTCGACCTCGACGACTACCCCGTGGACCGCACCGCGGTGAGCCTGGTGCCGGGGGCCCTGTGCCGCCGGTACTCGGTGCTGCCGGTCGCGCTCGAGGGCGGCTCGATCGTGCTGGCAACGTCCGACCCGGGCAACGTCATGGCCGTCGACGACGTGCGATCGGTCTCCGGCATGCAGGTCATCCCGGTGATCGCGACGCACGACAACCTGCTGCGCGCGATCGACCGGTTCTGTCGCGCGGACGACGAGATGGAAGACCTCTCCCAGGCCTTCGAGGACGTCACGGCGGAGCCCGAGGCCGACCTGTCGAAGATGGGCGACATCGCCGACGACGACGCGCCGATCGTGCGCTTCGTCAACCTGCTGGTCACCCAGGCGATCACCGACCGTGCCTCCGACATCCACATCGAGCCGTCGGAGAAGGACCTGCGCGTCCGGTACCGCATCGACGGCGTGCTGCACGAGACCCAGCGCGCGCCCAAGCAGATCACCGGCGGGGTCATCAGCCGCGTGAAGATCATGAGCGACATCGACATCGCCGAGCGTCGCAAGCCGCAGGACGGCCGCATGTCGATCGTGCACAACGGTCGCAAGATCGACCTCCGCGTGGCCACGCTGCCCACGGTGTGGGGCGAGAAGATCGTCATGCGAATCCTCGACAACTCGACCGCGAGCCTCGACCTGCGCGACCTGTCGTTCCTCGAGAGCAACTACGAGACCTACCGCGCGTCGTACACCAAGCCCTACGGGATGCTCTTGGTGACGGGGCCGACGGGTTCGGGCAAGTCGACCACGCTGTACGCGACGCTCAACGCGGTCTCGAAGCCCGAGATCAACGTCATCACGGTCGAGGACCCGGTGGAGTACCGGCTCCCCGGCATCAACCAGGTGCAGGTCAACGTCAAGGCCGGCCTGACGTTCGCCGGGGCGCTGCGCTCGATCCTGCGGTCCGACCCCGACGTCGTGCTGCTCGGTGAGATCCGCGACCACGAGACGGCGCAGATCGCCATCGAGGCGGCCCTCACGGGTCACCTCGTGCTCTCGACGCTGCACACCAACGACGCCCCCTCGGCCGTCACGCGACTCACCGAGATGGGCATCGAGCCGTTCCTCGTCGGCTCCGCACTGGACTGCGTCGTCGCGCAGCGGCTCGCGCGCCGGCTCTGCGCCAAGTGCAAGGAGCTCTACCAGCCGTCGCCGGAAGAGCTGATGGCGGCCCGGTTCCCCTGGATGCCGGGCGAGCCGATCCCCGAGCTCTACCGTCCGGCCGGATGCGTGACCTGCTCGAAGACCGGGTATCGCGGCCGGCTGGCGCTGCACGAGGTCATGACGGTCACCGAGGACATCGAGCGCCACGCCGTCGCGCACTCGTCGAGCGCCGACATCGCGGCCACCGCCGTGAAGCAGGGGATGATCCCGCTGCGCAACGACGGCTGGCAGAAGGTCATCCTCGGCGACACCTCGATCGAAGAGATCCTCCGGGTCGTCGCGTAGCAGCGCCGACTCACCAGGGCCCATGCCTCAAGTCGGGCATGCGCACTTCCGATGAACGGTCCAGAGCGAAGGCCCGGTTCCGGCACGTCCGTGTCGGTCGAGACCAGGTGACCACGTGGAGGGAATGACGTGAGCGAGTCCTACCAGGCACCCACGGGGGAGCCGTCGCGGCCGCTGCCGCCGTACCGACCGGTCGGGCCGCAGGCCGGGCCCCCGATGCCTCCGGCCGTCCCGGGGGGCACGGCGATGTTCTCGCCGATCCCCTCGCAGAGCACCGCACCCGCGGCCCCGGCCGGGCCCCCGCCGTACCAGCCGCCGCCGTCGGCCGCCCCGCCGCAGGCTTCTGCGTACCAGGCAGCGCCGTCGGGTCCGCCCGCGTACTCCGCGCCGCCGCAGGCGACCTCGTTCTCGCCCCAGGGACCCGCCGCACCCGCGACGTCCGCGATGGGCGCCACGAAGGTCTTCATGCCGGCCGCCCCGCCCGCCGCYGGTGCGCCCGGGCACGTGCCCGCGC
>NZ_JBFUIK010000043.1:0-22823 GCF_056401915.1 Cellulomonas sp. P4_D11 | reverse complement strand
GGGCGGGGACCCACGGGCTGCTCCGCGGCGACCGCGACCGCGGCCCGGCGCGGAGCGCCCCACCACGCCGCGAGCATGCCCAGCCCGATCACGAGGCCGCCGACCACCCCCATCACCGCGTACCCGGCCCGACCACCGCCCGCGGCGTCGCGCACCAACGGCCCGCCCGCGCCGAACGCGAGGATCGCCACCGCGAGCACCGCGATGCGCGGCGCCAACAGCCGGGTCCGTGACTGGTAGTCGGGTGCGATCTCCGCAGGGAGCGCGATGTAGGGCACCTGGAAGATGCTGAACGAGGTCGCGGCCGCCACGAAGGCGACGACCACCCAGACCGCCGCCGCCGAGCCGGTGAGCGCGACGGGCGTCGCGAAGAGCGCCGCGAAGAAGAACGGGATGGTCACCGCGCCCGCGAGCAGGAACCGTCGGCGGCTCCCGTGCCGCGCGGCGGAGACGTCGGACGCCGCACCGATGAACGGGTCGATGACCACGTCCCAGAGCTTCGGGACCGTCACGACGAGGCCCGCCAGTCCCGCGGCGACGCCGAGCGTGTCGGTCAGGTAGTACGCCAGGACGAGTCCGGGCAGCGTGCCGAAGCCGCCGGTGCCGACCGAGCCGAGCGCGTAGCCGGCGACGGTCCTGCGTGGGAGGCGCACGGCGGTGGGCGTCGATGTCACGGCTGAATGATGCCAGCCCGCGTCACACCATCCGGTCATGGGAGACATGACAGGTCACCCGGATGCCACGTCATCCCAGGGCACCGACGTGACGATGTCCAGTTCGTGCTCGGAACCGTTCCTACGTGGGTCACCGTGCTGCAGCTGCTCGCTGCAGGCCTGGTCGGCGGCTTCTGCGTCCTCCAGTGGGTGTGGTGGCGCGGCGAGGTCCGTCCCGCCAGCGCGGCGTGGTCGCTCGCCTGGTCGATCGACATGGCCCTGGTGCTGCTCGCGGGCGGGCTGTTCGCGCTCACCATCCCGGGCAGCCTGCGCGACGCCCTGGTGTTCGTGCACGCCCAGCTGGTCGCCGGCTTCCTCGTGATCGCGATCCCGGCCACGAAGGCCATCGCCGGCGGGCCCAGGGTCCGCTACTGGATGTGGGCCGCGGGCGCGCTCTTCGCGGCGCGCGCCGTCCTCTGGTGGGTCCCGCTCGAGGAGGTCGTCGACGACGCGGACGTCCTCGCGGCGGCGCTGCTGCTCGTCCCGACGACGGTCGTCGTCTCCTACGTGGTCGTCGCCGTCGGACGGACCCGCCTCACCGGCTTCGGCTCGCTCCTGGTCGTCGCCGGCGCCGAGTCGCTCGCCATCTTCACCGCGGGCGTCCTGATCCTCGACAGCGCGGTCGGCGCGATGTGCGCGGCGCTGTGGGCGATCCCGCTCGCGGTGGGCATCGAGGTGCTCGCCCTCAACCGGCTGCGCGACGCGCAGGACGCCGCGGCCCGGCAGAACAAGATGCGCGACGCGCTGGCCCGGCTGGCCAACTCCGCCTGGTTCGTCAAGGACGCCGACGGGCTGCTGGTCACCGCGCGCGACGAGGCGCGCACGATCCTGGACGACCCGAGCCTGGAGGGGTCGCTGCGCCCCATCGCCCGCGACCGCTTCGTCACCGAGCTGTTCTCCGCCGCCAAGGTCGAGCACCCGCCGCAGGCCCGCACGTTCCTCATCGACCTCGCGCAGATCGTGTCCGCCGCGGCCGAGCGCTACCAGCTCAGCGAGCGGCTGCACACCACCGCCTTCGCCGACCCGCTGACCCGGCTGCCCAACCGCCGGGCCGTCGAGGAGCACCTTCTCGCGATGCTCGACCGCGCGAACGTCGAGCGCACCCGCGTCTCCCTCATCTACTGCGACCTCGACGGTTTCAAGCGCGTCAACGACTCGTACGGGCACGCCCACGGCGACGCCCTGCTCGTCCGCGTCGCCGACTACCTGCGCTCCTCGCTGCCCGACCGCGAGTCGTTCGTCGGCCGCGTCGGCGGCGACGAGTTCGTCATCGTGCTGGCCCGCGCGCCGCAGGACGTCGACCTCGTCGCGATCGCCCGGGCCATGCGCGAGGGCTTCATCGACCGCACCGGCGGCAGCCGGCCCGCGCGCCTCACGGTCGGAGTCGCCACGTGGGTGCCGGGCGATGTCGTCGACGCCGACGCGCTGGTCCGGCACGCCGACACCGCGATGCTCGAGGCCAAGCGCTCCCGCTCGGGCTTCCGCGTCTTCGACCGCGCGCTCCGCCGCCGCGTGGAGGCCGAGCGGCATCAGCGCGCCGCGCTCGAGGCCGCCGTGGCCGCGGGCCACTTCACCGCGTACTTCCAGCCGATCGTCGACGCCGAGACGCTCGAGATCGTCCAGGTCGAGGCGCTGGCCCGCTGGGACCACCACGGGCACCTCATCCTCCCGGCCGACTGGCTGGAGCTCGCCGAGGAGTCCGGCCTCATCGTGCCGATCGGCCTGGAGGTCCTGAGCCAGGCTCGGCGCGCGCTCGAGCGGTTCCAGATGCCGGTGTCCGTCAACATCGCCGCCCGCCAGCTGGCCGAGCCCGACGCGCTCGAGCAGATCGAGACGGCGTGGGGCGACGCGTTCTGGGAGCACCTGACGCTCGAGATCACCGAGAGCGCCCTGGTCCGTACGTCGTCCGCCGTGCCCGTGCTGTCGGAGCTGCGCGCCCGAGGCGCCCGGATCGCGGTCGACGACTTCGGCACCGGCTACAGCTCCCTGGCCCGCATCGCCCGGCTCCCCGTCGACGAGCTGAAGATCGACCGGTCGTTCGTGCGCGACATGGGCACAGAGCGCGGCCGCGGAGTCGTACGGGCCATCGTCGCCCTGGCCCACACGCACGGGCTCTCGATCGTCGCCGAGGGCGTCGAAACGCCCACGCAGCTCACCGCGCTGGCTGAGATGGGGGTGACGCGCGTGCAGGGCAACTTCCTCGGCCGGGCCGCGCCGAACCTGCCGGTCCGGGGTCCGCGTCCGTCGACCGGGGCGACGGCCGTGGTCGCCGAGCGCGCGCTGCGGTCGGTCCCGACGCCGATCTCTGGCCACGACGGCGGCCGCCTGGCCATGCCCCGCCGCGTCTGACTCCTGCGGGGACGACGCCGCCCGCCCACCCTCTCGGGTGCGCGGGCGGCGGCGTGCAGGTCAGGCGAGCAGCGTCGGCTTCAGGTCGACGATGCGGCCGAGGAGGCCGTTGACGAACTGCGGCGACTCGTCGGTCGACAGCGACCGCGCCAGCTCGACGGCCTCGTCCACCGCGACCGCGTCCGGGACGTCGTCGTTGTAGAGGATCTCCCACGTGCCGAGACGCAGCAGCGCACGGTCCACCGCGGGCATGCGATCGATGGTCCAGCCGTGCGCGTGCGTGGCCAGCAGCTCGTCGATGCGGTCCCGCTGGGCGATGACGCCCTCGACCAGGTCGACCGAGTACTGCGGCAGCGACGACTCCGTCCCCGGCTGCGCGATGCGGTCCGCCAGCAGGGTCACCGGGTCGATACCGCGCTGGTCGGCCTCGAAGAGGACGTCGAGGGCCCGCTTGCGGGCCTTGGTGCGCGCACCCACCTCAGTCGTTCACACGGCCCAGGTAGCTACCGTCGCGGGTGTCCACCTTGACCTTCGTGTTGGACTCGAGGAACAGCGGCACCTGGATCTCGTAGCCGGTCTCCAGGGTCGCGGGCTTGGTCCCCGCCGACGAGCGGTCGCCCTGCAGGCCCGGCTCGGTGTACGTGACCTCGAGCACCACCGACGGCGGCAGCTCGACGTACAGCGGCACGCCCTCGTTCGTCGCGACCATGGCGTTCTGGTTCTCCAGGAGGAAGTGCGCGACGTCGCCCACCGTGGTCTCCGAGATGTGGATCTGGTCGTAGTTGTCCGTGTCCATGAACACGAAGTCCGTGCCGTCCTTGTACAGGTACTGCATGTCGCGCTTGTCGACGTTCGCCGTCTCGATCTTCAGGCCGGCGTTGAACGTCCGGTCGACGACCTTGCCGGACAGGACGTTCTTCAGCTTGGTGCGGACGAAGGCGCCACCCTTGCCGGGCTTGACGTGCTGGAACTCGATGACGGTCCACAGCTGGCCGTCGATCTTGAGCACGGTGCCGTTCTTGAGGTCGTTGGTGGTCGCCACGATCGTCGCTTCCTGTCGAGTGAGATTCTGCGCGGTCCGCCGGCGGCGCTCCCCGCCGGAGTGCACGGGGCGTGCGCAGCGTCGACGGCCGCAGACCGCCGACCATCGTACCGTGCGGTCCCCCACCCCCCGTCACGCCCGAGACCCACCACCCCCACCCGAGCCGAGGATTTCGCTGATTCCTGCCGAACTTCGGCCGGATCCTTCACATTCCTCGCGAACCCGAGCCGAGGAGGGTCAGCTGGGCTTGGATTTGGGCTGTTACCAGGGTCGGGCGGTGGACCAGGTCGTCCCACGTGTAGCGCAGGACCGTGCAGCCGGCCGCGACCAGCGCATTCTGCCTCGTGCGGTCGGACTGGAACCTCTCGGCTCCGTGGTAGCGGCGACCGTCGACCTCGACGACGAGCCGGACCTCGGGGAAGTAGATGTCGGCGGACGCTGCGACCCCCAGGTGGCCGAGGAGCGACTCGCCGGCTCGCCACCCCGTGATCCCCGCCCGGCGCAGCAGCACCTGGAGGCGCCACTCGGCGGGACTGGCCGCGCCGGCACGGAGGCGGTCGACCGCCGCGCGACGCCGGACGTTCCCCCACGCCCCGGGATGCTCGTCGATCCACCGGGCGAGCTCGTCCGCTCCGAGAAGCCGCCGGCTCACCACCCAGGCCAGCAGACCGTCGGACTGGTCGGGGGCGAGCCGGCCGAGGCAGTCGATGACCGTGCGCCCCGGCGTCGTCACGAGCGCCGACCCCGCTCGCTGGACGTCACCGTCGGAGAGCTCGATCCGATGGGCGCGCAGCCGGTGCCGTGGCGGGCGCGCGGTCGGCACGACGACGTGGATCGCTCCGTCGTCGTCCACCGGCAGTCGGTGGAGGCGTGCGGCACTGCCGAACCCGAGCACCGCGTCCGGCCACGTGAGCCAGGCTGCGTGTGCCTCCTCCCACGGGCCGATGCGGTCGTCGGCCAACTCGAGAGCGCTGCCCGCGACGCGCGTCCACCGACCTCCGCGCAGGCGTCGGCGCACCTGGTGCTCGGTCATCCCGGCCTCGATCGCCTGACGGGCGGTGAACAGTCCGGCCTGCGCGGCGGCCTCGGGAGGGCTCCACCGCGCCGGCAGTCGCTCGGTCATCGAGCGAGCATCGGCGCCCCGAGCACCGGCAACCCCGCCGCCGACGCAGCCGGTGAACGACCCCCCTCAGCCTCGGGGCTGTGGGCGGCTCGGGCTCACCCATGGAATGCGAAGGATCCGGCCGAACTACGGCCGGATCCTTCGACATCGTCGTGGTGCGCTCGAGTCACACCCGGGCGGCGATCGCTTCCAGCGCGAGGCGGTACGAGTCGATCCCGAAGCCGGCGACCGTGCCCGTCGCGACCGGGCCGATGACAGACACGTGCCGGAAGGTCTCCCGGGCGTACGGGTTGGTGAGGTGCACCTCGACCAGCAGCAGGCCGGCGGTGGTCACCTGGGCCGCGGCGTCGCGCAGCGCGTACGAGTAATGCGTGAACGCCGCCGGGTTGAGCACGACGTGCGCGCGGGTGTCGACCGCCTCGTGCAGCCAGCCGACCAGCACGGACTCGTCGTCGGTCTGCCGGATCTCGACGGAGATCCCCAGGTCGGCGGCCCACTTCTCGACGGAGGTGGCGAGGTCGTCGTGCGTGGTCGAGCCGTACACCTCGGGCTCGCGCACCCCCAACCGCCCCAGGTTGGGACCGTTGAGCACCAGCACACGCATCATGCCGCCGAGCCTAGAGGATCGGCCTGCCGCTCCCCCGGCGCCACGGCGACGGTGCGGCGGGCGGACCACTCGGCCGCGAGGCAGAACACGGGGATCCCGATCGCGAGAACCGTCCAGAAGTGCCACCACGGCCCCTCGGGCAGGAGCGGCGCGAACGGGACGACCAGCATGAGCAGGGTCAGCCACGTGCGGGTCCGAGCGACCACCGGCGCCTGGCTGCTCCACAGCCACACGAGCACGGCGGCCGCCAGCGCGACCCAGTAGTACGACAGCCGGAGGGGATCGAGCAGGAGGCGGACTGCCACCGACGCGATGACCGCGACCAGGACCGAGCCGTGCCGGCGCCACGCGACGGCGACCCCGACGAGCCCCGCCGCGAGGCCCTGGACGATCCGCTGGACCCAGTCGGACGACCCGGCGAGGCCGGGCACCCGGTCGAGCCACGTATGCTTCGGGAACGGCCACTGCAGCGAGAACATGTTCATCTCGCCCCACAGCTTGAACGGCAGGTACAGCAGCGCGATCCCAGCGACCAGCACGACGATCGCCACGGCCGACGCCCGCAGCCGGCGCCCGGCGAGCAGGATGCCGCCGGTGGTCGGTGCCCACTGCTTCACGCCGGTCGCCAGCACGAGGAGCAGGGCGGCCTGGATCAGCCGGTACCGTCCCGCGGAGACGGCGGCGTGGACGACGAGCAGCCCGACCAGGAGCTCCTCGGGATGGTCGGCGGTCTGCGAGGTGTAGAGGAAGCCGCCGACGACGATCGCGAGCCCCACCACCCACTCCGCGCGCCGCACCCACGCTCCGGTGGATTGTGCGGCGCGACGAGCCGCCGACACCGCGAGCCAGGCGACGACGACGCCGTGCGCCGCGGCTGCCCCGATGCCCACCGCGACCTCCGGCAGCATCAGGGCGCGCGCGACGACGGTGAACAGACCGAGGAGCAGGACGTAGACGGGCCCGATCTGGAGCCAGCTGTCGGCGAAGACGTCGAGGAACCCCGGACCGATCATCCCGGCGCCGGCCTCGCGGAAGCGCACCTGGTCACCGTCGGGGCGGCCGATCCCCCCGAGGATGCCGATGACGACCCCGAAGGCGACCAGGACCAGCGTCGGGTGCTCCCACGTCCACCGCAGGGCGCGCGCCAGCGCGGGGTTCGCCGTGTCGAGCTGGCGTAGCTCGCGCGCGGCCCTCGACGTCGGCGGGGTCGGCTCGGGGCGGGAAAGGGTGGTGGTCACGCAGGTCTCAGCTCTCTCGGCTCTCGACCCTGCTTCGGCACGTTGTGCCGCGAGGTTGAGGTCCGGTCAGAGAGAGACGGTGCGCGACGTCGCCGCGCCCTCGCTCACCTCGGCGTACGCGGCGGCCAGCAGAGCGGGGTCCGGACCCTCGAGGCGGGTCGGCCGGCCGATGTCCTCGAGGACCACGAACCGCAGCAGGTCGCCGCGCGTCTTCTTGTCGCGGCGCATCGCGGCCTGCAGCTGGGTCCAGCGATCACCGCGGTAGGACACCGGCAGCCCGAGCGACGAGAGGATCGACCGGTGCCGCGCGACGACGTCGTCGGGGAGCCTCCCGGCCAGCCGGGCCAGCTCCGCGACGAAGACCATGCCGACCGACACGGCCGCCCCGTGCCGCCACTGGAACCGCTCGACCAGCTCGACCGCGTGCCCGAAGGTGTGCCCGTAGTTGAGGATCTCGCGCAGCCCGGCCTCCTTGAGGTCCTCGCCGACGACCCGCGCCTTGACCGCGACCGCGCGCTCGACCAGCTCCAGCAGGACGTCCGACGACGACGCCGCCGCCGGGTCCTGCAGCAGCTCGACGTTCGCCTCGACGAGGTCGAGGATGACCGGGTCGGCGATGAAACCGCACTTGACCACCTCGGCCAGACCGGCCACGAAGTCGTGCCGCGGCAGCGACGCCAGCGCCGCGAGGTCGCAGAGCACCCCGGCCGGCGGGTGGAACGCCCCCACGAGGTTCTTGCCCTCGGCGGTGTTGATCCCCGTCTTGCCGCCGACGGCCGCGTCGACCATGGCGAGCAGCGTCGTCGGCACCTGGACCACCCGGATGCCGCGCAGCCAGGTGGCGGCCACGAACCCGCCGAGGTCGGTCGTCGCTCCCCCGCCCACCGCGACGACGGCGTCCGTGCGCGTGAAGTCCGCCTGCCCGAGCACCTGCCACAGGAAGGCCGCGACCTGGGCGGTCTTCGCCTCCTCGGCGTTGGGCACCTCGGCCAGGAAGGCCTCGTACCCGTGAGCGAGCAGGTCCTCGCGCACGGCGTCGGCCGTCGTGGCCAGCGCGGCGGGGTGCACGACGAGCACCCGGCGGACATCGGGCCCGAGCAGGTCCGGCAGGGCGGCGAGCAGGTGGTGGCCGATGACGACGTCGTAGGGGCGGTCCCCCGCGACCGTCACGGTCCGGGTCTGCGCGCTCATGCGTCCTGCCCCTCGGTCGACGGGCCGCGTCGGGCCGCCGCCAGCTCGAGCTCGATCAGCTCCGCCACGTCCACGGGCCGGTGCCCGTCGGTGAGCACCCGCACCCGCGCGAGCCGCTCGTACACCGGTCGGCGGGCGTCCATGAGCGCCTGCCACTGGGCGCGCGGGTTGCCGAGCAGCAGCGGTCGGGACTGGTTGAACCCCACCCGCGGTGCGGCCTGGGCGAGCGAGACGTCGAGGAAGACGATGAGCCCGCCGCCGTCGGCGTACCCCGTCAGGGCCGCGTCCGTCGCGGGGTCCAGCACGGCGCCACCGCCGAGAGCCAGGACGCCGTCGTGCTCGACGAGCGCCCGCGCCACCGCGTCACGCTCCAGTGCCCGGAACACGGGCTCGCCGTCCTCGACGAAGATCTCCGCGATCGCCTTGCCCGCGACCTGCTCGACGTCGGTGTCGGTGTCCCGCGCGGTGAGCTGCCACCGCTCGGCGAGTGCCGCGGCGACCGTCGACTTGCCGGAACCGGGAGGGCCGATCAGGACGACGCGGGGACCAGGGGGGACGTGAGGGGTGTCGTGCACGAGGGAAGGGTAGCCGCATCCGCAGCACCGTCCGCGTCGCCGACCGCGGGCCGCCGCCGCGCGGCGCGCGCCTCGACGACGAGGCACACGATGGGCACCAGGAGCAGCAGCACGTCACCCACGTGCCACTTCACGCTGCGCTCGAGCACGTACGGAGCGAGGACGACGGCCGGAGCGCACAGGGTCACTGGGAGCCGCCACCGTCGCACGACGGCGATGTCGGTCGTCCACATCCACAGGACGCCTACCGCGACGAGGGGCCCCGAGTAGTAGGTCAGGCGTAGCGGGTCGAGAAGCAGTCGCGTCGAGATGACGGCGATGATCGCGACGAGCGGAGAGCCGTGCCGTCGCCAGGCGACCAGCGCGCCGGCGAGACCTGCCGCGGCGCCCTGCACGACGCGCATCTGCCAGTCGGACGCGCCCAGCCACCCGGCCACGGTTGCGAAGAGGGAGTTGTCCGGGATCCCCCAGGCCATGCTGAAGGTGTTCATCTCGCCGCCCACGGCAAACGGCACGTAGCAGGCGAGGACGATCCCGACGACGACGGACGACCCGACGACGACCCCGCGCAGGCGACGCCCGTGGACGAGCACCCCGGCGCCGAGGATGCCCCACTGCTTGATGCCGGTCGCCAGGCCGATGACGGCACCGGCGACCGCGTACGCACCGGTCCGGGTCGAGAGGGCCGCGTTCGCGAGGAGGAGGCCCAGCAGGATCTCCTCCGGGTGGCCGTTGCCGATCCCCTCGGCGAGGAATCCTCCGAGCGCGAGCGTCAGCCCGAGCGCCCACTGCACCGGCAGCTCAGGGCTGCCGACCGCGCGAGCCGTCCGGCGTGCGGTCCACATCGCTAACCAGGCAACGCCGGCCGCCTGCGCCGCCGCGAGCGTGAACAGCACCGGGAGGTGGAGCAGCTCGAGGAACCTGGTCGCGAGCCCGAGCAGTGCGAGGTAGACCGGGCCGATCTGCAGGCCCGAGTCCGAGAAGACGTCGAGGAACCCGGGCCCGATCATGCCGGCACCCGCGATCCGGAACCACTCCGCGTCGCCCTCGGGGATCACGGCCCCGAGGGTGCCCTCGGCGATCACGCTGAGCGCGATCACGAACGGCACGGGCCGAAGCCACGCGGCGCGCAGCAGCCGGTACACACGCGGCCGGTGCTCCGCCAGCCGGGCCAGCTCGGCGGTCAGCCAACGACCGAGGGCGCGCGGCGGCACCGCGACGTCCTGGCGGGGGGAGCTCACTGCGGGACGACCTCTCGAAGACGATCACTCCCCCGGTACCTCGGCACCGCGGCAGCGGAAGTTGAGCCGCCCGTGCCCTCAGGCGAGCAGGTCGGGGATCGCGTCGACGTAGGCCGCGAGGTTGCGACGAACCTCCGCGAGGGAGTCTCCCCCGGTCTTCTCGAGCAGCGCGTCGGCGAGCACGAGCGCCACCATGGCCTCGGCGACGACGGCCGCCGGCGGGACCGCGCAGACGTCGGAGCGCTGGTGCTGGGCGCGCGCCGCCTCGCCCGTGGCGGTATCCACGGTCGCCAGCGCGCGCGGCACGGTGGAGATGGGCTTCATGGCGGCCCGGACCCGCAGGATCTCGCCGTTGGTCATGCCGCCCTCCAGGCCGCCCGCGCGATTGGTCCTCCGGACGATCCGACCGGTGTCGTCCCGCTCGATCTCGTCGTGCGCGAGCGAGCCCCGACGTGCCGCGGTCCGGAACCCGTCACCGACCTCGACGCCCTTGATCGCCTGGATCCCCATCAGCGCGGCCGCGAGCCGCGCGTCGAGCCGGCGATCGCTGTGCACGTAGGACCCGAGGCCCGATGGCAGGCCGTACGCCAGCACCTCGACCACGCCGCCGAGGGTGTCGCCGTCCTTGTGGCACTCGTCGATCTCGGCCACCATCGCGGCCGAGGTGGGCCCGTCGAAGCAGCGCACCGGGTCGGCGTCGAGCGCCGCGACGTCGTCGGGCGTCGGGAGGGCCGCGTCCTCGGGAGTCGCGACCGGCCCGATGCTGACGACGTGGGACACGAGCCGGATGCCGGCGGCCTGCTCGAGCAGGTGGGCCGCGACGGTCCCCAGGGCGACACGCGTGGCCGTCTCCCGGGCGCTCGCCCGCTCGAGCACGGGTCGGGCGTCGTCGAACCCGTACTTGCGCATCCCGACGAGGTCCGCGTGACCGGGCCGGGGCCGCGTCAGCGGGGCGTTGCGCGCGCGGTTGAGCACGTCGGGGTCGTCGACCGGGTCGGCGGACATGACCTCGACCCACTTGGGCCACTCGGTGTTGCCGACCTCGATCGCCACCGGACCGCCCTGCGTCAGGCCGTGGCGGACGCCGCCGAGCAGGCGGACCTCGTCCTGCTCGAACTTCATCCGCGCACCCCGGCCGTACCCGAGCCGACGACGCTGCAGCGCCGCCTGGACGTCGGAGGTCGTGATCTCGACGCCCGCGGGTACCCCCTCGAGGATGCCGACGAGCGCCGGGCCGTGGGACTCACCGGAGGTCAACCAACGCAGCATGTGACGGATCCTCCCATGACGAGGTCCACCCCCCGAGCCCAGGCTCGGAGGGTGGACCGTGGGTCGATCGTGCTCAGCGACCGGTGATCGGGACCAGCGGGTTCTTGCCGGGCACGACACCCGGCAGGACCGGCGGGGCCGCGTTCGGGTCGACCGTCTCCGGAACCCCGAGCGCGTCCGGCAGGACGTAGACGAGGCCGCCGATGACCAGCTCGAGGTCGCCCTCCTTGGTCTCGGGCCGCCCTCCGCTCGCCGGCTGGTCCTTCTGCGACGTGCCGTTGAGCGACGTCACCAGGAAGAGACGCGGCGTCGCGTTCTGGAGGTCCGACGTGAACGCGAGCACGTTGTCGTACGTGCCGAGCGCCGTGATCGTGAAGGCGATCGACGCCAGCCCAGCCGGCGCCGTCGCGGCGACGGGTGCGGGCGGGACGGCGGCCGGGTCGGTGCCCGCCTCGGGCGCCGGGGCCGTCCCGTCGGTCGGTGCCGGCGCAACGGCCACGGGAGCGACCGGGGCTGCCAGCACGACCGTGGTCGGGACGGAGGGGGCCACCGTGGTGAGCGTGACCGTGTGGGCCACGGCGATGGCGTCGAGCTGGCGCAGGTAGGCGCTCAGCTGGGCGTCGGTCGGGATCTGCACCTGGAGGCCGGCGAGCTCGGCCTGGTACTCAGGCAGCTTCTCGAAGTCCGCCTTGAGCTTGGTGACCTGCAGCTCGAGCATCTCGTTCGAGGCCGTCGTCGCCTCGGCCTGGCTACGGAGGTCCGAGGCCGCGGCCAGGGTCGGGTTGATCGCGAGGAACCATGCCAGGGCGAGGATGACGACGGCGAGGAACGCCGTGCCACCGACCCAGGTGCTCTTCTTGGCGCCGCCCATGTCAGCCCTCACCTTCGGTGGCGTCGAACCGGTGCGAGTAGGCCAGGTCGCTGACCTGCACGGATCCAGACATGTTGTAGTAGATGCCCGACTCGTCCTCGGTGAGGGTGGCGCCGGTGACGAACGAGTCCGCGAAGCCCGGGACGCTGTTCATCGCGTCGATCCACGCGGACGTGTCCGGGACGACCGAGGCACGAGCGGTGAACAGGATCTGTCCGACGCTCGGGTCCTGCAGCGGGTTGCTCGGCGTGGTCGGCGGCACCACGGGCGTGGCGCCCGTGTACTGGAAGTTGTCGATGCTGACGTTGGGCGGGAGCACCGCGGTCAGAGCGTCGAGGTACGGCTTCCACTGCACCTCGGTCGACATGCCGACCGTCCGGCTGCTCTTGGTCTGCTCGAGCGCTCCGAGCACCTTCGGGACGTCGGCGTACTTGGCCTGCTCGGTCTGCAGCCGGGTCGTCTCGTCCTGCGCCTGCACGAGCTCGGTCGCTGCGGTCACGCTCGAGATCAGCGCGAGGCCCCACCCGCCGACGGCGAGGAGCACCGTCACGACGAGGCTGATGAGCAGCCACTGCTTCGTCTTCTTGAGGCCGCGCGCCGCGCGCACCTCGGGCGGCAGGAGGTTGACCTGGGCGAGCGAGCCGCCCAGGACCGTGCCGGCTCCCGACCGGGTCTTGGGGCGTTCGAGGACGGTGCTCATGCGGCAACTCCGTATGCGAGACCGACGGGGAGGGCGATGAACGACTCGTGGCCGTTGAGAGCGTCACGCTGGACCGTCTTGGCGGAGCGCAGGCCCGCCAGCGGGTCGCCCAGCGTGACAGGGAGCCGGCTCGCGCTCGACAGGTACTGGCCGAGCCCGGGCAGGTGCGAGCCACCGCCGGTCAGGACGCAGACGTCGATGCCGGCCCCCGGGTTGTTGCTCGAGTAGTACACGAACGTGTTGCGGACCGACTCGACGAGCGCGCGGACCACGGTGCTGATCGCCTCGGCGGCGTCCGCCCGCTCGGGGCCGACGGCGTAGCCGATGCCGACCTCGCGCTTGACGGCCTCGGCCTCGGCCGCCGCGATGCCCAGAGCGCTCGCGACGGCTGCGGTGACGTTCTGGCCGCCCGTCGGC
The DNA here is from genome assembly GCF_056401915.1 of Cellulomonas sp. P4_D11. NCBI lineage: Bacteria > Bacillati > Actinomycetota > Actinomycetes > Micrococcales > Cellulomonadaceae > Cellulomonas > Cellulomonas sp. P4_D11. The sequence continues at coordinate 9,487 of NZ_JBFUIK010000043.1, read as the reverse complement.
AGGGAGCGCACGAGGCGCGGGGAGCCGTGCGCCGAGATGACGACGGTGGTGATCGTGGCGCCGATGTCGACGAAGGCGGCGGTCGCCTGGGCGAGCTCGCCGCGGGCGAGCGCCCGGTGGAGCGCGAAGGCGTTGAGGTCGACCATCCGGGGCCGGAGGCCGGCACCCTCGACGGCGATCACGTTGGCGTTGACGGTGTCCCGCTGTGCCGCGACGAGCATGCCGTGGACCATCCGACCCTGCGGGCCGACCGACTCGGCCGTCGGGAAGTAGTCGAGCAGGGCGTCGTCCGTCGACATCGGGAGCAGCTCGCTCACCTGGAACGGCAGGGACGCCTTCAGCTGCGCCAGCGGCATCCACGGCAGGTCGAGCTCGCGCACGATGACGCGCTGGTTGCCGACGCCGATCACGACGTCCTTCGACTCGAACTTGGCCTGCGCCCAGAGCTGGCGCAGCGCGGTCGAGACGGTCTCCGGCTGCACGACCTCGCCGTCCCGGACGGCGCCGAGCGGCAGGGCGACCTGCCCGAACCGGACGAGCGTCGCCGGCGACTTGCCGGCTGGCCCGCCGCTGCCGAACTCGAGCTCCGCCGCGCGTACGCACGACGAGCCGATGTCCAGCCCGATGACACGAGTGGTAGCCACGAGGGTCCTTCCGACGCGCTCAGATGAGGTTCTTTCGTCCTATCGGGACCGACGCGTCCCGACTTGAGGACCGCGGACCACCACGTCGTCCGAAAGTTTGCGACTCAGAGGACGCCGAGGTACCAGGACCAGATCTGCTCGCCGACGACGATGCCGACGGCCGCGCCGAGCAGCATCCACGGGCCGAAGGGGATGCCGGACTTCCGGCCCGCCCGACCGGCGAGCAGCAGGGCCACCGAGAAGATCCCCCCGAGCAGGAACGCCGAGAACCAGCCGATGAGCAGGGCACCCCAGCCGAACCAGCCGAGGTACAGACCGAGCACGCCGGCGAGCTTCACGTCGCCGAACCCCATCCCCGCCGGGTAGACGACCACGGTGACGAAGTAGACGAGGAAGAGAGCTGCTCCGCCGATCAGTGCACGGACGAGCGCGGACCAGTCGGCCTCGCCGCCCGGGTTCCAGCTGGCCAGCGCGAGCAGCACGAGCGCGACGACGTACGACGGGAGCACGATCGCGTCGGGCAGTCGTTTGGTGTCGATGTCGATGAGCGCCAGGGCGACCGAGATCGCCGCCAGGTAGAGCAGGGCGGGCAGCTCCCAGCTCAGGCCCGCGAACCAGGCCGTCAGGGCGAAGAGGATGCCGGTGCCCGCCTCGACCAACGGGTAGCGCGCGGAGATCGGGTTGCCGCAGTCACGGCAGCGTCCGCGCAGAACGAGCCACGACACGACCGGCACGTTGTCCCGCGACCGGATCGCGTGACCGCACTTCGGGCAGGCGCTGGGCGGGTGCGCGATCGACTCGCCGCGCGGCACGCGCCAGACCACCACGTTGAGGAATGAGCCGATCGCGAGGCCGAACAGCCCCGCGATGGCGATGAGGGCGCCGGTCACAGGGTCGCGGTCCCTGGCTCCGGCGGCAGCACGCCGTCACCGTATCGTCGGTCGGCGATCGTCATCATGTCGTTCCACTCCCAGGTGCAGGGGTACGTCCGACAAGGTGATCGGCACGACCGCACCAGGACCTGAGCCCGACCGCCGGACGGATGCGCGATGCGCTGGGACGTCGTCGACGTCCCAGCGCACCGCCACGAACCGGGTGGCCCGACCGGGTCAGTTCCGCAGCGCCAGCGGCGTGGTGATCTCGCCGAAGTAGTGCTGGCCCCACTGGGCGTTGACCCACTTCGGGAAGTACGGCGGGGCGGCGTACTTGAGCCGGCTGTCGTACACGTAGTTCTTCAGGTAGCCCGTCGACCCGTTGCCGGTACCGACGATGCCGCGCCAGCGCTGGGCGATCGAGCCGTTGACCTGAAGGAGCCCCTCCGGGTCGCCCACGTTGTACTGCTGCACGTAGAACGAGTGCTGCAGGGTCTGGATCGAGCCCATGATGTTCAGGCCGCCCACCACGACCGCCCCGGTCGGGTCCGGGTAGTTGGTCGGCCAGCCCGCGACCTCACCCACCGTCGACGGCGACGTGGACCACTTGCAGGTGGAGCTCGGGCAGCCGCTCGAGGGACCCGAGACCTTCATCATGTACGGGTGGAAGGCCTCCACCGAGTTGGTGGCGACGAGACCCAGCATGTCCGAGCCGTTGAGGCCGCCGGCGAGCACGAGGTCGCCGGTGACGACCGTGGACTGCTCGGAGGCCAGGGTCACGCGACCCTTGACGATGCCCTGGACGTACAGGTTGCCCACCTGGCAGTACTTCGTCGACTCGGTCATCGTCTTGTCGTAGGTGTACGACTTGTCGTTGCCCGTGGGCTTTGCCGCCGCCAGCGCCTTCGTGAACGTGCCGAGCGGGAGCTCGGACCCTGAGGGCCCGCCGATCTGTCCCGCGTCGCACTGCGCCTGCGTCATGTTGGTCGTGTCGTCCCGGACGTAGATGACCATGTTGTCCGGCACGTTGACCGTCGCTCCGGCCGCGCTGTTCAGCGCGGACACGGTGCCGCAGTCCGGTGCCGTGCCCGTCGGGGGTGCGATCGGGGGCGGGGTGACGCCGCCGTTGTTGGCGGTCTTGCTCCAGACCGTCATCGTCCCGTTGGCGTTGAAGATGATGCGCGTCGAGCCCGCGTAGTGGCAGCCCGGGTAGCCGGCGAAGGCTGCCGACGTGTCATCGAGGTAGAGGGGCCCGTTCCGCGAGTACTGCGGCTTGACGCCGCTGAAGTTCGCGGTCGCGTAGTTGCTGCCCGTCTTGCGCAGGCAGTACTTCCACGTCGACTGGTTCGAGGTGACCGTCGAGCTGTCGCACTCGGGGTTCGCCGTGGTGAAGCCGCTCGTGAAGGTCGCACCGTCGGAGAGCACCGAGTCGTTCGAGAACACGGCGCCGTCGAGCGTGTCGCCGGCGACGAACGTGATCTCGGAGCATCCGGCCGAGCTCCGGCCGCTCCACCAGTACTTGGCGTTCGCGCTCCCGGCGCCACCGCAGGCGGTGGACGGCGTGCTGCCGTACGCCTGCACGTTCGACGGGTCCGCGGACTCGAAGTCGGTGTAGTAGACGTAGTCCGTCGAGCCGTCCTTGCCCACGGCTGCCTCGACCGTGCGGTACCGCCCGTTGGCCTTGCCCGTGACGGTGACCGTGATGGTGCCCTCGGTCGCCGCCCGTGAGGCGTCGATGCCGTAGTGGAAGTAGGCCGCCTTGGCGTCCGTCGTGCCCGGGACCACAGGCAGCCAGCCGACCGGCGTGGTCGCGGTCCAGCCACAGGTGTTGCCGGTGACGTTCGGGCCCTTGAGGGCGCCGTTGGCGCAGTCGATCGTCCGGTAGTACTGGTCGTCGCGGTTCAGGCGCGAGATGAAGTCGTCGACCCCGGACTGCGCGGCCGTCATGGCACCGGAGTAGTCCTGGTCGTACCGCGCGAACTTCTGTCCCGAGACGGTGTACGCCAGAGCGGTCGTCGCCAGCATGGCGAGGATGAGCATGGTTCCGACGACGAGGACGAGGGCCATGCCCTCGTCGCCGGTCGTCGCAGCGCGCCGGAAGCGGTTCACGGTGTCTGGTCCTCTCCCTGCCGAAGGATGGCCTGCGCGTTGGGCAGGGTCAGGCGCTGGATGTACGTGGTGGCGCGCGCCCTGGTCGAGTTGGGCTGCTGCACGGTGACGGTGAGCTCGACGGCCAGCACCTTCGACAGCTGGTCCCCGGTCAGTGACCCGCCGCTGGTCGCCGGGAGCATCTGGTCGCCGGCGCCGTCGAAGTACTGGAAGATCGCCGTCCCCGTGTCCCAGCGGACGCCGGTGGCCAGCGTCCGCGTGGTGAGCCTCGCGGCGCAGGCTGTCGTCGCGCCGGCGATCTCCGCGTTGCAGTAGACATAGCCCGTCGCCGTGGGGACGGCCGAGTCCGGGACCTGGACCTTCTCGACCAGGGTCCCCGCCGTCGCCCCGGTGGTCGTCAGCGTGTAGGTGACCCGGCTGGGGCCGACGGTGTTCCCGGCGTTGTTGACGTTCGCGTAGAACTGCACCGAGTAGTCCTTGCCCAGCACGAAGGCGTCCGCCGTGCAGAGGGTGCAGGTCGACGTCAGCTGGTTGGGCATCACCGCGGTGCGGAGCTTCTTGCTCAGCGTCTCGGTGACCACCCGGGCCGAGTCGATCTGGTCCTGGCGGGTCACGTTGCGCGCGTTCGACTGCGCGAAGGTGATCGTCATCGTGGCGACGGCCGCCACGATGATGCCCGTGATCAGCATCGCGACCAGCATCTCCGTGAGGGAGGTGCCCTCGTCGCGGCGGCCGAGCCGCCCACGCAGCCTGTTCATCACGGGCCCTTCACGTCATTCGTCGGGGCGGTCCAGGGCTTGGTGAGCAGCGGCCCTGTGGCGGGTCCGACCACGAACGTGCCGATCGCCGTGCACCGGTTGCCGCTGGAGAGGCCCTTGTTCCAGATGTACGCGTAGTAGGTGACGTTGCCCGACGCCGGTCGGGGAGCCGACCAGGTGACCGACACGTTCCCCGACGTCGTCGCCGGCGACACGTAGGTCGTCGTCACGGGGGTCGTCGCCGTGCCCGTGCAGTTGGTGACCGCGGCGCCGGCATTGAGCACGAGGTTGCGCCCGCTCCCGACGGACGTGACCTCGAGCGTGACCGACCCGAGGGCCCAGGTCTTCGTGGTCTGGGCGCCGTAGGGCACGTTGAACGAACCGAGCCCGATCGGGTACCCGAGGCACGTGCTGCCCGACACCTGCCAGATGTAGTAGCTGCCGGCCGGGAGGTCGACGAACTGGGTGCGCGCACCGTCGATGTTCCGCACGATCGCCGGCGCGAGGCCGGTCGGGCAGGTCGTGAGGTTCATGACGCCGGACAGGTTCTGGTCGACCGCCATGAGCGTCGCGCCGGGCACGGAGTTGACCTTGAGCTGCGTCGCCGCCCACGTGGTGTCGGGGTTGTCGCCGGAGGTGTAGGCCTGCGCGGCCGGTCCGGGCGAGCACGCGTACGTCGGTCCGGTCATGTAGAGGTCGTATGACCCGGGCAGCGCGTCGAGCTCGGCGGTACCGCCGGACGCTCCTCCGCGGATCGTCGCGGCGCTGCAGGTGGTCGCCGTCGGCACCGTGCCTGCGGGGACCGCCACGACCTGGGTGGCGTCACCGGGCAGGTTCGCCGCCGTGATGTGCGCCATCTCGAAGACGACATCCACGTTCAGCGTGCCGCCGGGCGTCAGCTTCGTGACGGTGTATCCGCCCGCCGGCGCCGTCGTCCCGAAGTACGCGCCGTAGGACGTCGGGTAGAGCCCGGTGAACGTGGTGGTCACGCCGGTCATCACGCGCGTGGTCCGACCGTTGGCCCCGGAGAACTGGGAGGCCACGAGCGTGACCGTGGAGCCGTTGACCTGTGCGTTCGTCAGCGCCTGGCCGTCCGCGCGGACCAGCCGCAGCGTGACGGCGCCGGCTTTGCCGACCGCGAAGCTGGCGCCGGAGTAGATCCGGCCACGCAGGAGGGTGCCGGTGCTCTTGGTGGGGTTCGGCGTCCCCGACAGGTCCACGTAGCTCGCGTCGGCCACCTGGACCGTGTAGCTCGTGCCCGTCGTCACGGCGGGCGTCACGCGGACCACCGCACAGCCCGTCGCATCGGTGTAGGCGGTCGAGCCGCCGGCGGTGACGGGGATGTTCGCCAGGGCGGCGCCGTCCTGGTCGAGCACCTTCGAGGCGATGAAGGAGTCGGTGGTCGAGACGCCGGTGTCCTTGTCGGGCGCGAACGCCGCGCTGTTGACGATCGGCTTGACCTGGCCCATGTTCGGCCACTCGACGGTGACCGTGACCCCGAGGCTGGGGTACGAGACGAGGGAACCGCCCTCACAGGCCGAGGCGCCGGTGCCGGTGATGTTCCACTCGACGCTGCGCTTGACCGTGTACGGGACGCCGTCGACGACCAGTGGCTGGCCGTCGGTTCCGCCCGGAAGGTGGTTGGGGTTGACCTGGAATCCCGCGTTCGCGATGTCGATCGGACCCGAGTCGGTCGCGCCGAACTGCTCGCGGACCAGGTCGATCTCACGGGCCGCCWGGTTGGCGGCCGCGACGCGGTTGCGGTTGCTCAGGCTCTGGGCCTGCGAGTTGACGATGACGCCGATGACCGCCATCGACATGGCCGTGAGGCACACCATCGCCACGACGAGCTCGATCAGCGTGAAGCCGACCTCGTCGTGCGCTCGCTCGCTGCCACGTACCGCGTGCGTCATCGCTGGGCCCCTCTCGGCCGTTGCCCTGCTGTCGTCCTGTTTGCGGGCTGACCCGCCGGTACAGCAGTGGGGCGAAGGCGTTCGCCTCCGCCCCACTGCCTGCGCTGACTAGATCAGCAACCGGTCTTGCTCAGGCCGTTCGCGGCCGAGTAGTACACCGTGGAGCGCGTGCCACCGTCGTAGGTGAGCGTGACGCACCAGGTGGTCGAGCCGGCCGACGCCGTCGCCGGGCTGGCCGGCGAGTAGGACAGCGTGACGCCGTTCGTGGCGGCGGACGCGTTGCCGACCGAGGCACCGTTCACGTTCAGCTTGCCGGCCGTGGTGCCCGACGGAGCGGTGAACGTGACACCGGAGGTCGCGAGGGCGGCGGTCGCGTCGACGTAGTACGTCGCGACCTCCTTGCCGACGGTCGAGACGTCGGACGTCGCGGCCGTGTCGTTGGCCTTCTTGCGCTGGTTCAGGAACACGGGGATCGCGATCGCCGCGAGGATCCCGATGATGATCATGACGACGAGGAGCTCGATAAGGGTGAAGCCCTTGTCCTTCTCCTCGATGGACTTACGGATGCGAGCGATCACAGTCAGCTCCCCTAAGAATGAGTGGCGGATGGCGTTTTCACTGTCAGTCCGGTCGAGACCGGTTCAGTCCTGCAAAGCGTGTATCGGGAACGGGTGGCGGGACCTTGAGTCGCAGTTCCCGATCCGCCTCGATTCACTCGGGCGGAGCAATGCTCAGCTGATGAGGTTGAAGATTCCGAAGATCGGCATGTACATGGCGATGACCATGGACCCGACGATCGCGCCGATGACGACGATCATGAGCGGCTCGATGAGGCTCGTGAGCTGCTCGGTGGTCGACTCGACCTCGTCGTCGTAGAAGTCCGCGACCTTCGCAAGCATCGTGTCCAGGGCGCCTGTGTCCTCACCGACGGCCATCATCTGCACGACCATGGGCGGGAACACGGGGTGCTGGCTCAGGGGCCCGGAGAGGGACTCTCCGCGCCTGACGGATTCCTGCACGGCTTTGGCCGCCCGCTCGATGACGAGGTTTCCGCTCGTCTCGCCGACGATGTCGAGAGCCTGGAGCAGAGGGACGCCGGCATGCAGCATCGTGCCGAAGTTTCGCGTGAACCGGGAAACAGCGATCTTTCGGAACAACTGCCCGAAAACGGGCACCTTGAGCTTCCACGGGTCGACGCGCTCGCGAATGCCGCGGTCGTTCTTGTGCTTTCCCCACCACACCGCGAAGATCGCCAGCGCAATCACGAACGGAATGATCGTGATCTTCACGAACTGGGACAGCATCATGAGGATCTTGGTGGGCAGCGGAAGCTCCCCGCCGAGCGACGAGAACATGCCGGCGAAGACCGGGACGATGAACAGGAGCATGCCCGTGGTGGCGAGGATCGCCACGACGAACACGACCACGGGGTAGGTCATCGCGGACTTGATCTTGCCGCGCAGCTTGACCTCGGCCTCGAAGTTGTTGGCCACGGACACCAGGGTCTGGTCGAGGAAACCGCCGACCTCCCCCGCCTTGACCATGTTGATCATCAGCGGCGGGAAGACGCTGTCGTGCTTGGTGAGCGCCGTGGAGAAGGCCGTACCCACCTCGACGTCGTTCCGGACCTGAGCGATGACCTTCGCGAGGGCCTTCGACTCCGTCTGCTCCGCCAGGATCGTCAGCGCGCGCAGCAGCGACAGGCCCGAGTCGATCATCGTGGCCAGCTGCCGGGACATGATCGCCAGGTCCTTCAGCGAGATCTTGTTCCCACCGAACCCGGGGATGTTGATCTCGGCGTTGAAGCCGCCCGTACTGACCTCGGAGATCGAGACGGCCGCGAGGCCCATCTCCCGGAGCCGGTTGGCCACGGCCGCCTGGTTGGTCGCCTCGACGCGGCCCTTGACGATCTTGCCGGCCTTGTCCCGGACGGCGTACTCGTACGTCTTCGTCGCGGTGGCCATCAGAGCGCCTGGCTTCCGAACGAGGAGCCGCCCATGGTCGCCTGGTCACCCATGCCTGCGGCGCCCTGCGACCCACCGGAGAACCGGCCGGTCAGACGGTTGAAGTCCTCCACGTGATGGCACTTCTCCAGTCCGGTCTCGTAGCTGATCTTGCCGGTCTTGACCAGCTCCGAGAGGTGCTGGTCCATCGTGTGCATGCCCTGCTTGGCACCGGCTTGCATGGCCGAGTAGATCTGGTGCGTCTTGCCCTCGCGGATGAGGTTGCGGATGGCCGGCGTGGCCACGAGCACCTCGGTGGCGACCGCACGGCCGGGCGAGTCGGACCGCTTGGCCAGCGTCTGGCAGACGACACCCTGGATGGCGCCGGCCAGCTGCGTGCGGACCTGCGCCTGCTGGTGCGCGGGGAACACGTCGATGACGCGGTCGATCGTCTGCGCGGCGTCCTGCGTGTGCAGCGTCGCGAAGACCAGGTGACCGGTCTCGGCGGCGGTCAGCGCCACGGAGATGGTCTCCAGGTCACGCATCTCGCCGACCAGGATGATGTCGGGGTCCTGGCGCAGCACGTGCTTGAGGGCGTTCGCGAACGAGTGCGTGTCCTGCCCGACCTCGCGCTGGTTGACCACGCACTTCTTGTGGCGGTGCAGGAACTCGATGGGGTCCTCGACCGTCATGATGTGGTCCTCGCGCGTCCGGTTCGCGAGGTCGACGATCGACGCCAGCGTGGTGGACTTGCCGGAACCGGTCGGGCCGGTCACCAGGACGAGCCCGCGCGGCAGGCCGGCGAAGGTGCCGACGACCGCCGGCACGCCGAGCGCCTCGAGCGGCTTGATCTCGTACGGGATCACACGGAAGGCGGCGCCGATGGACTCGCGCTGCTGGTAGATGTTCACGCGGAACCGGGCGAGGCCACGGACCGAGTACGAGAGGTCGAGCTCGAGGTTCGTCTCGAACTTCTCGCGCTGCTTCTGCGTCAGGAACGCGTACAGCGTGCGGCGCAGGCCCTCGGGCTGGACCATGCCGAACCCGTCGAGCGGCTTGAGCGAGCCGTTGATCCGCACCATCGGGGTGGTACCCGTGGTGAGGTGCACGTCGGACGCGCCCACCCGGACCATCTCGGTGAGGATCTCGTCCATGGGGAGGTCGCCCTCCTGCTGCTCCTGACCCATGCCACGGCGCGGGCCGCGGTCACGGGAGGGCGCAGCGGCGGCGCGAGCTGCCGGCGCGGGC
>NZ_JBFUIK010000042.1:0-25973 GCF_056401915.1 Cellulomonas sp. P4_D11 | reverse complement strand
GCCGCAGCCGCACGACCCGCAGCCTCGGCCCCCAAGCCGGCCGCTGCCCCCACGCCGGCGACGCCCGCCGCAGCTGCTCCCGCGGCCGCGCCGAAGCCCGCCACGCCGAAGCCGATCGGCACCCCCCGGCCCGCGCCGCGGCCCGGGCCGGCCGGTGCGGCCAAAGCACAGACCAGCTCGACGGCCTCGGAAGAGGCCAGCTAGCCAGCACGAACGGACGGCCCGGCCCACCGGTCGGACCGCACCAGACGAGTCGTACGAACCCGTGCGATGTGAACGACAAGGAGACACGGCAGCCATGCCGAAGAACAAGACGCACTCCGGTGCCAAGAAGCGCTTCCGGGTGACCGGAGCCGGCAAGGTCATGCGCGAGCAGGCCGGCGCTCGCCACCTGCTCGAGCACAAGTCGAGCCGTCGCACGCGCCGTCTCGCCGGCGACCTCGTCGTCTCTCCTGCCGACGCCCCCCGCATCAAGAAGCTGCTCGGTAAGTGATCCCGGGGGCGCTGCCGCGCCCCGGTCACTGCACCCGAGCCTGAGACAAGCAAGGAGCATCACGTGGCACGCGTGAAGCGGGCGGTCAACGCCCAGAAGAAGCGCCGTACGACCCTTGAGCGCGCTGCGGGTTACCGCGGCCAGCGTTCGCGCCTGTACCGCAAGGCGAAGGAGCAGGTCACCCACTCCCTCGTCTACGCGTACCGCGACCGCAAGGTGCGCAAGCAGGACTTCCGCAAGCTGTGGATCCAGCGCATCAACGCTGCGTCGCGCGAGCAGGGTCTGACCTACAACCGCCTGATCCAGGGCCTGAAGCTCGCGGGCATCGAGGTGGACCGCCGCGTGCTGGCCGACCTCGCCGTCAACGACGCCGCGACGTTCAACACGCTCGTGGCCGCCGCGAAGGCTGCCCTGCCCGAGGACGTCAACGCGCCGAAGGCTGCCTGACCTTCGTCCGCCGCTGAGCCCGACCGCCCACCCCGCCGCCGCGGGGCCGGGCGGCGGCTCGCTGCACCCGGAGCCCCCGGAGTCCTCGGACTCGCCGGGGGCTTCGTCGTCCCCAGGCATGATGTCCCCGTGGCCGACGAGATCCTGACCAACCCCCGCGCCGAGCGAGTGAAGGCCGTGCGGGCGCTGGCCGGCCGGTCGGTGCGCCAGCGGGTCGGCCGGTTCGTCGTCGAGGGTCCGCAGTCCGTCCGCGAGGCGGTGCTCGCCGGCGCCGACGTGCACGACCTGTACGTGACCGCCGAGTCCGGCCACCGGTACGCCGAGATCGTGACCGGGGCGCAGGACCGGGGCATCCGGGTGCACGTCGGGACGGCCGAGGTGCTGGACGCGATGAGCCCCGACGGCCAGCACGTCGTCGCGGTCGCGTCGCTGACGAGGCACACGCTCGACGACCTTGAGGACCTGCGGCTCGTCGCGGTCCTCGCGAACGTGCGTGACCCGGGGAACGCCGGGACGGTGATCCGCGCGGCCGACGCGGCGGGAGCGGGGGCGGCGGTCCTGACGAGCGAGAGCGTCGACGTGCACAACCCGAAGGTCGTCCGGTCGACCGCCGGGTCGCTGTTCCACCTGCCCGTGGTGACGGGCGCGGACCTGGCGACGACGGTCGACGCCCTGCGCGCCGCCGGCCTGACGGTGCTCGCGGCCGACGGCGCCGGCACGTTCGACCTGGACGACCTGCTCGACGTCGCGGGCTCCGCCGAGGACGGCGTCCCCGACCTGTCCCGCCCGACGGCGTGGGTGTTCGGCAACGAGGCGTGGGGACTGCGCGACGAGGACCGGGCGCTGGCCGACGCGGTGGTGCGCGTCCCGATCCGGGGCCGCGCCGAGTCGCTCAACCTCGCGACCGCGGCGACGGTCTGCCTGTACGCCAGCGCGCGGGCGCAGCGATGAGGCTCTTCGCGGCGGTGTGGCCGCCCGAGCCGGTGCTCGACCACCTCGACCTCGCCCTGGCCTCGGTCCGCGGAGCGCCGTCGGGCCTGTCGTCGGCCGTGCGCTGGTCGGCGCGCGAGACCTGGCACCTCACGGTCGCCTTCTACGGCGACCTCCCGGACGGCGCGGTCCCGGGGCTGACGGCCGACCTGGCCGAGGTGGCCGTGGGACTCGAGCCGTACGAGCTCGCGCTGCACGGCGCCGGCGTCTTCTCGCACCGCACCCTCTGGGTCGGCGTCGCCGGCGACCTCGCGCAGCAGCGAGCGCTCAGCCACGGGTGCGTCGAGGCGGGGGAGGCCGCCGGGGGCGCGCCCGACAACCGGCCCCGGGACCGCCCGCACCTCACCGTCGGCCGGGTGCGGCCGGGCAGCGGTCCGCCCCGGCGCCGGTCGTCGCGCTCGGACCGCCCGGGCCCGCGACCCGACGGGCAGGGACCCGACGACGAGGACGTGGCCGCCGGGCTGGTGCGCGCCCTCGCGGTGTACGACGGTCCCCGGTGGCAGGTCGACGAGCTGGTGCTGGTGTCGTCGCGCCCGGGCGCCGGCCGCGGCGGGGGCCCGCTGTACGAGACGGTCGAGACCTTTGTGCTCGGCCGTTAGCGGGTGCCGTGGCAGGATGGACGCATGACAGCGCGTGCGCAGGCGGCCGGTGGTCGCCGATTTCCCGGGCCCGTTCCCGGGCCGCGCTGACGCGCACCTGAGCAGGCCGTCCACCGCTGGACCGGCCGCGCAGACCCGGATCGGGCGCCCCTAGACTTGTCCGCTGGCCGGGCGCTCGCGCGCCCACTGCCACAGCCGTGCCGCGTGCCGGCTGCCCAGAACCTGCACTGGAAGGTCAGGATGTCCGACGACACCGCCCTGTCCCCGCTCGACGCCCCGGGCGTCGAGTCCGCCGTCGAGGACGCGCTGAAGGCCCTCGCGGCCGCCGCCGACCTCGACGCCCTGAAGACCGCCCGCCTCGAGCACGTGGGCGAGCGCAGCCCGATCGCGCTGGCCAACCGGGCCATCGGGGGCCTCGCGCCCGCCGACAAGGCCGTGGCCGGCAAGCTGCTCGGCCAGGCGAAGGGCCGGCTCGCCGCCGCGCTCGCCCAGCGCCAGTCCGAGCTCGAGGCCGAGCGCGACCTGCGCGTGCTCGTCGAGGAGTCCGTCGACGTCACGCTGCCGACGGACCGCCGCCCGCGCGGCGCGCGGCACCCGCTCGAGATGCTGTCGGAGCGCATCGCCGACATCTTCGTGTCGATGGGCTGGGAGATCGCCGAGGGCCCCGAGCTCGAGGCGGAGTGGTTCAACTTCGACGCGCTGAACTTCGGCGTGGACCACCCGGCGCGGCAGATGCAGGACACGTTCTTCGTCGACGCGCCGGGCCTCGTGCTGCGCACCCACACGTCGCCGGTCCAGGCGCGCACGCTGCTCGAGCGCGACCTGCCGGTGTACATCGCGTGCCCGGGCAAGGTGTTCCGCACCGACGAGCTCGACGCGACGCACACGCCCGTCTTCCACCAGGTCGAGGGCCTGGCGGTGGACAAGGGGCTGACGATGGCGCACCTCAAGGGCACGCTGGACCACTTCGCCCGCGCGATCTTCGGTCCCGAGGCGCGCACGCGCCTGCGCCCGTCGTTCTTCCCGTTCACCGAGCCCAGCGCGGAGATGGACCTCTGGTTCCCGCAGAAGAAGGGCGGGGCCGGCTGGATCGAGTGGGGTGGCTGCGGCATGGTCAACCCGAACGTGCTCCGGGCCGTCGGCGTCGACCCCGACGTCTACTCCGGGTTCGCGTTCGGCATGGGCATCGAGCGCACCCTGATGCTGCGCCACGGCATCGCTGACATGCACGACATGGTGGAGGGCGACGTCCGCTTCTCCACCCAGTTCGGGACGGAGATCTGATGCCGCGCATCCCCTTGTCGTGGCTCGCCGAGCACGTCGAGCTCCCCGCCGGGCTCACCGCCGCGCAGCTCGCGGAGGACCTGGTCCGGGTCGGGCTCGAGGAGGAGGCCATCCACCCCGCGGCCGTGTCCGGTCCGCTGGTCGTCGGTCGCGTCGTGGCGCTCACGCCGGAGCCGCAGAAGAACGGCAAGACCATCAACTGGTGCCGGGTGGACGTGGGGCCGGAGCACAACGAGGCCGGCGGCGGCCCTCGGGGCATCGTCTGCGGTGCGCACAACTTCGCCGTGGGCGACAAGGTCGTCGTCGCGCTGCCTGGCGCCGTGCTGCCCGGGCCGTTCCCGATCGCGTCTCGCACGACCTACGGGCACGTGTCCGACGGCATGATCTGCTCGGCGCGCGAGCTGGGCCTGGGCGAGGACCACGCCGGGATCATCGTGCTGGCCACGCTCGGGCTGGACCCCGAGGTCGGCACCGACGCGCGCGAGCTGCTCGGCCTCGGCGACGAGGTGCTCGAGATCAACGTGACGCCCGACCGCGGGTACTGCTTCTCCATGCGCGGGGTCGCCCGCGAGTACGGCCTGTCGACGGGCGCCCGGTTCACCGACCACGGGCTGCCGACGAGCGACCTCCCGCCCACCGGTGGCAGCTTCGCGGTCGAGATCGACGACGCCGCGCCGCTGGACGGTGTCCCCGGCGCCGACCGGTTCGTGGCGCAGATCGTCCGGGGCGTCCGGGCGAACGACCCCTCGCCCGCCTGGATGCAGCGGCGGCTGCAGCAGGCCGGGATGCGGCCGATCGGGCTCGCGGTCGACGTGACGAACTACGTCATGCTCGACCTCGGGCAGCCCCTGCACGCCTACGACCTGGCCCACCTGGCCGAGCCGATCGTCGTGCGGCGCGCGATCCCGGGCGAGAAGATCCGGACGCTCGACGACGTCGACCGCGCGCTCGACCCGGAGGACCTGCTCATCACCGACAGCCCCGGCGGCGCACGCGCCTCCCGACCCATCGGTCTGGCGGCGGTCATGGGCGGCGGGGACAGCGAGGTGAGCGCGTCGACCACGGACCTGCTCGTCGAGGCGGCGCACTTCGACCCCATCACGGTCGCCCGCAGCGCCCGCCGGCACAAGCTCCCGAGCGAGGCGGCCAAGCGGTTCGAGCGAGGCGTCGACCCGGCGCTCCCGCCCGTGGCCGTCGCCCGCGCGCTCGCGCTGCTGGTCGAGCTCGGCGGCGGCGTGGCGGACCCGCACCTCACCGATGTCGACCGGCGCGCGCCGGTGCCCGCCTTCGACCTCGACCTCGACCTGCCCGCCCGGCTGATCGGGGTGCCGTACACCGCCGACCAGGTGCGCGAGACGCTCGTCTCGATCGGGTGCGAGGTGTCGGACGCGCGCCCCGGTGTCGTGCGCGTGCAGGCGCCGTCCTGGCGGCCCGACCTCGTGGTCGACGTCGACCTGGTGGAGGAGGTCGCGCGGTTGCGGGGGTACGACGCGATCCCGTCGATCGTGCCGCCCGCGCCCGCCGGGGCCGGCCTCACGGCCGGGCAGCGGACCCGCCGCTCGGTCGCACGGGCGCTGGCGGAGTCGGGCCTGGTCGAGGTGCTCAGCTACCCGTTCGTCGGCACCGAGCAGCTCGACGCGCTCGGTCTGCCGGCTGACGACGACCGCCGCCGGGCCGTCCGGCTGGTCAACCCGCTGTCCGACGAGCAGCCGTTCATGCGGACGAACCTGCTGGTCACGCTCCTGGAGACGGCCCGGCGGAACGTCGCCCGCGGCGTGAGCGACGTGGCGGTCTTCGAGCTCGGGCTGGTCACGCGGCCGATCGACGGCGCGCCCGCGGCCCCGAGCCTGCCCGGTGGCGTCCGCCCGTCGGACGAGGAGCTCGCGGCGCTCGACGCCGCCGTGCCGCCGCAGCCTCGACGGGTCGCGGGGGTCCTCGCCGGACTGCGCGAGCCCGCGGGCTGGTGGGGGCCGGGTCGCCGCGCCGACCACACCGACGCCATCGCGTCGGCCACGCTCGTCGCGGAGGTCGTCGGCGTCCCGCTGGTGGTCTCGGCCGACGCGGAGCACGCGCCGTGGCACCCGGGCCGCTGCGCGCGCCTGACCACGGTCGACGGCACGCTCGTGGGCCACGCCGGGGAGCTGCACCCGAACGTGGTGGCGGCCCTCGGGCTGCCCGCCCGCGCGTCGGCGTTCGAGCTCGACCTCGACGTCCTGCTCGCGGCGGCGTCGCCCGAGCCCGTCCAGGCGGAACCCGTGTCGACGTTCCCCGTCCTCAAGGAGGACATCGCGCTCGTCGTCGGCGAGGACATGCCCGCGGCCGACCTTCTCGACGCGGTGCGCGTCGGTGCGGCGTCGAGCCCGGCCGGGGACGTCGTCGAGGAGATCCGCCTCTTCGACGTGTACACCGGGTCGCAGGTGGGTGCCGCGCGCAAGTCGCTCGCCTTCTCGCTGCGTCTCCGGGCGGACGACCGGACGCTCACCGCGCAGGAGGCGGCCGGCGTCCGCGAGGCCGTCGTCGCCGAGGCGCACGCGAGGTTCGGGGCGACGCTCCGCGCGTGAGCTCGTCCGGGACGACCCCCGCGGCTGGTGGTCGCGGGGGTCGTGCGCGTCCGGTCGCACCGCCTCCGACCGTGGTCATGGGATGAGTTCACCCAATAGTTACCTGTGAGTAGTTGCGACAAAACGGGCGATCCCTGAAGGTGGTCCAGGCCGCCACGAGCGGCCGCTGACGTTCCCCGACGAAGGAGAGCTCGACGTGCGCCGTGCCATGAAGTCGATCAGCGGGGGCGTCGCAGCCCTCGCTCTTGCTGTGACGGGCGGTGTGATCGCGGCGGGCTCGGCAGGGGCGGCGGTCGGCACCACCCCGCGGGTGCTCGTCAACGAGGTGTACGGCGGGGGCGGCAACAGCGGCGCCACCTACACCAACGACTTCATCGAGCTGGTGAACGCGAGCCCGTCGCCGGTCAGCGTCGACGGCTGGTCCGTGCAGTACGCCTCGTCGGCGGGCGTGGTCTGGCAGACGACGCCGCTGACCGGCACGATCGCGCCCGGCGCCGCCTATGTCGTCGTCGAGGCGGCAGGTGCGGCCGGGACGACGCCGGTGACCGGCAGCGCGACCGGCACGATCCCCATGAGCGGGACGGCCGGCAAGGTCGCGCTGGTGTCGTCGACGACGGCCCTGGCGTGCGGAGGCGTCGAGTGCACGGCGGCCCCGTCCGTCGTCGACTTCGTCGGGTACGGCGCCGCTGCGGCCGGTTACGCGGGGAGCGGCCCGGCGATCGGCGCGTCGAACACGCAGTCGGTCACGCGGGACGCGTCATCGACCAACACCGCGAACAACGCGGCCGACTTCGCCGCCGCCCTGCCGACGCCCGGCGTCGCAGGCGGCGGTACCAACCCCGGCACGCCGACGGCGGCGACCATCGCCGAGATCCAGGGCACGGGCGCGACCTCTCCGCTGGCCGGCGCCACGGTCATCACCGACGGTGTCGTCACGGCGGCCTACCCGACCGGCGGGCTGAGCGGCTACGTCATCCAGACGCCCGGGACCGACGCGACGCCCGGCGCGTCCGACGCGGTCTTCGTCTTCTCGTCGGCGACGGCGGGCCTGGTAGCGATCGGTGACCACGTGCAGGTCACGGGCGTCGTCTCCGAGTTCAACGGCCTCACCGAGCTCACGGTCGCCGCGGCGACCGACCTGGTGAAGCTCCCGGCGGCCGCCGCGGTGACGCCGGTGTCGGGCACGTGGCCGACGACCGACGGGGCCCGCGAGGCGCTCGAGTCGATGCTCTTCCAGCCGACCGGTGACCTGACGATCACGAACACGTTCTCCACCAACCAGTACGGCGAGGTCGGCCTCGCGGCCGGCACGCTGCCGCTCCTGCAGCCCACGGAGGTCGGCCGGCCCGGCTCGGCCGAGGCGCTGGCCGCCGCCGCCGACAACGCCGCACGCGGCGTCGTGCTGGACGACGGCTCGTCGACGAACTTCCTGTCCGCGGCGAACTCGGGTCTGACCCCGCCGTACGTCAGCCTGACCAACCCGGTCCGGGTCGGTGCCGCCGCGAGCATCACGGCCCCGGTGATCGTGGACTTCCGCAACAACGTGTGGAAGCTCAACCCGACGCAGCCCGGTCCGGCCGCCGTCACGTTCGAGAACGACCGGACCGCGGCCCCGTCCGCGGTCGGCGGGGACCTGAAGATCGCCTCGTTCAACGTGCTCAACTACTTCACGACGCTCGGCGCGACCACGGCCGGCTGCACGTCGTACAACGACCGCACCGGCGACCCGGTGACGGTCAACTCCGGCTGCGCGCCGCGCGGCGCGTGGGACCCGGCGGACCTCCAGCGGCAGCAGGACAAGATCGTCGCCGCCATCAACAAGCTCGACGCCGACGTCGTCGGCCTCCTCGAGATCGAGAACTCGGCGACGGTCGACGGGGTCGCGGACGAGGCGCTCGACACGCTGGTCAAGGCTCTCAACGCGGCCGCGGGCTCGGACGTCTGGGCGTACGTCCCGTCGTCGACGGAGCTCCCGCCGGCCGCCGAGATGGACGTCATCACCAACGCGCTCATCTACCGCGCCGCGGCCGTCGAGCGCACCGGCCCGTCGCACGCGCTCGGCACGCTGAGCGGCGACGACCAGGCCTTCGGCAACGCGCGCGAGCCCATCGGGCAGACGTTCACGCCGGTCGGTGGCGGCGAGCCGTTCTTCGTCGCGGTCAACCACTTCAAGTCGAAGGGCTCGGCGGGTCCGTGGCCGGGCGACGCCGACACCGGGGACGGGCAGGGCGCGTCCAACGAGTCGCGCGTCCGGCAGGCCCAGGCGTTGCGTGACTGGATCCCGACGGTGCAGGGCGCCGCGAAGTCGGTCGCGCTGGTCGGCGACTTCAACTCGTACACGCTCGAGGACCCGCTGCAGACGCTCTACGACGCCGGGTACACCGACGCCGCCACGGCGCTCGCCGACGGCCAGTACTCGTACTCGTTCAGCGGCCTGTCGGGCTCGCTGGACCACGTGCTGCTCAACGACGCGGCGATGCAGCGGGCGACCGGTGCGGACATCTGGGAGATCAACGCCGAGGAGTCCATCGCGCTCGAGTACGACCGGTACAACTACCACGGCACCCTCTACTACGCCGCAGACCAGTACCGGTCATCGGACCACGACCCGGTCGTCGTCGGCCTCGTGAACGGGGCGGCCAAGCCCGTCAACCTCACGCTGCTCGACATCAACGACTTCCACGGGCGCATCGACGCCAACACCGTGAAGTTCGCGGGCACCGTCGAGAAGGAGAAGGCGGCGGCCGTCGCGGCCGGCGGCCCGGTCGCGTTCGTCTCTGCGGGCGACAACATCAGCGCCTCGCTGTTCGCCTCGGCGGTGCAGCAGGACCAGCCGACGATCGACGTCCTGAACGCGCTCGAGCTCAACGCCTCGGCGGTGGGCAACCACGAGTTCGACAAGGGGTTCACGGACCTCACGGACCGTGTGATCGCCAACAAGACGAACGCGAAGTGGGACTACCTCGGGGCGAACGTCTACCTCAAGGGCACCACGACGCCGGCGCTGCCGGAGTACTCGATCATCGACATGGACGGCGTCTCGGTCGGCGTCATCGGGGCGGTGACGGGGGAGACCCCGTCGCTGGTGAGCCCCGGTGGCATCACGCAGATCGACATCGGCGACCCGGTCGACGCCGTCAACCGCGTGGCCGCGCAGCTCAGCGACGGCAACGAGGCCAACGGCGAGGCCGACGTGCTCGTGGCCAGCTACCACGAGGGCGCCAGCGAGGGGATGCCGAACGGCACCCTCGAGGACGAGGTGGCCCAGGGCGGCGCGTTCGCGAAGATCGTCGAGCAGACCGCGGCGTCCGTCGACGCGATCTTCACCGGCCACACCCACCAGCAGTACGCGTGGGAGTCGCCCGTCCCCGGTGTCGCCGGCAAGACGCGGCCGGTCCTGCAGACGGGCAGCTACGGCGAGTTCATCGGCAAGGTCGTGCTGACGTACGACCCGGCCAGCGGTGAGGTCGTCGCGCACACGCAGCAGAACGTGCCGCGGCTCGTCGCCCCGGTGGTGCCGGGCAACACCCCGGCGCAGAACGAGGCGGCCTTCGCCGCGACGCTCGTCGCCACCTACCCGCGCGTCGCTCAGGTCAGCACGATCGTGAACGCGGCGCTCGCGTACGCCAGCACGGTCGGCTCGGTCCCGGTGGGCTCCGTGACGGCCGACATCACCACGGCTTTCACCGGCGGCACGTACGGTCCGACGGGCTACACGGCCCCGGCGACCGCGCGTGACGACCGGGCCAGCGAGTCGACGCTCGGCGACCTGGTGGCCAACGCCCTGCGCGACACGCTCGCGCCGGACAACCTGGGTGGCGCCGAGATCGGCGTCGTGAACCCTGGGGGCCTGCGCGCCGAGCTGCTCTACGCGCCGGACGGCGTCGTGACCACGGCGGAGGCGAACGGCGTCCTGCCGTTCGTCAACAACCTCTGGACCACGTCGCTCACGGGCGCGCAGTTCAAGGTGATGCTCGAGCAGCAGTGGCAGACCAACGCGGACGGCACCATCCCGACCCGGCCGTACCTGCAGCTGGGGTTGTCCGACAACGTGACGTACACGTACGACGCCGCGGCACCCGCGGGATCGCACATCACGTCCATCACGGTGAACGGCTCGCCGATCGACCCGGCGGCGAGCTACCGCATCGGCACGTTCTCGTTCCTCACCACGGGCGGCGACAACTTCCGAGTCGTGGCCCAGGGGACGGACGCGCGCGACTCGGGCCTCGTCGACCGCGACGGCTGGATCGCCTACCTGCAGGCGCACCCGGGGCTGACCCCGGACTTCGCCCGCCAGGCGGTCGGGGTGCCGACGGTCCCGACCACGGTGACGGCCGGTGACGCGCTCGCGTTCCCGGTGACCAGGCTGGACCTGACGAGCCTCGGCTCGCCGCTCAACACCAGCCTGGACGTCCGGCTCGACGGCACGTCGATCGGGACGGCGACCGTCACCGCGGGCAACGCGGACGTGGCGGTGACGGTGCCGGCCGGGACCAGCGCCGGCGCGCACACGCTGACCCTCGTCGCGAGCCCGAGCGGCACCACGGTGACGCTGCCGCTCACCGTGGAGGCGGGAGTCACCACCACGCTCACGGCCTCGCCGTCGAGCCAGGTGTACGGCTCGTCGTCCCGGGTCACGCTCACGGCGACCGTGACGGCCGACGCCCCGGTCTCGGGCTCGGTCGAGTTCGTCGCGGGCGACACGGTGCTGGGGACGGCTCCGCTGCAGGGCGGCACCGCCACCCTGCGTCTCCCGTCCTCGACGCCGGCCGGCAGCTACGCCGTGGTCGCGCGCTTCTCGAGCGACGCGGGAGTCTCCGAGTCGGCACCGGTCACCGTCGTGGTGAACAAGGTGACGACGACGACGGGGCTGTCGGTGACCCGCGGGTTCCTGTTCGTCCCGTCGATCGCCGTCGCGACGGTCTCGACGAACAACGGGCGCCTGCCGTCCGGGAAGATCGAGATCCGGGAGGGCGGCACCGTGGTCAAGACGCTGAGCGTGGTGCTCGGCGTCGCGATCGGCACCGTGCCGTCGGGCACGCACACCTACACGGCGACGTTCGTCCCGAGCGACCCCGCGAACGTGTCACCGAGCACGAGCGCACCGGTCAGCGTCCGCTGACGCGCACGGCCGAGGCCCGCATCCCCTGGGGGTGCGGGCCTCGGCCGTGCTCAGGCGACGTCGCGGGACAGCAGGGCGACGACGACGGACCCGCCCTTGGTCGCCTGCTCCCCGACGCGGCGGAACCCGAGCCGCTCGTGGAACGCGAGCGACTGCGGGTTCGGCGGCTCGAGGTTGACCTCGCAGGTCACGACGCCGAGCCCGAGCTCGCGAGCGCGGGCGTCGACCGCCGCGTAGAGGGCCCGCCCGATCCCGAGGCCCTGCGCGGTGGGATCGACGACGATGCGGTCCACGTAGAGGGATCCGGGCACGTGCTCCGCGAACCAGCGGTAGTTCTCGCTCGCGTACGCGGCCCCGGGCCCGACGGCCAGGACGAACCCGGCGAGCCGGCCGTCGTGCTCCGCCACCAGGGCGAGCTCGCACCCCGGGACGTGCGCCGTCAGCCCGTCGAGGCCGAGCGCGTTGACGGCCGGCACGGCCGCGTCGTTGAGCGTCGCGAGGGACGGCAGGTCGTCGTCGGCCGGCGGCCGCAGCGTCAGATCGGGCACGAGTCGTCGACGCACGCCTCGGCGTCGGGGTCGGCGGCTGCCAGCGTCTGCAGGGGGTTGGCCTCGCGCCAGCCGGCCTCGAGCAGCTGTGAGAACACCTCGGCGGGCTGCGCGCCCGACACGGCGACCCGGCGGTCGACGACGAAGAACGGCACGCCGGTGACCCCGAGCGCACGGGCCTCGGCCTCGTCGGCGCGGACGGCGTCGGCCCCGTGGTCTCCGTCCAGCGCCGCCCGCGCGGCATCCGCGTCGAGCCCCGCGTCACTGACCAGCCGGACGAGGGTCTCGTCGTCACCCAGGTCCGCGCCGTGCTCGAAGTGCGCCGAGAACAGGGCCTCGAGGGTGCGCTCCGCCAGCTCGGCGCCGCCGGTCTCTCGCGCTAGGTGCACCAGGCGGTGCGCCGCGAACGTGTTGACGGCGAGCGCGCGGTCGAAGTCGTAGGCGAGACCCTCGCCCGCGGCCACCGCGGTGACCTGCGCGAACATCTGCTTCACCCTCTCGATCGGGATCCCCTTGTGCTCGGACAGCGCATCCCTCTCGGGGCGCCCGGGGCCGACCGGCGTGTTCGGCGACAGCTCGTACGAGCGCCACGTCACCTCGACGTGGTCGCGGTGCGGGAAGTCGGCGAGGGCGGCCGTGAAGCGGCGCTTCCCGATGTAGCACCAGGGGCAGGCGATGTCCGACCAGACCTCGACGTTCAGCGTGCGGACGGGGGTGAGGGCAGTGATCGTCACGGGAGGAGAAGGACCTTTCCGGTCGTGGAGCGCGACTCGAGCGCGCGGTGGGCCTCGGCCGCGTCGGCCAGGGGGTAGGTGGCGCCGACCCGCACGTCGAGCTCGCCGGCGCGGACCGCGTCGAACAGCTCGCGCGCGCGCCACGTCAGCTCCTCGCGCGTCGCCGTGTGGTCGTCGAGCTTGGGGCGGGTCAGGAAGACCGAGCCCGCGGCGTTGAGACGCTGAGGGTCGAGCGGCGGGACGGCGCCGGAGGAGGCGCCGAACAGGACGAGCGTGCCGCGGCGGCGCAGCGACGCCAGGGAGGCGTCGAACGTGTCCTTGCCGACGGAGTCGTAGACGGCGTGCACGCCGCGGCCGCCGGTCAGGGCGCGCACCTCGGCGGGCAGGTCGCGCGTGAGGTCGTCGAACTCGCGGTACCGGATGACGTCCGCCGCGCCGGCCTCGCGCGCGAGGCGCTCCTTGTCGGCGCTGCCGACCGTGGCGATCACGCGGGCGCCCCGGCGTGACGCCAGCTGGGTCAGCAGCAGCCCGACGCCGCCGGCGGCGGCATGCACGAGCACGTCGTGCCCTGCCTCGACGGGGAACGTGGAGGACACCAGGTAGTGCGCGGTCATGCCCTGCAAGGGGAGCGCGGCGGCGACGTGGGCCGAGACGCCCTCGGGCACCAGCAGGGCCTGCGACTCGCGGACCGTGAGCAGCTCGGCGTACGAGCCCGGCGCGGCGGACCACGCGACGCGGTCGCCGACGGCGATCTCGCTCACGTCCGCCCCGACGGCCACGACCTCGCCCGCGCCCTCCGAGCCCACGACGTGCGGGAACGGGACCTGGTAGGCGCCGGAGCGTCGGTAGGTGTCGATGAAGTTGACCCCCGCGGCGGCGACGCGGACGAGGACCTCGTCGGGGGCCGGCTCGGGGTCGGGGAGGTCGACCAGCTGGAGGACGTCGGGACCGCCCGGGGCGGTGGCCTGGATCGCGCGCACGGTGGCGGAACGCGGCGGCCGGCGATCCTCATTCCCGGAACGGCGTTCGTATCTTCGTACATGCGCGTGTATGTTCATGCACATGACGTTCACGGTCGCGGTCGCGGGTGCCAGCGGGTACGCCGGCGGCGAGATGCTCCGCGCGCTCCTCGCCCATCCCGAGGCCCGGATCGGGACGCTCACGGCGCACTCGAACGCCGGCACCCTGCTGGGTGCGCACCAGCCGCACCTGCGTTCCCTGGCGGACCGGGTGCTCGAGCCGACGGGTGTCGACGCGCTCGCGGGCCACGACGTCGTCGTGCTCGCCCTGCCGCACGGCGCCAGCGGTGCGATCGCCGCGGAGCTCGAGGCGCTCGGCGACGGCGCGGTCGTCGTCGACCTCGGTGCGGACCACCGGCTCGTCGACGCCGCCGACTGGGAGGCGTTCTACGGGAGCGCCCACGCGGGCACGTGGCCGTACGGGCTGCCCGAGCTGCTGCACCCCGGCGAGCGGACCGCCGCCGGACAGCGCGCGGTCCTCGCCGCTGCGCGCCGGATCGCGGTGCCCGGCTGCAACGTCACCGCCGTCTCGCTCGGTCTGCAGCCCGGCGTGGCCGCGGGGCTCGTCGAGCCGACCGACCTCGTCGCTGTGCTGGCCAACGGCTACTCGGGCGCGGGGAAGTCGCTCAAGACGCACCTGCTCGCCAGCGAGGCGCTCGGCTCCGCGCAGCCGTACGCCGTCGGTGGCACGCACCGCCACATCCCCGAGATCGCGCAGAACCTGCGCTCCGCCGGCGCCGACGAGGTGACCATCTCCTTCACGCCGACCCTCGTGCCGATGGCGCGCGGCATCCTCGCCACGGCGACCGCCCGACTGGTCGACGGCGTCGACCCGTCGAGCGTGCGCGCCGCGTGGGAGGAGACGTATGCCGACGAGCCGTTCGTGCACCTGCTGCCCGAGGGGCAGTGGCCGACGACCGCTGCGACGCTGGGTGCCAACACCGCCCTGGTCCAGGTCGCGGTCGACGAGCGCGCCGGCCGCGTCGTCACCGTCACGGCGATCGACAACCTGGTCAAGGGCACCGCCGGCGGCGCCCTGCAGTCCCTCAACCTCGCGCTCGGGCTGCCCGAGACGCTCGGCCTCCCTCTGGACGGAGTCGCACCGTGACCACCGAGACGTTCGCCCTGCCCTCGCCCGGCGTCACCGCGGCAGCGGGCTTCCGTGCATCGGGGGTCACCGCCGGGCTCAAGGCGTCGGGCCGCCCCGACCTCGCGCTCGTCGTCAACGACGGACCGTCGCAGGCCGCGGCGGCGGTCTTCACGACGAACCGCGTCGTGGGGGCGCCGGTGGTCTGGTCGCGCCAGGCGGCCGCGGACGGCGTCGTCAGCGCGGTCATCCTCAACTCCGGCGGCGCCAACGTGTGCACCGGCCCCGACGGTTTCCAGGACACGCACGCCACGGCCGAGAAGGTCGGCGCTGCCCTGGAGATCTCGGCCGGCGACGTCGTGGTCTGCTCGACCGGCCTGATCGGGGAGCGGCTGCCCATCGACACGCTGCTCGCGGGCGTCGACCTGGCCGTCGAGGCACTGTCCCCTGACGGGGGCCCGGACGCCGCCCTCGCGATCATGACGACTGACACCGTCCCCAAGACCGCGCACCTGCACATCGACGGTGACCGGGGGCAGTGGACCGTCGGCGGCATGGCCAAGGGCGCGGGCATGCTCGCCCCCGGCCTGGCCACGATGCTCTGCGTGATCACCACCGACGCTGTCGTCGACGCCGAGACGGCCGCGGCCGCGCTGCGCACCGCGACGTCCCAGACCTTCGACCGCGTGGACTCCGACGGCTGCATGTCGACGTCGGACACGGTGACCCTCCTGGTGTCCGGCGCCAGCCGCTCGATCCCGGACCCGGCCGGCTTCACGGCCGCGCTGACCCAGGTGTGCGGCGAGCTCGCGCGGGCCCTCGTGGCCGACGCCGAGGGCGCGACGCACGACATCGCCGTGACGGTCATGGGCGCCGAGACGGAGGCGGCCGCGCTCGCGGTCGCCCGTGCCGTGACCCGCTCCAACCTGTTCAAGGCCGCGATGTTCGGCAACGACCCCAACTGGGGGCGGGTGCTCGCGCAGGTCGGCACCGTCCCGGAGAGCGTCGCCGCGTTCGACCCGGCCCAGCTCGACGTGACGATCAACGGCGTCCAGGTGTGCAAGGCCGGCGGCGCCTACCGGCCGCGCTCCGAGGTCGACCTGGCCGCCCACCGCGAGGTCCACGTGCTCATCGACCTGCACGCGGGCGGCGAGGTGGTCACCGTCTGGACCAACGACCTCACGCACGACTACGTCCTCGAGAACAGCGCGTACTCCACATGACCGACTTCACGTTCAACACCCGCACGGACCTGCGCGCCGACCAGAAGGCGGAGGTCCTCATCGAGGCCCTGCCGTGGCTGCAGAAGTTCGCGGGCGCGCTCGTCGTCGTGAAGTACGGCGGCAACGCCATGATCGACGAGGATCTCAAGCGGGCGTTCGCGCAGGACATGGTGTTCCTGCGGCAGGTCGGCCTCAAGCCGGTGGTCGTGCACGGCGGGGGACCGCAGATCAACGCGATGCTCGACCGCCTGGGCATCGAGTCGGAGTTCCGCGGCGGGCTGCGCGTGACCACGCCCGAGGCGATGGACGTCGTCCGGATGGTGCTCACCGGCCAGGTCTCTCGCGAGCTGGTCGGCCTCCTCAACGCCCACGGCCCGCACGCGGTCGGCCTGTCGGGGGAGGACGGCGGGCTCTTCCAAGCCCGTCGTCGCACCGCGGTGGTCGACGGCGAGAGCGTCGACATCGGCCTCGTGGGCGACGTCGTCAAGGTCAACCCGGGTGCCGTGCTGGACCTGCTCGACGCCGGCCGGATCCCCGTGGTCTCCACGGTCGCGCCCGACCTCGACGACCCGACGACGGTGCTCAACGTGAATGCCGACACGGCCGCCGCGGCGCTCGCGGTCGCGCTCGGCGCCCGCAAGCTCATCGTGCTCACGGACGTCGAGGGCCTGTACACGCGCTGGCCGGACAAGGGCTCGCTGGTGCGCCGGCTGAGCGCGAGCGCGCTCGCCGAGATGCTGCCCGGCCTCGACGCCGGCATGCGCCCGAAGATGGAGGCGTGCTGGCGCGCCGTGGAGGGCGGCGTCGGCCGCGCGCACGTCATCGACGGCCGCGCGCCGCACTCGATCCTGGTCGAGGTGTTCACCAGCGACGGCATCGGCACCATGGTCCTGCCCGACGAGGAGCCGGCCGACGCCCCCTTCACGGCCCCCATCCCCGTGATCCCCCACGACCCCGAGGTGACCCTGTGACCGTCGAGAACGTCCGGGCCCGCCACCGGTCGCCGGAGAGCGCCGACGCGTCGCTCCCGGTGCCCGCGACCGACGGCTCGGTCGCCCAGTGGACCGACCGCTACACGCACGCGCTGATGGACACGTTCGGTGCACCGCAGCGCGTCCTGGTCCGCGGCGACGGCGTCTACGTCTGGGACGCCGACGGCAACCGGTACCTCGACCTCCTCGGCGGCATCGCGGTGAACTCCCTCGGTCACGCGCACCCCACCCTGACCGCGGCGATCAGCGCGCAGCTGGGCACGCTCGGTCACGTCTCCAACTTCTTCGGCAGCCCGACGCAGATCGCGTTCGCCGAGCGGCTGCTCGGGCTGGCGGGCGCCCCCGCGGGCTCGCGGGTGTTCCTCACCAACTCCGGCACCGAGGCGAACGAGGCCGCGTTCAAGCTCGCACGCCGCAACGGTGGAGCCGACCGGCCGCGGATCCTCGCGCTCGAGGGGTCGTTCCACGGCCGCTCGATGGGCGCGCTGGCCCTCACGCACAAGGCCGCCTACCGCGAGCCCTTCGAGCCGCTGCCCGGCGGCGTCGAGTTCGTGCCGTTCGGCGACTCCGACGCCCTCGAGGCCGCGTTCGCCGAGAACGGCGACCAGGTCGCGGCCTTCTTCGTCGAGCCGCTCCAGGGCGAGGCGGGCGTGCGGCCGCTGCCGCCCGGCTACCTGGCGCTCGCCCGGACGCTGACCGCCGAGCACGGCGCACTGCTGATCCTCGACGAGGTGCAGACCGGCATGGGCCGCACCGGCGCCTGGTTCGCCCACCACCACCCGCACGTCGGCGGGGGCATCGTGCCCGACGCGGTGACCGTCGCGAAGGGCCTCGGGGGCGGCTTCCCGGTGGGCGCGCTCATCGCCTACGGAGAGCGGACCGCCACGCTGCTGGGTCGCGGCCAGCACGGCACGACGTTCGGCGGGAACCCCGTCGCCTCCGCGGCCGGGCTCGCGACGATCGCGGTCATCGAGCGCGACGGCCTCCTGCCCCACGTGAGCCGGCTGGGCGCGACCCTGCGCGAGCGCATCAGCAGCCTCCGTCACCCGCTCGTCGGCGAGGTCCGGGGCGAGGGGCTCCTCATCGGCATCGAGCTCACCGCTCCCGTGGCTGCCGAGGTCGCGGCGCGAGCGCTCGAGGCCGGGTTCATCGTCAACCCCTGCACGCCGACGACGATCCGCCTCGCGCCGCCGTTCGTCCTCACCGAGGAGCAGGCCGGCACGTTCGTCGACTTCCTCGCCGCCCTCCCGCAGGACCTCTCGTGACCCGCCACGTCCTGCGTGACGCCTGCGCTCTCGGCGACCTGGTCGGAGGTGCGTCGGCATGACCCGCCACTTCCTGCGTGACGACGACCTCACCCCCCGCGACCAGCGCGCCGTCCTCGAGCTCGCGCTCGCCTTCCGCGACGACCGGTTCATCCGGACCCCGCTGACGGGTCCGCGCGCGGTCGCCGTCATCTTCGACAAGCCGACGCTGCGCACCCAGGTGTCGTTCACCGCGGGCATCGCGGAGCTGGGCGGTTTCCCGCTGAGCGTCGACGGCAAGCTGGCGCGGATCGGCGAGCGGGAGTCGATCGAGGACACCGCCCGGGTGCTCGGCCGCCAGGTCGCGGCGATCGTCTGGCGCACGTTCTCCCAGCACCGCCTCGAGCAGATGGCGGAGCACGCGGGCGTGCCCGTGGTGAACGCGCTGACCGACAGCTTCCACCCGTGCCAGATCCTGGCCGACCTCGCGACGATCGCGCAGCACCGCGGCGGCGTCGCGGGGCTGTCGGGCCGCACGCTCGCATACGTCGGGGACGGCGCCAACAACATGTCGCACTCGTACCTGCTCGGGGGAGCGACGGCGGGCCTGCACGTGCGGATCGGCACGCCCGAGGGCTACCTGCCCGACGCGACGATCCTTTCGGACGCCGCCGCGATCGCCCGGAGCACCGGCGGGTCGGTGTCCGTGGTGCACACGCTCGCCGAGGCCGTGACCGGCGCGGACGTCGTCGCGACGGACACCTGGGTGTCGATGGGCCAGGAGGCCGAGGCCGCCGACCGCGAGACGCCGTTCGTGCCCTTCCGCGTCGACGCGGCCGCGATGAGCCTGGCCGCGCCGGACGCGCTCGTCCTGCACTGCCTGCCGGCCTACCGCGGCAAGGAGATCACCGCCGAGGTGCTCGACGGCCCGCAGTCGGTGGTGTGGGACGAGGCCGAGAACCGCCTGCACGCGCAGAAGGCCCTCCTCTCCTACCTGGTGGAGGGCCCGTGAGCGTCACGGTCCCGCACACCAAGGCGGCCCGCCACGCGCTGGTCACCTCCCTGCTCACCCGCGGCTCGGTGCACTCGCAGCAGCAGCTGGCCGAGCTGCTCACCGCCGAGGGCGTCACGGTCACGCAGGCGACGCTGTCCCGCGACCTCGTCGAGCTGCGCGCGGTGAAGATCCGCACGCCGTCGGGCGCCCTCGCATACGCGGTCCCCGCCGAGGGCGGCCTGCAGACCCCGTCGGCCGGCCCGGACGCGGAGATGCTCGCCGCACGCCTGGCCCGGCTGTGCACCGAGCTGCTCGTGACCGCCGAGGCGTCGGGCAACCTCGTCGTCCTGCGGACCCCGCCGGGCGCGGCGCAGTTCCTCGCGTCGGCGATCGACCACTCGGTCCTGCCCGCCGTGCTCGGCACGATCGCGGGCGACGACACCGTCCTGGTGATCGCCCGCGAGGGCGAGACGGGAGCGGCCCTCGCGGCGCGCTTCCTCGCGCTCGCCACGGACGCACCGTCGCGCACCCGTCCGTCAGACTGACCCCCAGCACCTCGTTCCTGCAGCACGCACACATCGAAGAGAGAAGAACATGACTGAGCGCGTCGTCCTCGCCTACTCCGGCGGCCTGGACACCTCCGTGGGCATCGGCTGGATCGCCGAGGCCACCGGTGCCGAGGTGATCGCCGTGGCGGTCGACGTCGGCCAGGGCGGCGAGGACCTCAACGTCATCCGTCAGCGCGCGCTCGACTGCGGCGCGGTCGAGGCGTACGTCGCCGACGCGCGCGACGAGTTCGCCACCGAGTACTGCATGCCGGCCCTCAAGGCCAACGCGCTGTACCTGGACCGCTACCCGCTGGTCTCCGCGCTGTCCCGCCCCGTCATCGTCAAGCACCTCGTCCGCGCGGCCCGCCAGTTCGGCGCGACGACGGTCGCCCACGGCTGCACCGGCAAGGGCAACGACCAGGTCCGCTTCGAGGTCGGCATCACGTCGCTCGCGCCCGACCTGACCTGCCTGGCACCGGTCCGCGACCTCGCGCTGACCCGCGACAAGGCGATCGAGTTCGCGACGCGGAACGCGCTCCCGATCGAGACCACCAAGCACAACCCGTTCTCGATCGACCAGAACGTCTGGGGTCGCGCGGTCGAGACCGGCTTCCTCGAGGACATCTGGAACGGCCCGACCAAGGACGTCTACACGTACACCGACGACCCGACGTTCCCGCCGGTCGCCGACGAGGTCGTCATCACGTTCGAGGCCGGCGTCCCGGTCGCGCTCGACGGCATCCCGGTCACGCCGCTGCAGGCGATCCAGGAGATGAACCGCCGCGCCGGCGCCCAGGGCATCGGCCGGATCGACATCGTCGAGGACCGCCTCGTCGGCATCAAGTCGCGCGAGGTCTACGAGGCCCCCGGCGCGATCGCGCTCATCGCGGCGCACCAGGAGCTCGAGAACGTCACCGTCGAGCGCGAGCAGGCCCGGTTCAAGCGCGGCGTCGAGCAGCGCTGGACCGAGCTGGTCTACGACGGCCAGTGGTTCTCGCCGCTGAAGAAGTCGCTCGACGTGTTCGTCGACGACACCCAGCGCTACGTCTCGGGCGACGTGCGGATCGTCCTGCACGGCGGCCGCGCGACCGTCACGGGCCGCCGCTCGGACGCCAGCCTCTACGACTTCAACCTCGCCACCTACGACACCGGCGACACCTTCGACCAGGCGGCCGCCAAGGGCTTCATCGAGATCTACGGCCTGTCGTCCAAGCTCGCCGCGGCGCGCGACGTGCGCTTCGGCAACGGCGTGGACCTCGGCTCGCAGGGCGGGATCACGGGTGCCTGACGAGGTCGCGACGACGCCGGGCGCGCAGGCGCCCGGCAGCGTCTCGCTGTGGGGCGGCCGGTTCGCCGGCGGACCGTCGGAGGCCCTCCAGGCGCTGTCGCAGTCGACGCACTTCGACTGGCGCCTCGCCGGCCACGACATCTCCGGCTCGGTCGCGCACGCCCGCGTCCTGCACGCCGCCGGCCTGCTCACGGACGACGAGCTGACCGGCATGGTCGACGCGCTCGAGCGGCTGCGCGCGGACGTGGCCGCGCGCGACTTCCTGCCCGTGCTCGAGGACGAGGACGTGCACACGGCCCTCGAGCGTGGGCTGATCGACCGGGCGGGTGCCGACCTCGGCGGCAAGCTCCGCGCGGGCCGCTCGCGCAACGACCAGATCGCGACCCTGGTGCGGATGTACCTGCGGGAGGAGTCGCGGGGCCTCGCCCGACTGGTGCTCGACGTCGTCGACGCGCTCGTGGCGCAGGCGTCGCGCGCCGGCGATGCGCCGATGCCCGGCCGGACGCACCTGCAGCACGCGCAGCCCGTGCTCCTGGCGCACCACCTGCTCGCGCACGCCTGGCCCCTCCTGCGCGACGTCGAGCGGTGGGTCGACTGGGACGCGCGCGCGGCCCGCTCGCCGTACGGCTCGGGTGCCCTCGCGGGCTCGTCGCTCGGCCTGGACCCGGCGGCGGTCGCCGCGGAGCTCGGCTTCGACGGCCCGGTCGAGAACTCGATCGACGGCACCGCCTCGCGCGACGTCGTCGCCGAGTTCGCGTTCGTCGCGGCCATGCTCGCCGTCGACATCTCCCGGCTGGCCGAGGAGGTCGTCCTCTGGGCCACGAAGGAGTTCGGCTTCGTCAAGCTGCACGACGCCTACTCCACGGGGTCGAGCATCATGCCGCAGAAGAAGAACCCGGACGTCGCCGAGCTGGCGCGCGGCAAGGCGGGGCGCCTCGTCGGAGACCTGACCGGCCTGCTCACCACCCTCAAGGGCCTCCCGCTCGCGTACAACCGCGACCTCCAGGAGGACAAGGAGCCGGTGTTCGACCAGGTCGACCAGCTCTCGGTCCTGCTCCCGGCGTTCGCGGGCATGGTCGAGACGCTGGAGTTCGACACCGAGCGGCTCGCGTCGCTGGCGCCCCAGGGCTTCTCCCTGGCGACGGACATCGCCGAGTGGCTCGTGCGCAACGGCGTGCCGTTCCGCGTGGCGCACGAGGTCGCGGGCGCGTGCGTCCGCGCCTGCGAGGAGCACGAGCCGGCCATCGAACTCTGGGACCTCACCGACGACGAGCTCGCCGCGATCTCGCCGCACCTGACCCCCGACGTCCGGACCGTGCTGACGGTCGAGGGCTCCCTGGCGTCCCGGTCCGCGTACGGCGGCACCGCCCCCGTCCGGGTCGCCGAGCAGCTCGCCCGGGCCCGGGCCCGCGCGGCGGAGCTGCGCACCTGGGCGTCGTGATCGCCGACGAGCTGGCCGCGCGGATCCTCGCCGCGCGTCCCCGGCTGGGCCCGGTGCGGCTCGTCGCGGTCGACGGACCCGCCGGCTCCGGCAAGACGACCCTCGCGGCCGCCCTCGCCGCCCACGGCGGGACCGTCCTGCACCTCGACGACCTGTACGAGGGCTGGTCGGGCCTCGAGGGCTCCCTGTGGCCGCGCCTGTCCGCGCAGGTCCTCGAACCCTTGCGCCGTGGCCGGCCGGGTCGGTTCCAGCGCTACGACTGGCCGACCGGCGCCTTCGCCGAGTGGGTCGACGTGCCCGTGCCCGACGTCCTCGTGCTCGAGGGCTGCGGGTCGGCCCGCCGCGCCGTCGACGAGATCGCGGTCCTGCGCGTCTGGGTCGAGGCGCCCGCCGACCTGCGGCTCGAGCGCGGCCTCGCGCGCGACGGGGCCGACGCCCGCGAGCACTGGCTCGGCTGGATGACCGAGGAGGCCGCCCACTTCGCCCGGGAGCGCACGCGCGAGCGCGCCGACGTCCGGCTCGACGCCTTCGGCGCACCGCTGAACCCGGAGCCCTGACCGACACCTCGTGCGCATCGACCGGGCCGGGCGATCCGGAACGCCGACCTCGACCCCGATCGTCTCGTGCGCGTGGACCGAGCCGCGGGACGCGCGGCCCGTGCGGCAAGATGGGCGCGTGAGCACGTCGCCCCAGCCGCTCGAGACCCCGGACGCCGCTGACCCGCGCGCGCTCGTGGCCGTGCCGGCGCGCGTCTGGTTCAGCCGCGAGGTGCACGCGGTCGCCCGCGACCTGCTCGGCTCGTACCTGACGTCGCGGTCCCCGGAGGGCGACGTCACGCTCCGCATCACGGAGGTCGAGGCCTACGGCGGCGCCGACGACCCGGGCTCGCACGCCTACCGCGGCCGCACGTCCCGCAACGCGGTGATGTTCGGGGAGCCGGGCCGGCTGTACGTCTACCGCCACCTCGGCCTGCACCACTGCCTCAACATCGTCACCGAGCCCACCGGCAAGCCGTCGGCCGTGCTGCTGCGCGCCGGCGAGATCGTCGAGGGCACGGAGCTCGCCTGGAAGCGGCGCGAGGCCGTCGGCGTCGTCGACTCGGAGCGCCAGCTCGCGCGCGGCCCGGCCCGGCTCGCCGTGGCGCTCGGCCTCGACATGCGTGCGAATGGGGCGGACGTCACGGAGGCAGGCGGCGACGTCGTGCTGCACCGCCACCAGGTCGTGGTCCAGCCGACGCACAGGTCCGGCCCGCGCGTCGGCGTCTCGGGCTCCGGCGGCGAGGGGACCAGGTTCCCGTGGCGCTACTGGCTGACCGACGAGCGCACGGTCTCGGCGTACCGCCCGGCGTATCGCGCGCCGGCGTCGACAGACGTCCCGTGAGGGACGACGACGCCGGCCCGACGTCCTCGACACCCCCGACCGTCCTGCCCGCCGTGCGTGTGCCGGCCTACTGCCTGGAGACCTTGTGAACCACATCCTCGACGACCTCGAGTGGCGCGGGCTGATCGCCCAGACCACCGACCTCGATGCCCTCCGTGACGCCCTCTCCGCGGGGCCCGTCTCGCTCTACTGCGGGTTCGACCCGACCGCGCCGAGCCTGCACATCGGCAACCTGGTCCAGATCCTCACCGTCCGCCGTCTCCAGGACGCCGGTCACACGCCGTACGCGCTCGTCGGCGGCGCCACCGGCCTCATCGGCGACCCGAAGATGGCGGGGGAGCGCACGCTCAACGACCGGGACGTCGTCTCGGGCTGGGTGGAGCGCATCCGCAAGCAGATCGAGCCGCTGCTCCGCTTCGACGGTCCGAACGCGGCCACCATGGTGAACAACCTCGACTGGACCGCGCCGCTGTCGGCCATCGACTTCCTGCGGGACATCGGCAAGCACTACCGCCTCGGCACCATGCTGGCCAAGGACACGGTGGCCCGACGCCTGAACAGCGACACCGGCATCAGCTTCACCGAGTTCAGCTACCAGATCCTCCAGGGGATGGACTTCCTCGAGCTCTTCCGCCGGCACGGCATCACGTTGCAGACCGGTGGCAGCGACCAGTGGGGCAACCTGCTCTCGGGCGTCGAGCTGATCCGCAAGGCCGAGGGCGTCGCCGCGCACGCGCTGACCACCCCGCTGATCACCAAGTCCGACGGAACGAAGTTCGGCAAGACCGAGTCGGGCACCGTCTGGCTCGACCCCGAGCTCACCACGCCGTACGCGTTCTTCCAGTTCTGGCTGAACGCCGACGACGCCGACGCGGTCCGCTACCTCAAGGTCTTCAGCTTCCGTCCGCGCGCCGAGATCGAGGAGCTTGCCGACGCCGTCGCCACCCGTCCCGCAGCCCGCGAGGCCCAGCGCGCGCTCGCCTACGAGGTGACCGCCCTGGTGCACGGGGCGACGGCCGCCGACCAGGTCGTCGCCGCGAGCCAGGCGCTCTTCGGGCGGGGGTCGCTTGCCGACCTCGACGCCGCGACGCTCGCCGCCGTCGTGGCCGAGCTGCCGTCCGCACGGGGAGCCGCCGGCGACGGCATCGCGGACCTGCTCGCGGCCACGGGAGTGGTCACGAGCAAGGGCGCAGCGCGTCGCGCGATCGCCGAGGGCGGTGCGTCCGTCAACAACGTGCGGGTGGCCTCCGAGGACGCGGTGCTCACCGCCGACGACCTCTTGCACGGCCGCTGGGCGGTGCTGCGCCGCGGAAAGCGGACGCTCGCCGTGGTCGACGCGCACGCCTGAACCCGACAACCCACCCGGACGAACCCCTGCCGCCCCGACGGGCCGCGGGGGTTCGTCGTCGAGAACCCGGCCCTGACCTGCGCTTCTCCTGGTGGGGAGCGGTCTGGTGACCGGGGTCACCGCCAGGGGATTTGCACGTCGCCGCAACACGCGCGTAATGTTCTCGATGTCGCCCGAGAGGGAGGAACGGACACCGCGGATCGAACCACGGTGGCTGGTCCCTAGGGTGGCCACCCCCGCTCGTGCTGACAGGCGCTTCGTGCGCCCTGAAGCCGTCCGGGGACGGGCTCCAGGCCCGCAGCCAGCTGCCCGAGAGGGTGGCGGGAAGCGGCCGAAAAGCCAGGTAGGATTCAGAACGACAAAGCCTCTCGGATGAGATCGAAAAGATCTCGAGGAGATGCGCGTCTGTTCCTTGAGAACTCAACAGTGTGCCAAATAGTCGATGCCATATGGCTCGCTTCTGGATGTGTTCTGCCTCGTTTGGGGTGGGGTGCTGAGGGTGGTGGGTCTTGGTTGAGATTGGTGCCGTTTCTTCTACCTCCGTGGAAGGCGGTGCCACAATTCAGCCGAATCTGATTGGTCCTTATCGGGACCGTTTCGTGTGTCGGTTGCTTCACCGCTTTGGTGG
>NZ_JBFUIK010000041.1:0-26259 GCF_056401915.1 Cellulomonas sp. P4_D11 | reverse complement strand
GTGCCGGCGACCGCGGCGGCGGCCGCCGCGCCCGCCGCCGTCGCCGCACCGCCGACGGACCCGGTGAGCCTCGACCAGGTCGACGTCGTCGTGCCGGCCGCCCCGATCGTCGAGACGGCACCGGTCCCGCAGCGCGTGGTCAGCCAGGTCATCGAGGCGGACACGTTCCAGACGGTCGGCGTCACGTGGGCGCAGGGCGCCGCCGTCGACGGGCTCGAGCCGCAGGTGCGCTCCCGCCAGGACGACACCTGGGGCGAGTGGCAGCCCCTCGAGACGGCCGACGAGGCGCCGGACGCCGGCACCGTGGACGACCGGCACGAGGTGCGCGACGGCACGCCGTCGGTGTGGGTGGGCGACTCGGACGCGGTCCAGCTCTCCTTCGTCGTGGGCGACGGCACCGCGCTGCCCACCGACCTCACGGTGTCCCTGCTGTCCTCCGACGACCCCGTGCCGCTGATCCCCAGCGCCGGCGGCGGCGTCGGACCGGGCGGCGTCTCGAGCGCCGTGCCGGCCGGCCTGGCGACCGCCGCCCAGCCCGGCCCGCGGGTGATCTCCCGCGCCGAGTGGGGCGCAGCCCCCGCGGTCTGCACCCCGGACGTGGCGTCCCGGCTGGTCGGGGCGGTCGTGCACCACACGGCGGACCCCGACTACGCGACGCAGGCCGACGCGATCCAGCAGCTGCGGAACGACCAGCGCTACCACATCGCCTCTCGCGGCTGGTGCGACATCGGCTACAACTTCGTCGTCGACAAGTGGGGAAACATCTACGAGGGCCGGGCCGACTCGCTGACGAAGCCGGTGATCGGCGTGCACGCCGGCGGATTCAACACCGGCACGGTCGGCATCTCGGTGCTGGGCACCTACACCGACGTGGCCCTGAGCGCCGCGAGCATCGACGCCGTCGCGCGGCTGGCGGCCTGGCGGCTGTCGGCGTACGGCACGCCGCCCGCGGGGCAGCTCACGTACACGACCTGGGGCGGCGAGAACTCGCGCTACCCCGCCGGCGTCACGGTCAACCTGCCCACCATCTTCGCCCACCGGGACGTCGCGTTCACCGCGTGCCCGGGCAACCTCGCGTACGGCGAGCTGAACACGATCCGCGCGCTCGCCCAGCAGTACGCGGGCACGTACGGCACCACGAGCCTGGGGTACAACCTCGTCCGGTCGACGGCCGCGCCCACCATCTACGTGGCCACGCGCGACGCCAAGTACCCGGTCACGAGCATGGCGGTGCTGGGCAACCTCAGCGCCCTCGGGCCGGTGGGCGTGGTCGGCCAGGGCCAGCTCGACGCCGTGCCGACGGGCACACCGATCGGGCAGTTCCTGCGGGACAGCACCGGCGAGATCGACCTCGTCGACAGCAATCGCCTCTACCAGGCCACCAGCTGCGCGCAGCTGGTCGCCTGGGGTGCCCGCTGCGAGGACTACGGGGCGATGCTGCTCCCGGACCCGCTCATCTCGATCCTCGCCCGCGCCGGCACCCTCAGCACCGGCTACAGCACCCCGAACGGCGCCCGGTTCGTCGTCGACGGCGGGCAGCGGCACGAGGTGGCCGACGCCGACGCGCTCGCCGCGTCCCCCCTCAAGCCGGACGGCGCGGTGCTCGCACTCGGCGCGGCGGCCGGGAGCGCGCTGCCGTACGGGACCCCGATCGTCCGCACCGGCATCGTCGCGCAGGACCGTGCGACGGGCGCCGGCGTGCTCCTCGACCGGCCCGCGGGCCTGCGGCTCGACGCGGGGATGATGGCGGCGTCCCTCATCGGCGCGAGCCTGCCGCTGCGGTTCCTCGACGCGGGCAGCATGGCCCTCCTGCCGACGCCCCGCGGCACCATCGACGGTGCGCTGCGTGCGCCGGACGGCCGCCGCGTCGCGCTGACCGCGGGCGGCTCGGTGCTGCTGTCGTCGACGCAGGCCCCCGGCGACCCGGGCACGCCGGTGGAGGCTGCCGTCATCACGGCACTGGCCCCCAAGCCCGCACCAGCGACCCTCTTCGTGCGCACCGCGGCGTCCGGCACCTACTACCTGCTGGTCGGGTCCGTGCGCCGGCCCGTCCTGACCATGGCCGACGCGTCCGCGCTGGCGAGCGGCGGCCCGGTCGTCGCGGCCCTCCTGTCGGGCGCCGGCCTCGCCACGCTCACCGAAGGCCCCACCGCGCTCGGTCCGGGCAGCCTGGTCAAGTCGTCGACCAGCCCGAACATCTACCTCGTCGACGGCCTCGACCGGCTCGTGTTCCTGCCGGCGTTCGCGACCGCGGCGAGCATCGGCGTCTCCACCGCGTTCCGCGACGTGCCCGGCGCGGCGATCGCGGCCTACCAGCAGGCAACCGGCGAGCTCGGCACGCTCTGGCGCTGCGGCGGCCAGGGCTACCTCGGCAGCGGCGGCCGGCTGTGGCCGCTGCCCGCGGGCGTCCTCGACGCCGGCGGCGGCCCCGCGATCACGATGGCGGACTCGACGTGCGCGAGCGTGCCACGGGCGACCACGACCTGGACCGCGCCGGTCCTGGTCAAGACCCTGTCCAACCCGACCGTGTACCTGGTGGCCGGCGGCGTCCGGCGGCCGGTCCCGTCGATGGCCGTGCTCTGGGCGCTCACCAACGGTGCGGCGTACACGCTCTCCTCCACGCCGCAGTCGGCCATCGACAGCACCCCCGCCGGGCCCGCGGTGCTCCCGCCGGGGCGCCTGGTCCGGGGCGCGGGCGCCTACGACATCTACCTCGTGGACGGCAGCGACCGCCTCGTCTTCCTGCCGTCGTTCACGGTGTCCACCGAGCTCGGTCTGGGCTCCGCCTTCCTCGACGTGCCGCAGAGCGCCATCACGGGCTACACGAAGGCGGCCGATCCCCTGTCGCAGCTCCTGCGGTGCGGGTCAGCGGTCTCGGTCGGCTGGGCCGGAGCCGCGCACGCGCTGCCCGCCGCGATCCTGGCGACCGACGGCTCCCCCGCCACCAGCCTGCAGCCCTCGACGTGCGCGGCCGTCCCCGTCGGCGCGCCGACCGGCGGCCCGGTCTTCGTCCGGACGACGCTGAAGCCGGACCTGTACGTCCTCACGCAGGGCACCAAGCGGCTCCTCGCCACGATGGCGCAGGCCTCCGCGGTCGCCGGCGGCGGGCCGATGATCGTCGCGAACGTCCCGCAGGCCGCGCTCGACCGCGTCCCCACCGGCCCGGCGTACTGATGCGCCCCGGCCGACGTCACCACCACCGGAGAGGTCTTCCCTTGC
Source organism: Cellulomonas sp. P4_D11 (assembly GCF_056401915.1). NCBI lineage: Bacteria > Bacillati > Actinomycetota > Actinomycetes > Micrococcales > Cellulomonadaceae > Cellulomonas > Cellulomonas sp. P4_D11. Next base: position 23,040 of record NZ_JBFUIK010000041.1, on the reverse strand, counting down.
TGCGTCGTTCCCTCGTCCCCGTCGGGCTGGTCGCCGTGCTCGCCCTGACCGCGGCGTGCACGTCCCCCGACCCCGACGACGGCGGCTCCCCCAGCCCGAGCGCCTCGACCACTGCCCCCACCCCGGGCTCGAGCTCGACGACGCCCACCGCGCCGGCGACGACGCCACCGGCGGAGCCGGAGCCGACCGAGCCGCAGCCCGGCGCCGACCCCACGACGCCGCCCGCCACCGGCACGAGTCCCGGCCGCCCCGTCCTGGTCTCGGCCACCCTCGTGGGGGGCAACGTCGAGATGTCGGGCTACGTCGAGGGCACCCTCGTCGACGGCCAGCAGTGCCGGTTCGAGCTGGTGGTCGGCTCGACCGTCACCGCCGCGACGTCGACGTCCGCGGCGGACGCGTCGACCACGCTCTGCCCGGGCGTCTCCATCCCCGCGCCTCCCGGCTCGGCGTCGGGCTGGCGCGCCCGGTTGGTGTGGGTTCCGTCGGGGGCGACGTCGGAGGCCGTGTCCGTCGTCACGCAGTGACCTGACAGGCCCTCCCGCACACCGCTCGGCTATCCTGGCCCGCGACCCCACGACCTTCCTCGGCCCCACACGGCCGGTCGGCCCGTGCGACGAACGAGGAGACGATGAAGACCGTCCTGCTGGCCGGAGGCCTGGGAACGCGCCTGCGCGAGGAGACCGAGTACCGGCCCAAGCCGATGGTCGAGGTGGGCGGACGCCCGATCCTGTGGCACATCATGAAGCTCTTCGCGCACTACGGGCAGGACGAGTTCGTGGTCTGCACCGGCTACAAGTCCGACACCATCAAGGACTACTTCCTCAACTACGAGGCGCGGAACAACGACATCACGGTCCACCTCGGCGACCGCGGCTCGCTGACGTACCACGGCGCGCACGAGGACACCGACTGGACCGTGACGGTCGCGTTCACCGGTGAGCTCACGATGACCGGCGGCCGCGTCTTCAAGGCCGCCAAGTACTTCGCCGGCGAACGCTTCCTGTGCACGTACGGCGACGGCCTCGCGGACGTGGACATCGCGAAGCTCCTCGCCTTCCACGAGTCGCACGGCAAGCTGGCCACGGTCACCACCGTGCGCCCGCCGAGCCGCTTCGGCGTGATGGACCTCAACGCCGACGGGCACGTCGAGCAGTTCCGCGAGAAGCCCCAGGCCGACGGCTGGGTCAACGCCGGCTACTTCGTGTTCGAGCCCGGCGTCATCGACTACCTCGACCCGGAGTGCGTGCTCGAGCAGCAGCCCCTGCAGCGCCTCGCGGCGGACGGGCAGCTGATGGCGTACAAGCACGAGGGCTTCTTCCAGCCCATGGACACCCTGCGCGAGTCGAACCTTCTCAACGAGCTGTGGTCGAGCGGCACGGCCCCGTGGCAGGTGTGGTGACCGAGCTGTTCACGCCGAGCGCCCTGCCGGGCGTCGGCCTCGCGCACCCTCCGTTCCACGCCGACCGCCGCGGCTCCTTCACCAAGCCGTACTCCCCGGCCGTCCTGTCGGCCGCGGGGATCGACTTCGACATCGCCGAGGTCTACTGGAGCTCGTCGGTGCAGGGCGCGGTACGCGGGCTGCACTTCCAGCTGCCGCCCACGGCCGTCGCCAAGCTCGTGTTCGTCCTCACGGGGCGGGTGACGGACGTGGTGCTCGACCTGCGGCGCGGCTCGCCCACCGAGGGCGAGCTGGCCACGTTCGACCTGACCCCCGGCAGCGGCGCCGTGCTCGTGCCCGTCGGGTGCGCCCACGGCTTCGAGGTGATCGAGGGCGACGCCACGATGTGCTACCTCCAGGACGGCGCGTTCGACGCCGCCACGGACGCGGGCGTCCGGTGGGACTCGGTCCCGGCCGGCTGGCGGACGCCGGCGCCCGTGGTCTCCGACCGCGACGCCGCGCTCCCGGCGCTCGCCGACTTCGACTCCCCGTTCGTCTGGACGCAGCCGTGAGCGCGGTCCTGGTCACCGGCGGCACCGGCTTCATCGGCCGGCACCTCGTCCGGGCGCTCGCCGCCGACGGGGCCGACGTGCACGTGCTGACCCGCGAGTCGTCGCAGCGCCGGCCCGACGTCCCCGAGGGCGTCACCGTCCACGCGCTCCCGCGCCCCAGCGTGGACGTCGCGGCGCTCGTCGACGAGGTCGCGCCCGGCACCGTGTTCCACCTGGCCACGCACTTCGTCGCGCGCCACCGGCCCGACGAGCTGGCCGACATGGTCGACTCGAACGTCACCCTCGGCACCGTCGTCGCCGAGGGTGCGGTCCGGGTGGGCGCCCGGCTGGTGCACACCACGTCCGCGTGGCAGCACTTCGACGGCGCCGAGTACGACCCGGTCTCCCTGTACGCGGCGATGAAGCAGGCGTTCGTCGACGTCCTCCGGTACTTCCAAGAGGTGGAGGGGCTCGACGCGCGCGAGGTCTGCCTCTTCGACACCTACGGTCCCGACGACGACCGCGGCAAGCTCGTCGGCGCCCTCCTGCACCACGCCCGCCAGGGCACGGCCGTGACCATGTCCTCGGGTCGGCAGCTGGTCGACCTGACCCACGTGGACGACGTGGTGGCGGCGCTGCGGGCCGCGGCGGCGCACGACGGGCCCGTGACCCGGCTGGTCGCCCGTGGCGGCGCGCCCCTCACGGTCCGTGAGCTGGTGGACATGGTCGAGGAGGTCAGCGGGCGCTCGCTCGACGTGACGTGGGGCGCCCGAGAAGACCGGCCGCGCGAGATGACGCGCGACTGGCTCGTCGCGTCCGACGACATCGGCTGGGCGCCGCGGGTCCCGCTGCGCGACGGCCTCGCCCGGCTGTGGGAGGCGACCGCATGAGCCTCACCGTCTCCGTGGTGGTCCCGGTGCACAACGGGATGCCGCACCTGCCCGCGACGCTGGCGAGCATCGTCGGGCAGACCCGGCCTGCGGACGAGATCGTGGTGCTCGAGAACGGGTCGACCGACGGCACGGCCGAGTGGCTCGACGAGCACGCGCCGGCCGGGGTCCGGGTGGTCCGCCAGGAGTCCCTGGTCGACGCGGGCACCAACTGGACCGACGCCATCGCGCTGGCCACGGGCGACCTGGTCAAGCTCGTGTGCGCCGACGACGTGCTGGAGCCCACGGCGCTGCAGGTGCAGGCGGCCCAGCTGGCGCACCACCCCGACGCCGTGCTCGCCGCCTCGATGCGCTCGGTCGTCGACGACGTCGGCCGCGTCGTGGTCAAGCGTCGCGGGCTCATGGGCCTGCGGGGCGAGGTGCCGGGCCGCGCAGCCGTCCGCACGGCGTGCCTGGTGGGCAGCAACCCGTTCGGTGAGCCGAGCGCGGTCATGTTCCGGCGCGAGGCCCTCGCCGCCGAGCTGCCCTGGGACGCCTCGCTCGGCTACGTCATCGACCTCGACATGTACTCGCGCGTGCTCCAGCACGGCAGCCTCGTGGTCGCGCGCGTCCCGCTGGCCCGCTTCCGGCTGGCCACCGGCTCGTGGTCGTCGTCGCTGTCGGACGTGCAGGCCGACCACATCAACCGCTGGGTGGACCGGGTGCGCGACAACGACCTGGCCGACCTGTCCCCCACCGACCTGCGCCGCGCCCGCGTGGGCGTGCTGGTGCAGGACGGCCTGCGCCGGGTCGCCTACCTGGTCACCCGCCTGCGCCGGTCCCCGGCGCCCGCAGCGCGCCCCGCCGGCTGAGCGTGCGGCGGCGCCCGGCCGGGCGCCGCCGGCGGTCGGATAACATCGTGGGTCGGCCCCGCCCGACATCTGAGGAGCTTTTTCGTGAGTGCAGTGCCCGTCAGCCGTGAATCCGTCCTCGACCTCGTCCGGGCCTTCGCGCAGACCTCGCTCGAACCGAAGCCCTTCGAGGCGGGCACCAGCACGGTCCCCGTCTCGGGCAAGGTGCTCACGCCGGACGACCTCGTCGCGCTGGTCGACGCCTCGCTGGACGGGTGGCTGACCTCCGGCCGGTTCCACGAGCAGTTCCAGGAGTCGCTCGCCGAGTACGTCGGCGCCCGCGCTGCGACGTTCGTGAACAGCGGCTCGTCGGCCAACCTGGTCGCGCTCGCCGCGCTCACCAGCCCCAAGCTCGGCCCCAAGCACCTCAAGGAGGGCGACGAGGTCGTCACCGTGGCCGCGGGCTTCCCCACCACCGTGAACCCGATCATCCAGCACGGCCTCAAGCCCGTCTTCGTGGACGTCGAGATCGGCACGTACGACGCCATCGGCGACCAGCTGCGCGAGGCGATCGGTCCCAAGACGCGCGCGATCATGATGGCGCACACGCTGGGCAACCCGTTCGACCTGGACCTGGTCCAGGCGCTCTGCAAGGAGCACAAGCTCTGGCTGGTCGAGGACTCCTGCGACGCCCTGGGCTCCACGTACCGCGGCCAGCGCACCGGCTCGTTCGGTGACACCGCGACCGTGTCGTTCTACCCCGCCCACCACATCACCACCGGCGAGGGCGGAGCGGTCTTCACCAAGTCGCCGCTGGTCAAGCGCCAGGTGGAGTCGTTCCGCGACTGGGGGCGCGACTGCTACTGCGAGACCGGCCAGGACGACACCTGCGGCAAGCGCTTCGAGTGGCAGCTGGGCGACCTCCCGCTCGGCTACGACCACAAGTACACGTACAGCCACATCGGGTACAACCTCAAGGCGACCGACATGCAGGCGGCCCTCGGGCTGAGCCAGCTGGCCAAGATCGACCACTTCGTGGCCCGGCGCAAGGAGAACTTCGCCTACCTCTACGAGCGCCTCCAGGGCGTGGAGGGGCTGCTCATGCCGCGCGCGACCGAGAACTCGGACCCGGCCTGGTTCGGCTTCCCGCTCACGCTCGAGCCGGGCTACCCGGTGGACCGCGAGGACCTCATGCGGTACCTCGACTCGAAGCACGTCGGCACGCGCCTCATCTTCGCCGGCAACCTGCTGCGCCAGCCGGCGTACCGCAACATCGAGCACCGCGTGATCGGCGACCTGCGGAACTCCGACATCGTCATGACGCGCTCGTTCTGGCTCGGCGTCTACCCGGGCCTGACCGTCCCGATGCTCGACTACATCGCCGACACCCTGATCGGCTACCTGCGCGACCGCGCCGGGAAGGCCTGACGTGCGGTTCCTGGTCACGGGCCACACGGGCTTCAAGGGCGCGTGGCTGTCCCTGCTGCTGGCGGGCCGCGGCCACGAGGTCGTCGGGCTGTCGCTCGACCCCGTCCCGGGCGCGCTGTACGAGCGCGCCCGCGTCGGTGAGCTGCTCGCGCAGGACCTGCGGGTCGACATCCGGGACGCGGCGGCCGTGACCACGGCCGTGGCCGGCGCTCGGGCCGACGTCGTCCTGCACCTGGCCGCGCAGCCCCTGGTCCGCGAGTCCTACCGCGACCAGCGCTTCACGTACGAGACCAACGTGCTCGGCACGTTCAACATCCTCGAGGCGGTCTCGGCGGCCGCGACGGCCCGGGCGCAGGTCGTCGTCACCACCGACAAGGTGTACCGGAACGTCGACCAGATCTGGGGCTACCGCGAGCACGACGCCCTCGGCGGCGTCGACCCGTACTCGGCGTCCAAGGCGGCGGCCGACGTCCTGACGCAGTCCTGGATCGCCACGCACCCGGACGACCCGGCCACGGGCATCGCCCGGGCGGGCAACGTCGTCGGCGGCGGCGACGTCAGTGCCGACCGCCTCATGGTCGACCTGCTCGCCGCGTACCAGGCGGGCACGGCGCCGGTCCTGCGCTTCCCCGGCGCGGTCCGGCCCTGGCAGCACGTCCTGGACTGCCTGAACGGCTACCTCACGCTCGTCGACGCCCTGCTGGACGGGCGGGCGGCCGGCGAGGCCTACAACTTCGGCCCCGGCACGGCGAGCTTCGTCGACGTCGGCTCGGTGGCCACCCGGGTGGCAGCCCTGTGGGGCGACGGGGCGCAGTGGCGTACGGACGGCGGCGAGCACCCGCACGAGGCCAACCTGCTCGCGCTCGACGCCCGCAAGGCCGAGCTGCAGCTGGGCTGGCAGAACGTCCTCGGGTTCGACGACACGCTCGCGTGGACCGTCTCGTGGGCCCGCCGGGTCGCGCAGGGCGAGGACGCGCGCGACGTGAGCCTCGAGCAGGTCGCGGCGTTCGACGAGCTGGCGAAGGGGATCTCATGACGTCGTCGAAGGACGCCGCCCCCGCGGACATCGTCGTCATCGGCGCGGGGCCGGCCGGCCTGTGGGCCGCGTACTGCGCGGGCTTCCGGGGCCTGTCGGTCATCGTCGTCGACAGCCACGCCGAGCCCGGCGGCCAGGTCGCCGCGCTCTACCCGAACAAGAAGATCTACGACATCGCGGGGCTGCCCGGCGTCACGGGCGCGAACCTCGTGGCCAACCTCATGGAGCAGGCGGCGCCGTACGGGCCCCGCTACCTGCTCGGGCACCGGGCGACCAGCCTGCACACGGGCGACCGGACGGGCGAGCTCGCCGTCGAGCTGGAGGACGGCACGCGCCTGGAGTGCAGCGCCGTCATCCTGGCCAGCGGCGTGGGCGGGATCGAGCCGCGACCGCTGCCGGTCGGCCACGAGTGGCTCGGCCGCGGGCTGTCCTACACGATGGCCGACCCGACGGCCTACGCGGGCCTCGACGTGGTCGTCGTCGGCGGTGGGGACAGCGCCGTGGACTGGGCACTCGAGGCCCTGCCGCACGCGCGGACGGTCACCGTCGTGCACCGGCGCCGGGCGTTCCGCGCGCACGCGGCCAACCTGCAGCGCGCCGTCGACGGCGGCGCGAAGATCATGACCGACTGCGAGATCGTGGCCGTGGACGGCGACGCCGTGGTGCGCACCGTGACCCTGCGGGCGCGGACCGGCGAGGTGCACTCCCTGCGGGCGGACGCGGTCGTCGGCGCCCTCGGGCTCATCTCCGACCTCGGGCCGCTGACCACGTGGGGCCTCGAGATGCACGACCGACGGATCCGGGTCGACACCTCGATGCGCACCAACCTCTCGGGGGTCTTTGCCATCGGCGACGCTGCCTGGTATCCAGGGAAGGTCGCGCTCATGTCGACAGGGTTCGGCGACGCGGCGACGGCGGCGAACAATGCCGCCGTGCTCATCGACCCCGAGGCGATCCTCGCGCCCGGTCACTCCACCGACCGGTCGGCCGAGCCGGTCCAGGAAGAGGCAGCATCGTGACCTTCGTCATCTCGTCGGAGTGCATCGACAACCAGGACGGCTCCTGCATCGACGTCTGCCCCGTCGACTGCATCTACGAGGGCGAGCGCAAGAACTACATCAACCCGGTCGAGTGCATCGACTGCGGTGCCTGCGAGCTCGTGTGCCCCGAGGTCGCGATCTTCCCCGCGAAGTCCGTGCGCTCGGACGCGACGCGCAAGGCGTTCCTCGACGACAACGCCCTGTTCTTCACCATGACGCTGCCCGGCCGCGACGAGCCGCTCGGCAACCCCGGCGGCGCCCGCAAGGTCGGTCCCGTCGAGGTCGACACCCCGTTCGTCGCCGACTGGTCCTGACCACCGCCCGGCCGTGAGCCGGGCCGAGCTCAGGCCGCGGGGCCCGTCGGCATCGCGGCGATCGCGGCGTCGGGGAGCAGCGCCGCGAGGAACGGCTGCCCGGCGGCGAGCGCCCACGCGCGGTCCATCGTGGTGACGGGCAGCTTCTGGCCGCCTCGCGCGAGGTAGATCGTCGGGGTGTCCACACCCTTGAGGAACACCGGGCCCGACGCCGTCGTCGCGACGCGGGGCAGCGCCGCGCACGTCGACGGGTCCAGGGTGGTGGTCGGCACGCCGGACGCGTCGTAGACGGAGACGGCGACCGGGTAGAGCTTGCCGGCCGAGCCGATGCCCCGCCACGTCCCGCACGAGACGGCCGTGCCCAGCGGAGCCGCCGCGGTGGTGTACCCCGCGACCGCCTCGGGCGCGACCGTGGTGAAGGTGGTGAGGCCGAGCGCGCCCGAGATGCCGAACGACGTCAGCGGGACCAGGGAGCCGAGCCCGTCCACCAGCGAGACGGTGGGGCTGTCGGAGCGCTTGACCAGCGTGCCGGGCGTGAGCACGGGCGTCCCGGTCGGCATCGCGTCCAGCGACGCCTGCGGCAGCTGGGCCACCAGCGGCGCTGCGCCGGACGTGACGGCGTAGACCGTCGCCATCGAGGCGACCGGGCGCTTCTGGCCGGCGGACGCGACGAACAGCCACGGCTGGCCCGGCGTCCCGACGAACAGGGCCGTCAGGCTGAGCGCCGGCCCGCGGCGGAGCTGTCGGCAGGTGGTCGGGTCGAGCGCGGAGGCGGGTGCACCGGACGCGTCGACCACCGCGGTCGGCACCAGGGACGCCGCGCCGCCGACGCCGACGTAGCGCTCCGACCCGCACGCGAGGACCGTGCTCAGCGGCTTGGGCGCGACCGTGTACTTGCTGACGATCGAGGCGTCGACCTGACGCCAGCCCGAGATGCCCAGCGCATCCGTGATGCCGAACGACGCGACGGGGTGCACGGTACGCGGGCCGTCGACCAGGTAGATCTGGGGCGCGCCCGTGGCCTGCACGAGCGTCCCCGGCTTGAGCACCTCGACGCCCGTCGGCACCTTGGCGAGCTCGGTGGCCGAGACGTAGACGATGATCGCGCCGGCCGGGTCCTGCATCGACCACAGCACGTCCATCGAGGGGACCGGCCGCCGCAGCCCGTCCACCGCGAGGTAGAGGGTGGGGGTGCCGATGCCGCCGACGAACACGGTCCCGGACGTCGCCGGGCCGAGCGCCGAGAGCACGGTCGCCGAGAGCGTCGGGGCGCCGGTCGTGAGCGGCGTGAGCTGACCGGTCCCGAGCTTGACGGTCGCCGCGCCCGACAGCGCGTAGGCGGACCCGTCGGGACCCTTGAACACGCTGGCGAGCGTGCCGGACGGCGCCGGCAGCAGGGCGAAGCTCGCGTGGTCGAGCGCCAGCACGGGCAGGGAGCCGATCCGCGTGCTCGCGGCGAGCCCGGGCGCGAGCGCGACGGTGCTCGCGGTGTCGACGAGGACGTCGGCGCCCGTCGAACGATCACGGGCGAGGACGCCCGCCCGGATCAGCGGGGCGCCGTAGGGCAGCGTCGAGAGCGCCTCCGGGGTGACGACGAACTGCGGCGCGGACGCCGCCGGCGAGCCCGCCGCCGACAGGTCGTCGGCGACCTCGCGCTTGGTGCCGCCCTCGATCACGAACCGCTTGCCGTCGGTGGTCCGCACGTTCTGGGTCACGGTCCCGCCGAGCGGGAACGACGCGACCTGCACGTCCGACAGCGCCATGCTCACGTAGCTGCCGCAGCCGGCGCCCCACGCCGCGAGCTGGGTGCAGTCGGTGACCAGGTACCGGACGCCGCGATCGACGAGGTAGATCAGGCCCGCGCGGTCACGGATGAAGCGACCGAGGGTGACGCCCGTGGTCCGCGCGTCCAGGAAGGACTGCTGGACGGTGCCGAGCGCGCCGAGCGGGGCCAGGGCCTGCATCGTGGCCATGTCCGCAACCGGGAACTTGCTGTCGGGTGTGACCACGTAGACGGTCGGGTTGCCGGTCGCGCGCACCAGGCTGGAGCCCACCTGCGTCGAGCCGAACCAGTCGGTGTAGTCGCGCCAGAAGTTGCGGTTGCCGTAGCTGCCGCAGCTGTCGCCCGTCCCGTACATGTTGGCGAGCGCGCTGCCGTTCGGCTGGTACGGCGTGTAGGTGTACAGACCGGCCGTCGCCTGGTTCTCGATGAAGACCTGGGTGCTGCCGCAGGCCGCCGCCCCGCTCGGGTGGAACAGGATCGTGTTGACGCGTCCGGCGCGGTAGCCGTAGTTCTGCGGGTTCTGCGCGTACCGCTTGAACTGGCGCGCGGCCTTGTAGACCTGGTTGAAGAAGCCGTAGTACTGCGTGTCGCACGGGGCGGTGTCGGGGCACCCGAAGCCCATGGCGATCCGGTAGCGGGAGTCGGTCGGCGACGTGGCCGTGACCAGACCCTGCTCCTTCTGCAGCGTGACCAGCAGCGCCTTCTGGCTGACGCCGCAGCTGGCGCCGACGTTCGCGATGATCTGGGCGGCGCTCTCAAGCCCGCCGCCCGCGTAGCCGTTGCAGAGGCCGGCCTCGGCGGGCTGCACGCTCGTCACGGCGCCGTAGTTCTTCAGGCAGAGCGCGCCGGCGGTGCAGCCGCCGCCCTTGCTGACCAGGAAGGCCTGGACGTCTCCGGCGGACATCGCGCCGCCGTCGAAGAAGAGTGCGTCGCTGATGATGCTGCCCGGCTTGAACTCGGAGCCGTCGGCGGCCACGGCGGGCCCGACGCCCAGGCCGACGACGGCCATCGAGGCCACGAGCGCGGCGACGAGGGCGCAGGCGATCGCGCGTGCACGGTGCAGCATCAGCGCGGCCCCCCGGTGGTGTCGGCGTAGGTGAGTCGGGACACCTTAGCGGCCCTGCCCGGGTCGGTCGTGGACCCGCGCGCCAGGTCAGCGCGTCGGCGTCAGCCTGCGGTACCGGCGTGGTGGGCGGCGGGCCGGCGGAACGAGAAGCCGCGGTGGCCGAAGAAGCTGATGATCATCGTCGCGACGGTGACGACGAGCTGCGCGAGGATGGGCGGGAGCCCGATCACCTCGACGACGAACGGCAGCGACACCAGGTTGACGCCGAGGGCGAAGAGGTTGACGACCTCGAACCGCCAGAGGTCCCGCAGCACGTGCCCGCGGACGCGGAAGACGAACCGGCGGTAGAGCACGAACGCGCAGAGCACCGACGCGATGTGTGCCGCCACGAGCGCGACCATGTAGCCGAGCTGCTGCCCGATCGTCCGGTCGAACACGATGAACCAGCCCATGCCGACGACCGTGTTGATGCCGCCGACGATGAGGAACGCGATGCGCTGGTCGCGCACCAGCCGGAAGAGCAGGCCGGCCTCCCCCTGCATGCCCGCGGGCGGGACCGGCGCCGGTTCGGGCGCGGTCACGACCGGCGGCGTGCCGGGGTGCTCGTCCACGTGCTCGACCATCCGTCCTCAGGGTGTCCATGGGGTTCCGCGCGGGTCCGTCCGCGCGCCGGGGGGCGGCCGGGCCCGGTCAGGGCCGACGCCACGGCGACTATAGTCCGTGGCGTGATTCCCCCCGCCGAGACGCTGCCCACGCCTCCGCACCGGATCTCGGTCGTGATCCCCGTGTACCAGGGCGAGAAGACGCTCGCGGGCGTGATCGCCGAGCTCGCGCCGTACGCCGAGCAGTTCACCACCCCCGACGGTCACCGGGCGGTCGTCGCCGAGGTCCTGCTCGTCCACGACCACGGCCCCGACAACTCGGCGCAGACCATGCGCGAGCAGGCGGAGCTGCACCCGTGGGTCAAGACGCTCTGGCTCAGCCGCAACTTCGGCCAGCACCCCGCGACGCTGGCGGGCATGGCGTCGAGCGGGGGCGACTGGATCGTCACCATGGACGAGGACGGCCAGCACGACCCGGCGGCCATCGGCAGCCTGCTGGACACCGCGATGCGGACCGGACGGTCCCTGGTCTACGCCGAGCCCACGAACGCCGCCCCCCACGGCGCGCTGCGCAACCTCGCGTCCAAGGGCGCCAAGGTCGTCATCGAGAAGCTCTTCGGCGGCAAGGACGCCTCCACCTACCAGAGCTTCCGGCTGGTGCTGGGCGAGGTGGGCCGGAGCACCGCGGCGTTCGCCGGCTCGGGCGTGTACCTCGACGTCGCGCTCGGCTGGATCGCCGGCGCCCCCGCCACGTGCCCGGTCGGCCTGCGGGACGAGTCGGAGCGCGCGTCCGGGTACTCCACCCGGCGCCTGCTCTCCCACTTCTGGCGCATGGTGATCTCGAGCGGCACGCGTCCGCTGCGCGTCGTCAGCCTCGTCGGCGTGGCGTTCGGCCTGGGCGGCCTGCTGCTCGCCCTCTGGCTCGTCATCCAGTACTTCCTCGGGGAGCAGGCGCCTGCGGGGTGGACGTCCAGCATCGTCGTCATGCTCGTCAGCACGGGCGCGGTGCTCTTCGCGCTCGGGGTGATCGCCGAGTACATCGGCGTCTCGGTGAACATGGCGATGGGCAAGCCGATCTACCTGATCGTCAGCGACCCGGGCGCCGGCCCGCTCGGTCGGAGCCCGCGGTCCCGGTGAGCTCCCCGGTCCTGGTCGTCGGCGCGCGCGGCCTCCTGGGCAAGGCCCTGACGCGCGCCGCCACGGCGCAGCGCCGGCCCTGGGAACGGGCCGACGTGGCGTGGTCCTCCCCCGACGCCGTCGCGCACGCGGTGGGCGCCGTGCGGCGCGCGCACGAGCAGTGGGGCGACGACTGGGGCGTGGCGTGGTGCGCCGGTGCGAGCGTCACGGGCGCCACCCCTGCGCAGGTGGACGCCGAGGTCGCGACGATGACGGCGTTCGTCGCCGAGCTGGTCGCGGACGGCATCGCGCCGCCCCGGTTCTTCTTCGCGTCCTCTGCGGGCGGAGTGTTCGCCGGCGCGTCCGACCCGCCCTTCACCGAGCTGTCGGAGCCGCGGCCGCTGGCACCGTACGGGCACGGCAAGCTCCTGCTCGAGGAGCAGGTGCGTGCGCTCGCCGACGCCGGCACGCGGGTGCTCGTCGGCAGGATCTCCAACCTGTACGGCCCGGGCCAGAACCTGGCCAAGGACCAAGGGCTGGTCACGCGGCTGATCCGGTCCTCCCTGGTGCGCGAGCCCGTCGGCATCTACGTCTCGCTCGACACCATCCGCGACTACCTGTTCGTCGACGACTGCGCCCGGATGATCCTCGACGGCATGGACCTGCTCGCGGCACGGCCTCCCGCCGCCCCGGTGCTCAAGCTCTTCGCGGCCCAACAGGCGACCACCATCGCGGCTCTCCTGGGCTTCAGCCGCCAGGTGCTCGGCCGCACGGTCCTGGTCACGCTCGGCGGCTCCGACCTGGCCAAGCAGCAGGCGCGTGACCTGAGGTTCCGCTCCGTCGTGTGGCCCGAGCTGGACCGTCGAGCGCTCACCACGCTCCCCGACGGCATCCACGCCACGTCGATCGACCTGCGGCGGAGCCTGGCCGCGGGGCGGCTCTGACCCCTCGGGGCCGCCGGGCGCCCGAGGTCAGGCGCCCGTGTACTCCAGCACGACGCAGCGCCGCACCTCGGGGTAGCCGAGCTGGCCGGTCGGACCCGGCACGGGGCAGCTCTGGTCCGTCTCGATCCACCCGGGTCGGGTCCAGTACTCGAGGTACGTCACGCAGGTGGTCGTCGCGTCGTTGACGCAGAGCGCGAGCGGAGGGCCGTCCGACTCGGCGAGCTCCTCCTCGAACGCCTCGGTGTAGCTCTGCCGGTCGCCGCCGCTCTTGAACCCGGTCACGAAGGCGGCGTTCCGGCCGTCCTCGAGCGTGCGGTGCAGGATCGGCCACATGTCCCAGTAGTAGCCCGCGAGGAACCTCACGTCGTGCTCGCGGGCGAAGTCCGCCGTGGCTCGGGACTGGACGAGCACGGTCGCGCTCGTGGGCGCGGCGAGGGGGCCGGCCAGCCCGACCACGCAGCCGAGCGTCGCGACGGCGGCGACGACCGCCCGGCTGACCCGCGTGTCGCGCATGGCCGGGATCCGGACCTGCCGCACGAGCACCGCGTCGGGCAGGCACCAGCCGATGAGCACCGCGGCGAGCGGCACGGCCAGGCACAGCACGCCGAAGAGGACGACCGGGTAGAAGTAGCGGAACACGTACCCGTTCTGCGCGACCCACGGGTTGCCCGCGAAGAGCGCCCAGTACCCGGTGCAGAACAGGAGCGCCAGGGCGAGCCGCGGCAGCAGGATCCGGCGCTCCGGCCTCAGGAGGAGCAGGGCGACGCAGGCGGCGCACAGGAGTGCGACGAGCCGGATGGGGCGGAACGCGGCGAACACCGCGAGCATCGCCTGAGGAGCACCGCGCACGAACTGCGCCACGTCGAAGGTGAAGTAGTTCTGCGGCGCGTCGGGGATCGGCCCGGCGGTGCCACCGAACCGGGCGGCGAGGAACGCCCAGATGCCGAACCAGACGAGCCACATCGCTCCGAAGGCGATCCAGCGCACCCAGGCGCGGCGCCGGGCCAGCTCGATGACCGCCACGAACGCGGCGACCAGGATCGTCGACTGGTTCAGCCCGACGGCGATGCCCACCATGGCGGTCGCGACCGCGAACGCCCAGGGTTCCCGTCGCTTCCACAGCAGGAAGGCGCCGAGGGTCAGGGCCCACGACGCCGAGTACGGCTGGCTCTCCAGGGCCATCACGTGCACGTGCCACGGCGTCAGGACCAGGTGCGCGGTGGCGGCGATCACGAGGAACAGGACGATGGTCGCCCAGCGCTCGCGGCCGCCCGTCACCACCCGGACGCCCATCCACGCGATGGTCAGCAGCAGCAGGTGGAACGCCACGGCGTTGATGAGCAGGCACGCGAAGAGGTTGGCGCCGGGGTCCGCGATCGGGCTGGCCAGCAGCGACACGAACGCGGCGAAGCGGTTCTGGCCCCAGAAGAACAGGTCGACGTCCTGGATCGACATGATCGACTGCTGGACGCCGTCGGCCTGCAGGTAGTCGACCGTCCGACGGAGCACGGTGAGGACCGAGAGCACCAGGACGAGCACGCCGCCGACGATCCAGGCGGTCAGCCGGTCAGGGCGGCCCCGCCGCGGTCCCGACACCTCCGCACCGGGCTCTGTCGTCTCCTCCTCGGACACGTCGACAGCCACGCTCCACCCCTTCGACGACCCCCGTGGCCCGATCGGGCACGCCAACCCTAGGGCATCGACGGCACAGGACCGCCCGGCGCGCAACCGGGGTCGACTACCCTGTGGGGACGAAAGAACAGGGTCCGGCGCCACGCCTGCCGGCGACGAGAGACGGCACCGATGACCACCCACCAGCCTCCGACGGCGGCCCCACGCGACGGCGCGCCCTGCCCCGACTGCGCCGCCGCCTCCGTGATCCTCGTCGTCCCGTGCCACGACGAGCAGAGCACGATCGGCCGCGTGATCGCCGACTTCCGGGCCCAGCTGCCGACCATCGAGGTGCTCGTCGCCGACAACCTCAGCACGGACGACACGGGTGCCGTCGCGCGCGCCGCGGGCGCCGCCGTGATCAACGTCCCGATCAAGGGCAAGGGCCGCGCGGTGCGCCGCCTGCTCGAGTACAGCAACCACGACGTCACGATCATGGTCGACGGCGACGCCACGTACGACGCCTCCGCCGCGGCCTCGCTCGTGCACCACATCTTCTGCCTGGGCTTCGACCTGGTGAACGTCTCCCGGGTGATCGAGGAGGTCAGCGGCGAGGAGTACCGCCGCGGGCACCAGATGGGCAACGCCGCGCTGACCACCTTGCAGCGCACGCTCACCGGCATCGGGCTGCAGGACATCCTCACGGGCTACAAGGCCATGAGCCGGCGCTTCGTCGCGTCGATGCCCGTGCGCTCCCAGGGGTTCCAGGTCGAGGTCGAGATCGCCGCACACGCCGTCGGGCTGGACCTCGCGTACACCGAGATCCCCGCCGCCTACGTCTCGCGCCCCGAGGGCAGCACCTCCAAGCTGTCCACCTACTCGGACGGCTGGGCGATCCTGCGCTCGATCCTGCGGCTGTACCGCGACTACCGGCCGCTGCAGGCATTCGCCCTGCTCGCCACTCCGTGGCTCTTGTTCAGCGCCGTGACGGTCGGGCTCGCCGTGGCGGGCTTCCTCGAGACCGGCACGGTCGAGCGGTTCCCCAGCCTGATCGCCGGGGTCGCGGCGTTCGTCACCGGCATGCTGCTGCTGACGGTCGGCTGGATCCTGGCGCGCACGCAGTCGCTGCGCCGGGACGAGCTCGCGCTGGCCGCGGCGAACGCGATCCGCGACAGCGAGTACCAGCGCCACGGCGGCCACCCGCGCCGGCCGACGCCGGCCCTCGAGCGACAGTCCACACCGACCACGGTCGAGTCCGTCGCCGTCCGGGCCACCGTGCCGTCAGGCACTGACTAGCACCGTGCCGTCAGGCACCGACTAGCACCGTGCCGTCAGGCACCGACTAGGCAGACGGCTGGCCCGTCGGGACGGGCACGGGCTCGGGGCGGAACACGAACGCCCGGTAGGTCACGAACCGGAACACGGCGGCCAGGCCGAACCCGATCACGTTCGCCGAGATGTTGTCGGCCAGGGGCGAGGTGAGGCCGAGCAGGTTGTGCGACACCCACAGCGTGCCGACCGCGATGACCATGCCGGCCAGCGAGAAGGCGACGAACAGGGCGGCCTCGCGTCCCATGCTGCGCCCGCGGCGGTCGCCGAACACGAAGTGCCGGTTGCCCAGCCACGTCGCCACGGTCGCGATCGCGACCGAGAGGCACTTCGCCAGCGTCGGGGTCACGCCCGCGCCGTAGGCGAGGAGGTTGAAGGCACCGACGTCGATGACGAATCCCACGACGCCGACGACCCCGAACCGGGCGACCTCGTTCAGCAGCCGCCGGGCACGGGCGACCGCGTCGGTCGTCGGCACGTCAGCCATCTGCACTCCCCGTCCGCGCGCCCCATCGGCGCGCGGGCCCAGGTTACCGGAGCGGCTGCGAGGCCCACGTCGGTACTCTGGACCCTGCCTCCCCCTGCGCAAGCCCCCTGCGAAAGGTGTCCCGTGCACGTCCTCGTCACCGGCGGAGCCGGCTTCATCGGCTCCAACTTCGTCCACCAGACCGTCCGCGAGCGCCCCGACGTCCGCGTCACGGTGCTCGACGCGCTGACCTACGCGGGCGACGAGCGCAGCCTGGACCCGGTCGAGGGGAAGGTCGTCCTCGCCAAGGGCGACATCGCCGACCCGGACATCGTCGACAGCCTGGTCAAGGACGTCGACCTGGTGGTCCACTTCGCCGCCGAGTCGCACAACGACAACTCGCTGCACGACCCGTGGCCGTTCCTGCGCACCAACGTGATCGGCACGTACCAGCTGCTCGAGGCCGTCCGCCGCCACGACGTCCGCTACCACCACATCTCGACCGACGAGGTCTACGGCGACCTCGAGCTGGACGACCCGGCCAAGTTCACGCCGGACACCCCGTACAACCCGTCGAGCCCGTACTCGTCGACCAAGGCCGCCTCGGACCTGCTGGTACGCGCGTGGGCCCGCAGCTTCGGCGTGCGCGCCACGATCTCCAACTGCTCGAACAACTACGGACCGTTCCAGCACGTGGAGAAGTTCATCCCGCGCCAGATCACCAACGTGATCGACGGCGTCCGCCCCAAGCTCTACGGCACGGGCGAGAACGTGCGCGACTGGATCCACGTCGAGGACCACAACAGCGCGGTGTGGGCCATCATCGAGCGCGGCCGCCTGGGCGAGACCTACCTCATCGGTGCCGACGGCGAGGAGAACAACAAGACGGTCGTCGAGGACATCCTCGAGATCATGGGCCAGTCGCCCGACGCGTACGACCTGGTCAGCGACCGCCCCGGCCACGACCTGCGCTACGCGATCGACTCCACCAAGCTGCGGGAGGAGCTCGGCTGGGCTCCCCGGTACGAGAACTTCCGCGCGGGGCTCGAGGCGACCGTCGCCTGGTACCAGGCGAACGAGTCGTGGTGGCGGCCCCAGAAGGACGCGACCGAGGCGAAGTACGCGCAGCTGGGGCGGTAGGCCCGCCTCGGCCGGTGGTGCCGTCGGTCGTCACCGGTCCAGGTGCCAGAGCACCCAGGTGCTGCCGTCGGAGGTGGCCGTCGCCACGGGCTCGCCACGGACGCCCGCGGTCAGGTCCGTCGGGCAGCCCGGGACGACCATGAGCCAGCGGATCCCCGCGCGTACCGCCGACACCTGGTCGAGGTGCCCCTCGGTGCGCGCGCGGTCGGCACGGTCGAGGTCGACCCGGTGGTCGGGCCAGGCCAGGCCGAGGTTGTAGGAGGCCACGGGTCCTCCCCAGACCGCGTTCACCACGGTCGGGTCCACGCAGCCGTCCACCTCGACCAGCCCGCCCTCGTCGCGCGTCCGGTCCAGCAGGTCCGCCTGCGCCCGGTACTGCGGCGCGCCCAGGGGCAGGTAGCCCGCCGCGGTGACGGCGGGCCGGAAGAGGAGGAAGTCGCCGCTCCAGACCGCGGCGACCGCCACGCACGCGGCCAGGGCGAGGGCGAACGTGCGGCCGCGGACCGGCGCCGGTGCCGCGGGGCTGCGCGACCCCGCGAGGCTCTCGATGACCGACCACGCGAGCAGGGGCACGACGAGCACGGCGACCAGGACGTACACGTCGAGCCAGAACCGGTAGGGCTCCTGGTTGGCGCCCCACCGGTCGTTCGACGCGAGGTACGCCCACAGGAACAGCAGCGCGCAGGGCACCGCGACCCACACCGTCTGGCGGCGCCGCACCCCGAGCACGGCCACCAGGGCGAGCGCGGGCACGACCCCGAGGGCCGAGAACACGCCGGCGGGCGCCGGGACGCCGAGGTCCTTCGACGACGCCTCCCGGTAGGTGAGGAACGGGTCGTGCTGCACGAGACCCCACCCCGTCGCGAGCACCTGGGGCGACGCGCAGGCGGCCAGGGCCGCCACAGCCCACAGGGGGCGCCAGCGCCCGGCGCGCAGCACCAGGAGGACACCCGGGACGGCCGGGGCGATCCCCAGCGCGAGCACCGCCAGCCGACCGAGCGCGTCGGCCACGAGCGGTCCCGCGACCACGACGAGGACCACCAGCCCCACGGTCGTCAGCAGCGCCGCCCGCGACCGCCACCGCACGAGCCCGTACGCGGCGACCCCGCCGGCCAGCACGAACGTCGAGACCAGGAACGCGTACGTGTGGACGTTCGCCAGCGACCCGACGAGCGCGCACGCCGCGATCGACACCGGCAGGGCCGCCCGCTCCGGCACCCGACCCGCGGCGACGAGCATCATCGCGAGCAGCGCGATCGCGCCCAGGGAGAGCGCGGCCGTCTCACCGTTCAGGGTGTACAGCACGCCGTACGGGCCCCAGAGCACGGCGTGCGAGCCCAGCACGGTCATCCACGACGTGCCCCCGGAGAGGATCCAGGACCCGGTGCCGAGCAGGAAGGGGACGAAGCCGAGCAACCCGGTCCACCATCGTCGGGTCAGGAGCACGCACGTGACCCCGACCGTGCACACGAGGGCGACCTGCACGCCCAGGCCGCACACGGTCCACATGGTCGCCGGGCTGGTACCGGTGAGGTCAGCCAGCCGGCCCAGCAGCACGTACCAGGCCCGCGGGTAGCTGATCGAGCCCGTGAGCGTGTAGGGCTCGACGTCCGCGGACGCCCCCTGCGACACGTTCGTCGCGATCGACAGGTAGGAGAGCTGGTCCGGCCAGAAGTAGTCGCGGAACGACGACGGGCGCCACCCCGGCCAGGTGAGCATCATCCCGGCCTGCAGCGCGAGGTGGAGGACAGCCGCGGAGAGCACGGCGGCGCCGGCCAGCACGGCTCGTCCACGCATGGTCAGCGTCGTCCTCAGGATCGCGTCGGGCACCCGTCATGCCAGGCGTTCCCGGCGCGGGTGGAGACTACCCGCCGCCGCGGGGTCCGTCGGTGAGCGTCCTCTACACTGTGCGACCGGCGTGGGCGACCCACGCCACCTCTCCCGTCGAGGGGGACGACGACGGGGACGGTGCGGTGCAGGGACAGTCGGCGCCCGGGCGCACGGAGCGCGTGCTCGGACGCCTCTCGGAGCCGCTCGTCTACGTCGCCGCGGCGGTGCTCGCACTCCTCGGCGCCTGGTGGGCGCTGCGCCTGACGCAGCTCGACTGGCACGTCCCGCTGTCGTACTCCGGCGACGCGGTCGCGGTGGCCGCCCACGTCAAGACGACGCTGTCGACCGGCTGGTACGAGCACCAGCCGCTGCTCGGCTGGCCCACCGGGCAGAACTTCCACGACTTCCCCGCCGCCGACGACCTGCACCTGCTGCTGATGAAGCTCCTCGGCGCCGTGCTGGGCGACTGGGCCGTGACGCTCAACGTGTACTTCGTCCTCGGCTTCCCGCTGGCGGCGCTGACCGCGGCGTACTTCCTGCGCCGCGTCGGCGTCGGACGCGCGATGTCCGTGGTGGGCGCCACCCTGTTCGCGCTCGCCCCCTACCACTTCGCCCGCGGCGAGGTGCACCTCTTCCTCGCGTCGTACTGGGTGCTGCCCCCGGCGCTCCTCGTCGTCGTGCGGGCGTTCCGCGGCGAGCCGCTCTGGTCCCGCGGCGGCGGCCGGCTCGACGCACGAGCCGTCTCGACGGGGCTGTCCATGGTCCTCGTGGCGGCCGGCTCCGCGTACTACGGCGTCTTCACGCTCGCCCTGCTCGCCGTCGGCGCCCTGGTCGCGGCGGTCTACCACCGCAACGACCGCCGTGTCCTCGGCGCCCTGGCCGCGGGTGCGATCGTCGTGGCCACGATGGTGCTGCTGATGCTCCCCGACCTGCTGTACGCGCGGTCGCACGGCACCGACGCAGGCGCCCTCTCGCGCCCCCAGGAGGGCGCCGAGGTCTACGCCCTCAAGCTCTCGTCCCTGCTGCTGCCCGTGCCGGGCCACGTCGTCGGCCTGCTGGCGGACGTGCGCGCCACCTACGAGCAGTTCCCCGTCCCGGGCGAGTCGCCTGCGCTCGGCGTCGTCGCGGCGGTCGGCCTCCTCGTCCTCATCGGCGTCGTGATCCTGCACGCGGGACGGCCGGCGGCGCACCCCGCGACCACGAACGTCCGGTACTGGACGCTCGTCGCGCTGGGCGCGCTCGCCGTCGTCGCGCTGCTCCTGAGCACCGTCGGCGGGTTCAGCAGCCTGATCTCGTTCGTCACCACCAGCGTCCGCGGCTGGAACCGGATGTCGATCGTCCTCGCGCTGCTGTCGCTCGCCGCGGTCGGGCTGCTGCTCGACCAGGCCGCCGGCCGTCTGCGCGCCCGCACCTCGAAGACCACCGCGATGGTGACGCTGGCCGCGGTCGGAGCGGTGCTCATCGTCGTCGGCACGCTCGACCAGGCCAGCCCGCTGTACCGGCCGGACGTGGACGCCGTGGCCGCCGAGTTCCACGCCGACGCCGACTGGGTGGGCCAGGTCGAGGAGACGTTCGGCGACGACGCCGCGGTCTTCCAGCTGCCCGCCATGCCCTTCCCCGAGTCCCCGCCGCGCAACGGGGTGGTGGACACGGACCAGCTCAAACCGTTCCTGCACTCCGACACGCTCCGGTGGTCCGGCGGCGGGATCAAGGGCCGCCCCGAGTCGGACTGGCCGTCGCTCGTCGCCGCGCTGCCCGCGCCCGACGCGCTGGACGCGCTCGACGACGCCGGCTTCGACGCCCTCGTCCTCGACACCCGGGCGCTGGGCGACGACGGCGCCGGCGTCGCCCAGGCGTGGGAGGAGCTGCTCGGCGCGCCGGTGATCGAGGGTGCCGACGGCCGGTACCTCGTGTTCGACCTGCAGCCCTAGGCGCCGGCACCCGCGCACGACCTGATCTGCACAGATCCTCCACCACGCCCCTGCGCGCGCTCCCCTCCACGGCCCGACCGCTCTCCTACGATCGTCGTCGTGACCAACCGCCACGCCGCCGTCCCCCGCCCCCGTGCCGCCCGGCACGCCCGGTCCGTGCACACCCACCACGTGTTCCGTGGGATCGCGCTCACGCTGGCGGCGGTCGTGGTCTTCGGCGCCAGCGGGGTCGCCGCGGTGGCGGCCAAGCTCAACGGCAACATGAACAAGGTCGACGTCTCGGCGCTCGTGGCGCCCATCCCGACGCCGTCGAAGGAGCCGGACCCGGACGACCCGAACGCCGGCCAGGCGGTCAACATCCTCATCCTCGGCTCGGACCAGCGCGACGGCGAGAACGGCGAGATCGGCGGCGACGTCGAG
Source organism: Cellulomonas sp. P4_D11 (assembly GCF_056401915.1). NCBI lineage: Bacteria > Bacillati > Actinomycetota > Actinomycetes > Micrococcales > Cellulomonadaceae > Cellulomonas > Cellulomonas sp. P4_D11. Next base: position 1,335 of record NZ_JBFUIK010000041.1, on the reverse strand, counting down.
GGCATGCGCTCGGACACGACGATGGTGCTCCACATCTCCGCGGACCGGTCCCGCGTCGAGCTCGTGTCGATCCCCCGCGACTCCCTGGTCGACATCCCGTCGTGCACGATGACCAACGGGAAGACCACCAAGGCGACGCACGGCATGTTCAACTCGGCGTTCGCCACCGGCTGGGACAACGGCGGCGACATGGAGTCGGCGGCCGCGTGCACGATCAACACCGTGCAGCAGAACACCGGCATCGCGATCAACCACTTCGTCGTGGTCGACTTCGCCGGGTTCCAGCAGATGGTGAACGCGATCGGCGGCGTCCCGATGTGCATCCCGAACTCGATGTTCTCCCCCGACGCCGGCCTCGCGCTCGCCCCGGGGTTCCAGACGCTCGACGGTCAGACCGCTCTCGCCTACGCCCGCGCGCGCAAGGGTGAGGGTGTCGGCGACGGGTCGGACACCAACCGCATCGGCAACCAGCAGAAGCTCATCGCCGCGATGGTGCGCGAGGTGCTCTCGCGCGACGTGCTCACCAACCCGCAGAAGCTCATCTCGTTCCTGAGCGCGGCGACGAGCTCGCTGACCACCGACAACACGATGTCGATCAGCAACATGACCGGCCTCGCCTACAACCTTCGCAACATCAACAGTGGCAACATCACGTTCATGACGATCCCGTTCGCTCCGGCGAAGTCGGACCCCAACCGGGTCGAGTGGACCTCCGCCGCCGACGCGGTGTGGGCCAACATGGCGAACGACGTGCCCGCGCTCGGCGAGGCCCCGGCCGCGCCGGTGGCGACGACCGCGCCGACGCCCGGCGGCACCGAGGCTCCGGTCCCGGCGGACACGCCGACCCCGACGGAGACGAAGAAGGCCGGTCACGAGGCGTTCACGGTCGACGACACGACCGACGTCTGCTGACGCATGGGCTCCGACGAGCGGACCTCACGCACCCCTCCCCCCAGCTTCGCCCCGGGCGCCCCGCCGCGGCCGCCGCGTCCGGACGAGGCGTCGCCGATCGTGGTCGGCCGGCCCGCCCGGCCCTCGGCGCCGAACCAGGCGCCACGGCCGCCGTCGGCTGAGCAGTCGCGCCCTCCGCTGGCGCCCGCCCGCCCCGCGCAGGTCCCGCCCGCGCAGGTCCCGCCCGCGCAGCGCCCGACCGACCGGCCCGCGTCGATCGCGCCGCCCGCCCGGTCGACCCGCCCCACGGCTCCCGCGGCGATCGAGGTCCCCGGTCGCACCCGCCCGGGCGCAACCGCGGCACCCACGCCGCCGCCCGGGCCGCGCAGCACGACCTCGCGCCCGGCCACCGGCCGGCCCGCGTCGGCGCCGCCGTCCCGCCCC
>NZ_JBFUIK010000040.1:0-26958 GCF_056401915.1 Cellulomonas sp. P4_D11 | reverse complement strand
CAGCAGGACGCCGCGGCGGCGCCCGCAGCGCCCGCAGCCGTCCCGGCCCCGGCGGCGTGCGACGACGGCACCGACCCCGTCGCGTCGTACGCGCCCGACGGCGGACCGGCGCCGACGGTCGCCGCGATCCGAGCGCGCGGGGCTCTCGTCGTCGGAGTCTCCGCCGACACGCTGCTCATGGGTGCCCGCAACCCGCTGTCGGGCCAGATCGAGGGCTTCGACATCGACATGCTCCACGCCGTCTCGGCCGCGATCTTCGACGGTGACCCGAACCGGCTGCAGTTCCGGGTCATCACCTCCGCCCAGCGGCTCGACGTGCTCGAGAACCACGAGGTCGACCTGGTGGCCCGGACGTTCACCGTGAACTGCGAGCGGTGGGAGACCATCGCGTTCTCGGCCGAGTACCTGCGGGCCGGCCAGAAGGTCCTGGTCACCCGCGACTCGACGGCCACGAGCATCGAGGACCTGGAGGCCGCGGGCGACCAGCGCGTCTGCGCACCCGACGGCACGACGACCCTCACCCGGCTGCAGGAGAACTACCCCGGCGTGACCGCGGTGAGCGCCCCCACGCACACCGGCTGCCTGGTCCTGTTCCAGCAGGGCAAGGTCGACGCGATCACGGGCGACGACACGATCCTCGCCGGGTTCGCCGCGCAGGACCCGTACGCGAAGGTCGTCGGCGACGCGTTCAGCGCCGAGCCCTACGGCATCGGTGTCGCCAAGGACCAGCCCGACCTCGTCCGGTTCGTCAACGGTGTGCTCGACCGGATGAAGGCCGACGGCACCTGGGCCGCGACCTACGACCACTGGCTCGGCGCGCTCGGTCCGGCGCCCGTGCCCCCGACGTCGGTGTACGGCCGGGTCGAGGCCCCGTGAGCGGACCCGACGCGCCCGAGGCGCCGGGGCGGCTGGGGGAGCCGATCCCGGCACCCCAGCTGCTCACGTACCTGAGCGGGCTCGAGGCGTGGCTGGCGCACCGCAGGACGGAGCTGGACCGGCTGGACCAGGCGGCGCAGGCGTCGCCCGCGTCCGAGACCTACACGGACGACGTGCTGCTCGCGCTGACCATGTGGCAGGCGATCCGGACGCGCACGGACGAGCTGGTCGAGGTCTGGGACTCGGGCCGGGCCGACGCGGTGGCGCGGGAGAAGATGTCGCAGCTGGTGTGGGGCCGGCTGGACTCGGGCCTGGGCGCGGCGCTGGTCTCGCTGGTCGAGGCCGTGACCCTGTGCGACGCGATGATCTCGCAGGTCCGCGCCCGGCTGTCGTTCGACCCGGACACCGCCGACCAGGCCGCTCGGCTGCGGGGGCTGCGGGCCGGGCTGGTCCGCTGCGAGGACCTCGCCGGCGTCGACACCACCGCGGGCGAGCTCGTCGCCACCCTGCGGGCGCGGGAGCAGAAGCTGGTCACGCAGGCCGCCCGCGGCGCCGACATCTCGGGTCCGCTGGCCGAGCTCGAGGCGCGGGCGGCCCTCGCCGAGCGCGACCTCATCGTGCAGGTGTCCCAGCGGCGCACCCTCGAGAAGGGCCGGGCCGACGCCCGCGCGACCATGCTCGCGCTCGAGCAGCGGGAGCCGACGCTGCACCAGCTGGCCGACCGGTGCCGCCGGGAGATCGCGCACCCGCCCAAGCTCGCGGTGCCGGACGTGTCCCGGCTGGGCGCCGTCCCGTCCACGCGGACCGAGCTCGACTCCTACGTCGACCGCCTCGCCGCGGTCGGCCGCGCCTTCGACGCCGTCGCCGACGCCTACAGCGCGCCCCTGCGCGAGCGCGCCGAGCTGCGTTACCGGCTCGAGGGCGCCCGTGCCGCGGCCGACGCGAACGGCCGCAGCGCCTCGCCCACCGTCCGGTCGGGGTACGACGAGGCGCGCACCGTCGTCGCCCAGACCCCGTGCGACATCACCCTGACCCGCTTCCTCGTCGAGCAGTACGAGTACCTCACCCGCGACCTGCCCACGGCGGGTCAGGAGGGACGACCCCGATGACGACCACGACCGACATCCCCTGCACCGAGCCGGGCTGCACCGGCACGTACGAGGACGGCTACTGCAACGTCTGCGGCTCACCGCAGGGCGCCTCGTCCGCGCCGGCTCCGGCCTCGGCCACCTCCTTGCTGGGTACGGGCGTCGCGCAGGCCGCGCCCGACAGCGGCGCCGACGTCGGTGGCGAGCGCTCCACCCGCACGGGCCGCACCAGCTCGAGCCGGCTGGCGACGGCCGCGCTCGGGTCCGCCCGCACGGTCGCGATGGGATCACGCCCCACGCGCCGCGTCGGCACCTCGTCGACCCGGCTGCGCGGGGCACGGCTCGGCGCCGGGCTCACCACCGTCCCGCCCGCGCCGGTCCAGGACCCGCTGCAGGCGGTCATGGCCGTGCCGGAGGTGGAGGAGCGCAAGCGGTTCTGCCCCAAGTGCGGCGCCGAGGTCGGGCGCTCGCGCGACGGCGTGCCGGGCCGGACCGCCGGGTTCTGCCCCAAGTGCGGCACCCACTTCGACTTCACGCCCGCGCTGAACCCCGGTGACGTGGTGGGCGGCCAGTACGAGGTCGTCGGCTGCCTGGCGCACGGCGGTCTCGGCTGGATCTACCTGGCGCGCGACCGGAACGTCTCGGGACGGTGGGTGGTGCTCAAGGGCCTGCTCAACTCCGGCGACCCCGACGCGTACGCCGCGGCCATCTCGGAGCGGCAGTTCCTCGCCGAGGTCGAGCACCCGCTCATCGTCGAGATCTACAACTTCGCGATGCACGACGGTGCCGGCTACACGGTCATGGAGTTCGTCGGCGGCCGGTCGCTCAAGCAGATCCTGCAGGACCGTCGAGAGGCCGCGGGCGGGGTCAACACGCCGCTGCCGGTGGACCAGGCGCTCGCGTTCGTCCTCGAGATCCTGCCGGCGTTCGCCTACCTCCACGACGTCGGCCTGCTGTTCTGCGACTTCAAGCCGGACAACGTGATCCAGCAGGGCGACGCGGTCAAGCTCATCGACCTCGGCGGCGTGCGGCGGATCGACGACCTCGAGTCGGCGATCTTCGGCACGGTCGGCTACCAGGCGCCCGAGGTGCCCGAGGTGGGTCCGTCCGTCGCGTCGGACATCTACACGATCGGCCGCACGCTGGCCACGCTCGTGCTCGACTTCCGCGGCAACACCACCACGTTCGTCGCGTCCCTGCCGTCGGTGGCCGACACCCCGGTGTTCCAGACGTACGACTCGTTCTACCGGCTGCTGGCCAAGGCGTGCGCCCTCGACCCGTCCGACCGGTTCGCGTCGGTCGACGAGCTGCGCGCGCAGACGCTCGGCGTGCTGCGCGAGGTGGTGGCCACCGACCGCGGGCCGGGCAGCCCCGCGCTGCACTCGGCGGCGTCGGTGCTGTTCGAGGCGCCGACGTCCGACGAGGCCGGCCACCCGCTGGCCTGGGACCAGCTCCCGGCGCTCAAGGTGGACCCGAGCGACCCGTCCGCGAACTGGCTGGCGGGCGTCAACGTCAACGACCCGGTGCAGCGCATCGCGGCCCTGGCCGACGCCCCCGAGGACACCGTCGAGGTCCGCCTGCGCCGCGCCGCGGCCGCGATCGAGGCCGGTCGGCAGGACGTGCTCGACGCCACCCTGGCGCAGGTGCTGGGGGAGGACCCGTGGGAGTGGCGCGCGGCGTGGCTGGGCGGCCTCGCGCAGCTGCACGCGGGCGACCCCGTCGCCGCGCGCGCGTCGTTCAACGCGGTCTACGGGCAGGTGCCGGGCGAGCTGGCGCCGAAGCTCGCGCTGGCGACCGCGTGCGAGCTCAGCGGCGAGCCGGACATCGCCGAGTCGCTGTACATCATCTGCGCGCGCTCCGACGCGAACTACACCGCGCCGGCCGCGTTCGGCCTGGCCAGGATCCGCAGCGCCCGGGGGGACACGCAGGGGGCACTCGCGGCGCTCGACCTGGTCACCGCCACGCGCAGCTCCTACGTCGAGGCCCGGATGATGCGCGCGCACCTGCTCGCCGGCTCCGCCCGGGACCTGGACGCCCTGTCGGCGGCGCTGGCCAGCGTGCACGGCGTCTCCATCGACGCCCGGGCCCGGTCCGCGCTGCGGGTCGACGTCCTCGGCAACGCGCTGGCCACGGTGCTCAAGGACGGTCCGTCGCGCAACGTGCAGCTGGACGGGGTGCCGGCGCAGGAGCAGGGGCTGCGCGACGCCCTCGAGTCGGCGCTGCGCGAGTCGGCGGCGCTGGCCGACAGCCACGAGGAGCGCGTCGAGCTGGTCGACAAGGCCAACGGCGTGCGCCGGTGGACCACGTGGTGACCTGCGCCTCCTGCGGCACGGTCGCGGGTGACGGGGCGGTCTTCTGCGAGCAGTGCGGCAAGCCGCTGGCGCCGGTGGTCGCGCCGCCCGCGGTGGCGGTCGAGCCGGAGCCGGTGCCGGCGCCCGTCTGCCGTGCCTGCGGCGGCACGATCGCCGCGGACGGCTACTGCGAGCAGTGCGGCGAGCCCGCGGTCAACGAGCGCGACCACTGGAGCGAGCTCCCGTCCGCGCTCGTCGGCGGCGTGTGCGACCGCGGCCGCCGGCACACCCGCAACGAGGACGCGATGGCCCTCGGAGTCAGCGGCCCGACGGCGGTCCTGGTGGTGTGCGACGGTGTCTCGACGGTCGCCGACTCCGACCTCGCCAGCCTGGCCGCCGCCCGGTCCGCCCGGGACGTGCTGGTCGGCGGGACCGCGGGCGGCAGTGTCGGCGCGTGGTCGGCGCTGCTGGTCACCGCGGCCGCGGCCGCGGACCAGGCCATCGCGGACGCGATCGGGGACATGGCCGACCGGGCCGAGCCTCCGTCGTGCACGTTCGTCGCCGCCGTCGTCGACGGGCCGACGGTGGTCGCGGGCTGGCTGGGGGACTCGCGCGCGTACTGGGTGCCCGACGAGGGGCCCGCGCTCCAGGTGAGCGTCGACGACTCCGCGGCGAACGAGATGATCGCGCGTGGCGTGCCGCGCGCCCGGGCCGAGGCCTCGTCCGAGGGGCACGCGATCACCCGCTGGCTGGGTGCCGACGCCGAGACCGTGGTGCCCAGCACGGCCACGACCCGCGCGCAGGGGCCGGGCTGGGTGCTGGTCTGCTCCGACGGGTTGTGGAACTACTGCTCCGAGGCCGACGACATCGCCGACCTGCTGCACCGGACCGCGGCCGCGCACGGGCCGGCGCCCGACGCGATCGCCGGCGAGCTGGTCCGCTGGGCCAACGAGCAGGGCGGCCACGACAACATCACCGCCGCGCTGGCCCGCGTCGACGCGCCCTTCGATACTGTCCAGACCGACCCGACCGCACCTGCGGCCTGAGCAAGGAGTCACTGTGGCCGACTTCCGCACCGAGGTGTTCCAGAACGAGTTCCTCTCCGACGGTGCCACGGACGTGCACGCGATCGTCACCGTGACGAGCTCCGGCGCGGGCTCCGCGGCCTCCAGCACGGGCGAGGTCGCCGAGATCGTCATCATCGACACGTCCGGCTCGATGAGCGGCCCGAACATCGAGGCCGCCAAGCACGCCGCGCAGGTGGCGGTGGACCAGATCGTCGACGGCACGTGGTTCGCGGTCATCGGCGGCAGCCACGTGGCCAACCGGGCCTTCCCGTACCCGAACGCCCCGGTCGCGATCGTGCAGATGGAGCCGGGGGCGCGCGAGGAGGCCAAGCGCGCCATCTCGTACATGCGGCCCTCGGGCGGCACCGCGATGAGCACCTGGCTGCGGTTGGCCGACGCCATCTTCGCGATGGTCCCGCAGGCCGCCCAGAAGCACGCGATCCTGCTCACCGACGGCCGCAACGAGTCCGAGCCGCGCGGCGAGCTGTCGAAGGCGATCTCGGCCGTGACCGGCCACTTCCAGTGCGACGCCCGCGGTGTCGGCGCCAGCTGGGAGGTGGGCGAGCTGCGCGAGATCTCGAGCGCGCTGCTGGGCACCGTGGACCTCATCCGGAACCCGGCCGACATCGCCGAGGACTTCCGCGCGCTGGTGAACGAGTCGATGTCCAAGGGCGTCGCGGACGCCGAGCTGCGCGTCTGGGCGCCGCAGGGTGCGCAGGTGCTGTTCGTCCGGCGCGTCGCTCCGACCGTCGAGGACCTCACCGCGCGGCGCACCGAGGTCAACCCGCTCACGGGCTCGTACCCGACCGGCGCCTGGGGCGACGAGTCGCGCGACTACCACGTGGCCGTCCGGGTGGCGTCGAAGCCCGTCGGCTCCGAGCAGCTGGCCGCGCGCGTGCAGATCGCGGTCGGTGGAGAGGTCAAGGCGTCGGGCCTGGTCAAGGCGCGGTGGTCGGACGACAGCTCGCTGACCGCCCGGATCAATCCCGAGGTCGCGCACTACACCGGCCAGGCGGAGCTCGCCGCGGTGATCCAGGAGGGGCTGGCGGCGAAGGCGGCCGGCGACGAGGCGACGGCGACCGTCAAGCTGGGCCGCGCGGTCCAGCTGGCCGCCGAGACGGGCAACGAGGAGGCGACCTCCCGGCTGCGGCGGGTCGTCGACGTCGACGACGAGGAGAAGGGCACCGTCCGGTTGAAGCGCAACGCCGACAAGCTCGACGAGATGGCGCTCGACACGGCGTCCACCAAGACCACCCGGGTCCGCCGGTGAGCACGGTCCTGTGCCCGAACGGGCACCAGTCGACGTCGACCGACTACTGCGACGTCTGCGGCTCGCCGATCGAGAGCGCCGCCGCGCCGGCGTCGGCACCCACCCCGGCGGTCGCGGCGACGACGACCACGTGCCCGCACTGCGGCGCTCCTGCGTCCTCGCTCGCGCTCTTCTGCGAGACGTGCGGCTACGACTTCACGACGGGGTCGCTGCCGGCAGGCGCCGACCCCACGCCGGCCGTCGCGACCACCGCCCCGTCAGCCGTCGTGACGCCCGCGCCCCCGGCGCCCGACCCCGCGCCGCCCGCCCTCCCCACCCCCGCCCCCGACGGCCAGGACTCCTGGGTCGCCGAGATCTGGGTGGACCCCGACTGGTACGCCGCGCAGCAGCCCGAGGACCCCATGCCGTCGGCCGGCCTGCCCGGGCTGGTGCCGCTGCGTGAGCGCAGCGTGCTCGTCGGTCGCCCGTCCGTGTCCCGGAACATCCAGCCCGCGGTCGACTGCGGGACCGACTCCGGGGTGTCGCGGCGGCACTGCCAGCTCAACACCGACGGCCAGCGCTGGTGGGTGGAGGACCTGCAGTCCGCCAACGGCACCTACGTCAGCCGCGCGGGCGACCCGCTGCCGACCGTCCCGATCCCCGCCGGCCAGCGCCGCGAGCTCGAGGACGGCGACCGGCTGTACCTCGGGGCGTGGACCCGCATCGTGATCCGGACGGCGCTGCCGGGCGAGGTCTGACCCGTCACACCGTGGGGTCGATGCCGTCCTCGCCCTGCGCCCGGGCTCGCTGGTCGGCGGCCACGGCGCGGGCGGCGACGAGCGCCAGCAGGAGCCCGATGGTCAGCGCGCTCGCGTGGCCGGCGTCGGTGAACGTGCGGTTGATCGCGCCCGGCAGCAGCCAGAAGACCGCCGTCGCGCCGAGGTACCACCAGCGCCAGCGGTGCGGGACGGCGAGAACCAGGAAGCCCATCGCGGCGGCCATGACGTAGCTCACGCCCACGTCGGTGGCCGAGGCCGCGCTCTCGTCGACGAACCCGTGGAAGATGCCGGTGGCCAGGCCGGCCGCGACGATCAGCCCGGCCCCGACGTGACCGGCCAGCCCGACCACCACCGAGGCCAGCCGCCCGACGAACCGCTGCAGGTAGGCGAGGACGACGAGAAGCTGCGCGACGAGGGAGAGGCCGAGGATGCTCTCGACGACGAACGCGCTGCCGAGCATCGAGACCAACGGCGCGGCGCGCAGGTTGTCCAGGTTGCCGCTGACCCGCGCGAGGATCTCTGCCGTGCGGTCGTCGGGCTGGAGCATGATCACGATCGTCACGACCGTCACCGTCGCGCAGTAGGCGATCGCGAGGTCGGCCTTCGCGACCGTCCTCCCGACGTCCCGCACGACCGCCCCGACCAGCTCACGGGCGGTGCGCCGGTCCGGCGCAGGCTGCCCGTCTGTCATGCGTCGACGCTACCGCCGCTGTCTGGACGTCGGCTGGTCGCCGGCTGTGGGTCGCGGCCGGGGTCAGCTGCGGTGCAGGCGGGCGGCCTCGTCGGCGAGCAAACGCTCGAGGACGGTGTGGCGGTCCCGGGCCAGACGCGCGGCGGGCTCGTCGTGCCGGTGCACCGCCTCGTCGTACTCGTGGTGCGCCCGGCTGGCCTCGGCCGCGAGCCGGAACCACGGGGCGCCCGCGAGCTCGCGCCGCACCTGCGCCTCCAGCGCGGGATCGACCTCGTGCTCGGGGTGCAGCTGGTCGACGACCGTCATGTCCGTCGCTCCTTCGCTCCGGTTGCCCTCCATCGTGCGCGCCTCCCGCCGCGGATGCCGAGCGACACGCGCACACTCCACCCGGAAGGAGCAGCCGGTCGCGCGGCACGGACACCTGCACTCCTCTCAACCTCGTCGGATCCGGCGCCCATGCCACGCAGGTCTTCGCCCTGCGAGAAATGCGTCGAACAATGCCGCCGGTCCCACCCGCGCGCATTCCTTTCGACGTCTTCCCGTCCATCGAAGTCACGGGCGCCTCGCGACGGCCGATCAACGCGCCGCGCCTGTCCCTGCCCGGCCCGCATCGCTCTCACCTGCACGTTCGTCGCGGGCTCGCGTCGCCGACCGGTCATGCCGGGCGCGCGTCCCCACGCCCGTCGCCCGTGCCGCGGGTAGCGCATTCCTGGAATGTCCGCAGCCCGTTGTGTGGCGGAGGTCGCATTCTCCTGGGTTCGACCGGAGGTCGGCGCAGCCATTGACTCTGCCCCGTGACTCTTGTTAGCGTCCGTTGTGAACCATTAGTACACACTCCTTACATATTCGACGCTCCGACGATGGACAGGGGATCGCAACGATGGCTTTCGCACGACACTCCGCACAGACACCCATGGGACGACGGCGTCCCGCACTGGTGGCCACCGTCCTCGCCGCGCTGGCCGCCCTGGTCGCCGCGATGGTGGTGACCCAGCCGGCGTTCGCCGCGGGCACGATCTCGGCGACGTTCACCTCCGCCGGTGACTGGGGCACCGGGCACCAGGTCAACGTCAAGGTCACCAACTCCGGGACCTCCGCGGTCGCCGCCTGGACGCTCCAGTTCGACCTGCCGGCCGGCGCCACGATCAGCAGCTCGTGGGACGCCGACGTCACCAGGAGCGGCAACCACTACACGGCCGTGAACAAGAGCTGGGCCGGCAACCTGGCGGCGGGTGCGTCGCAGACCTGGGGCTACGTCGCCACGGGCCCCTTCACGACGCCCACCGCGTGCAGCATCAACGGCGTCGCCTGTACCGGGGGCACCCCGACCAGCACGCCGACCACCCCGACGCAGACGCCGACCACGACGCCTACGCCCACCCCGACCCCCACCACCACGACGCCCCCGCCCCCCGGCGGCAAGAAGGTCGTCGCCTACTTCACCGAGTGGGGCGTCTACGGCCGCAACTACCACGTGAAGAACATCGAGACGAGCGGCGCAGCAGCGAAGCTGAGCACGATCGTCTACGCGTTCGGCAACACGTCCAACGGGCAGTGCTCGATCGGTGACTCGTACGCCGACTACGACAAGGCGTACACGGCCGCGGACTCCGTCGACGGCGTCGCCGACACCTGGGACCAGCCGCTGCGCGGCAACTTCAACCAGCTCAAGAAGCTCAAGGCCATGCACCCCGGCCTCAAGGTCGTCTGGTCGTTCGGCGGCTGGACCTGGTCGGCGGGCTTCACGCAGGCCGCGGCCAACCCGACCGCGTTCGCCAACTCCTGCTACAACCTGGTCAACGACCCGCGCTGGGCCGGGGTGTTCGACGGCATCGACGTGGACTGGGAGTACCCGAACGCCTGCGGCCTGCAGTGCGACTCGAGCGGCCCGGCGGCGTTCAACACGGTCGTCACCGCACTGCGCACCAAGTTCGGCAGCAGCAAGCTGGTGACGGCGGCCATCACGGCCGACGGCTCCAACGGCGGCAAGATCGACCTCGCCGACTACGCCAGCGGGGCGCAGAAGCTCGACTGGATCATGCCGATGACGTACGACTACTTCGGCGCGTTCAACCCGACCGGGCCGACGGCGCCGCACTCGCCGCTGACGTCCTACGCGGGCATCCCGCAGCAGGGCTTCAACGCCGAGGACGCCATCAACAAGCTGATCGCCAAGGGCGTCCCGGCGAACAAGATCCTGCTCGGCGTCGGCTTCTACGGCCGCGGCTGGACCGGCGTCACGCAGACCGCCCCCGGCGGTTCGGCGACGGGCGCCGCGCCCGGCACCTACGAGGCCGGCATCGAGGACTACAAGGTGCTCAAGACCAAGTGCCCGGCCACGGGCACCGTCGGCGGCACCGCGTACGCCAAGTGCGGCTCGGAGTGGTGGAGCTACGACACCCCGGCCACCCTCACCAGCAAGATGGCGTGGGCCAAGAGCAAGGGTCTGGGCGGCACCTTCGCCTGGGAGCTGTCCGGCGACACCACGAACGGCGAGCTCATGACCGCGCTGTCCAACGGCCTGAAGTAGGGGCCTTCCCGGAAGCCCGGCCGCCGGTATCTCTCCACCCGGCGGCCGGGCTTCGCTCGATCCCTCCAGTTGCCTCGGTCACGTGCCGATGGTCTCCACGGCCCGACCGTCGGGCAGGTGATCGAAGGGGAGTCGTTGGACCACGCGCAGGGATCCCGGCACAGTCCCGACGACCTTCCCCGGTCCCCGACCGGCCGGATCCCGCAGTGGGTCATCGACGAGGCGGCAGGTCGCGCCCCGGACCCGTCCGAGGTGTGGCGGGCCGGGCCGTCGGTGCTCGGCGGGAACGTCCGGCGGCCGGCGAGCCGCGGCGCCGGCGTCCGACGCAGTCGAGTCCTCCGGCGACGCCGTCGGGCCGCGATCGATCAGCCGTACGCCGGTCGGACGCCGCGCGGGTCAGGTCTGGCCGCGATCCTGGTGGTCGTCCTCGTGACGGCGTTGTGGGTCGTGCAGGCGGGCGGCCCGTCGCGTGCCCTGGTGGCCCTCGGAGTCACCCGCCCGACGGGCACCGGCCTGCCCGACCCGGCGGCGCCCGCGGTCGACGGGGGCCAGCTGCCGGCGTCGCCGACGCCGGGGCGCGAAGAGTCGTCGAGCCCGCTCGGGCAGCCGGCGCAGCTCGTCGCGACGAGCACGTCCTACGGGTACGAGCAGCTGCAGGCCGACGGCGTGACCCCCGTGGCCTACGACCCGTGCCGGCCGATCCACTACGTCACGCGCCCCGACGGCGCACCGGCCGACGGCCCGCAGCTGGTGGCCGATGCCGTGGCGCAGATCTCGCTCGCCACCGGCCTGCAGTTCATCGACGACGGACCGACCGAGGAGGCCCCGTCGGAGACGCGGGCACTGTTCCAGCCTGAGCTGTACGGGGACCGGTGGGTCCCGGTCCTCGTCAGCTGGTCGACGCCGGACGAGGCACCGCGACTCCAGGACGACGTGGTGGGGTTCGGCGGCAGCGCCTACGTGAGCCGCGACGGGAGCCCGGCGTTCTACGTCACCGGGCAGGTCACGTTGGATGCTGCGAAGCTCTCCGACACCCTGGCGGAACCGAACGGGACGGCGACGGCGCGCGCGGTCGTCATGCACGAGCTCAGTCACGTCGTGGGCCTGAGCCATGTCGACGACACCGCGCAGGTGATGTACCCGCAAGCGCGGCGTTCGGTGACGGAGCTCGGTGCCGGTGACCTGACGGGCCTCGCGACGCTGGGCCGCGGGGCCTGCGCCCCGGACCTCTGAGGGAGGTGATCACGCCGCCAGCAGCTCGCGCACGGCGACGGCGGTGGCCTCCACGGGGATGCCGTGGTTCGCGCCGCCGGGCACGACGACGTGGCGGGCGCGGGGCAGCAGCGCGGCCAGCGCGGCGGCGGACTCCGGCAGGCCGGGCCACGTCTCGGCACCCGTGATCACGGCGGTCGGCACGTCGACGGCGGCCATCGCCGGTGTCGGGACCCCGAGCCGCGACGTGATCGTCGCGTCGTAGACCGTGCTCTGCGCGATCGCCACGAGCGAGGGCCAGCCGGGGGAGGCGCGGAACTGCTCGACCATCGCCGCCGGGATGCCGACCCCCTCGGTCTGGAACAGCGCGACCGCGTCGTCGGGCCGCCCGGCGGCCATCAGCGCCGCGAGCCGCGCCGGCAGGTCGGACGGCCGCGCGGGGAAACCCCCGAGGGCGAACGGCACCTCGTACAGCGCGAGGTGCGTGATCGGGACGCCGGCGGCCGCCGCGGCGAGGGCGAGGGTGCCCCCCGACGAGTAGCCGAACACCGCGGTGCTGCCGCCGACGAGCTCGACGAGCGCGGCCAGGTCCTCGATCTCGCGCTCGATGGCGTACGGCGCCGTGTCCCCGCTGCGGCCGCGGGCACGCCGGTCGTAGGTGACGACGGTGTGGTCGCCGGCCAGCCGCTCGGCCAGGTCGGCGCACGTGGTGTGGTCGTTGAAGGCGCCGGTCGCGAAGACGATCGCGGGGCCGTCGCCGGCGCGCTCGTAGGCGATCGGGGTGCCGTCCGTGGAGGCGAGGGTCTGCATGGGGTGCTCCCGGGTGATCGGTGCGGTGGGGTCACGAGGGGGACGAAGGACGGTGCCGCCGATGGACACCTCGCGCGATGCTGTCCATCGTGGCGCGGCCCGCTCGTCCAGGAGTGACCACACCCAGCGAAGGAGTCCTCATGGAGTACCTGTTGCTCATCAGCGCGGACGAGGAGCTCGCCCAGGCCCGGATGCGGGAGGGCGCGTTCGGCACGTTCGACGCCTGGATCACCGACCTCGAGCGCCGCGGTGTCCTGCGCACCCACGTCGGCCTGCACGACAGCGTGACCGCGACGACCGTGCGCGTGCGGGACGGCGACGTCCTGCTCACCGACGGCCCGTTCGCCGAGGGGCGCGAGCAGGTGGGCGGCCTCGCGATCGTCGACTGCGCCGACCTCGACGAGGCGGTCGCGATCGCCGCCGCGCACCCGGCGGCGGCCGTCGGGCAGGTCGAGGTGCGGCCGGTGCGGACCGCGTGAGGGGGATCCGATGACCGACGACGTCGAGCGGGTCCTCGCGGACACGTTCGCGCAGGACTGGGGCCGCCTCGTCGCCACCCTCATCCGCCTCACGGGCGACTGGGACCTGGCCGAGGAGTGCACGCAGGACGCCTTCGCGGCGGCGCTGCGCACGTGGCGGCGCGACGGCATCCCCGACGTGCCGCGCGCGTGGCTCACCACGACGGCGCGGAACCGGGCGATCGACCGGATCCGGCGGGAGCGGGTCGGCGCGGAGAAGCTGCGGGCGCTCGCGATCGAGCCGGTGGCGGACCGGGAGGAGGACGACAGCGGCATCGCCGACGACCGCCTCCGGCTGCTGTTCACGTGCTGCCATCCCGCGCTCGCGCTGTCGTCGCGGGTCGAGCTGGCCCTGCGGACGCTGTGCGGGCTGACGACCGCCGAGATCGCGCGGCTGTTCGGGGTGCCGGAGCCGACGATGGCCAAGCGGCTGGTCCGCACCAAGCACAAGATCGCCGTCGCGGGGATCCCGTACCGCGTGCCGTCGGCGGCGCAGCTGCCCGAGCGCACCCCCGGCGTGCTGGCCGTCCTGTACCTGCTGTTCACCGAGGGCTACGCCGCGACGGCCGGACCGCACCTCGTCCGCGTGGACCTGTGCCACGAGGCGATCGACCTCGCCCGGCTGCTGGTGGACCTGGTCCCGGACGACCCCGAGGCCGCCGGCCTGCGTGCCCTGCTCCTGCTCCAGCACTCCCGCGCGGCGGCCCGCACCGACCGCGACGGTGTGCTCGTGCCGCTCGAGGAGCAGGACCGGTCGGCGTGGGACGCGGACGCGATCGACGCCGGGCTGGCCGAGCTGCGCCGGGCGCTGCGACGCGAGCGGGTCGGCCCGTACCAGCTCCAGGCGCTCGTCGCGGCGTGCCACGCGACCGCGCCGACCGCGCAGGACACGGACTGGCCGCGGATCCTGGCGTTGTACGACCAGCTTGTCGTGGTGCTCCCGTCGCCGGCCGTGCGGGTCAACCGGGCCGTCGCCGTCGGGATGGCGGACGGTCCGCAGGCCGGGCTCGACACGCTCGCGGACGTCCCCGACCACCCGCTGGTCTCCGCGGTCCGGGCCGACCTGCTGCGGCGGCTGGGCCGCACGGACGAGGCCGCCGACGCCTACCGCGAGGCGCTGTCCCGCACCACCAACGACGCGGAGCGCGCGTACCTGCGCCGCAGGGCGAACTTCGCGGCCGACCCCGCTCCCACGCCGCGCGCCTGAATCCCCGCGGGTACCGTCGCAGGATGGGACCGCGGCGTCACATGGAGCAGGTGGAGCTGCTCGACGACGCCCTGCAGGAGCCCGCTCCCGAGGCGCCGCCGAGGCCGCGCCGGTGGTGGCCGGCGGTCGTCGTCGGCGGCCTCGCTCTCGCCCTCGTCGGGACCCAGGCCGCGCTCAGCGCCCGCGACCACGCCGAGCTCGCGCGCGTGGCCGCGCTGCCGGGGGTCCTGCCGTCGGTCGGCCCGGACGTCGCGGAGCTCTGGCGGGTCGACGAGGCCGACGTCGGGCTCCTGTCCTCGGGCGCCGAGGTCGCCGGGGGGCTCGTCGGGGTGCGCACGGGGCCCGGCGGCGACCAGAGCGTCACGTCCCTCGACCCGGCGACCGGCGCCGTCCGGTGGACCGTGACGCTGACGGACCCCGACCCGGTGCTCGCCGTCCGCGGCGCCCGGGCCTCGACCACGGCGTGCGCCCCGGTCCCGGCGGCGCCGACGCAGGTCGCGTGCCTGGTCACCGACGTCGTGCTCAGCCTCGGCGGCGCCGGCCGGCTCACGTACTCGCGCCCGCCGTCGCAGTCGCGCGTCGTCGTCGTCGACGCCGCCGACGGCCGGGTGGTGGCCGACCACGCGACCTCGCCCGCGCTCGACTTCGCGGTCCTGCCCGGGCTGGTCGTCGTCGCGTCGCCCGCGCCGGACGGCCACGCCGAGGTCACCGCGCAGGACCTCACGACGGGCGCCGTGCGCTGGCGGTACACGTCGTCGCGACCGCAGGTCGACCCGGCCGGTGACGTCTCGGGGTTCGGGCTCCTCGCGCTCGACGACCTGGTCGGCGTGGTCGAGGCCGGTGCCCAGGTGACCCTCCTGGCGTCCGACGGCGCGGTGGAGCGAGGGCGCGCGCGGTACGACCGGCTCTCGCACGACGAGGCTGCCACGCGCATCGAGCTGCTCGCCGGGTACGGGACGAACCAGGTGGCGACGACGATCGTCCGGCCCGACCGGGCGGACGTCGTGATCGCGGGGCGGCTGGTCCACCGTGCGGTCGACGACGGCAGCCTGCCGGGGATCGAGCTCACGGAGGGCTCCCGGATGCAGGCGCGGGACGCGTCGACGGGAGCCCTGCTGTGGACCGCGGACACGCACACGAGCGGGCCGGTCCTCGTTCTGCACGGCCTGGTGTACTGCACGAGCGGCGAGAGCCCGGGGGGCCTGGTCGCGTTCGACGGGCGCTCCGGGACCGCGGCGTGGACGGCCAGCGCGGGGACCTACGACCAGCTCGCCCGCCTGATGACCGACGGGCAGGTGCTCCTGGTGGGCCTCACGCCGCTGGACGGCACCTCCGCGGGGACGCTCGCCGCGTTCGCGCTGGCCGACGGCCGACCGCTCTGGCAGGTCCCGCTGCCCGACGGGCTCAACGCGGCGTGGACGCAGGGACGGCTGCTGGTGGCGAGCTCGGGTGGCCCGACGGCGGTGCTGGGAGCCCCGTGAGTGCCCGCGGCGCGATGCAGCACGTCGAGCTGGAGGAGGCGGCCGCCGCCCCGGCCGTCGTCGCCGAGCCCCCGGCCCGGCGCCGCGGCCGCTRGTGGCCGGTCGTCGGGGTCGCCGCGGTGCTCGTCGGCGCGCTCGCCGTGACCCAGTCCGTCCTCGACTCGCGAGAGCGCGCGGCCCAGGAGCGGCTCGCCGCCACGCCGGGGGTCGTGCGGCCCGTCGACGCGGACGTCGGCGTGCTCTGGCGCCCGGACCCCGCGGCGGAGGCCGTGCTGCTGCAGGGGATCGACGCCGGCGGTGCGATGGTCGGGCTGGCCGTCGCCGACGACGGCTCGCAAGCCTTCGTCGGCATCGACCAGCGGACCGGGGAGCAGCGCTTCTCGACCCCGCTGCTCGGGCCGGACGCCGCGCGGGCGAGGTCGCTGGACCGCAGCGCGGCGGGCACGTGCGTCCCCGTGCCCGCGGCGTCGGCGCCGACCAGGCAGGCGGTCTGCCTGGTGAGCGACGGGTTCGTGCAGTACGGCGACGAGGGCGTCGAGACCCGCAAGCCGGCGACGACCACGCACGTCGTGGTCCTGGACACCGCCGACGGCCACGTCGTCGCCGACACCCCCGCACCGGCCGCGACCGCGACCGCGCTCGCCGTGCTGCCCGGTCTCGCCGTGGTGTTCGACCCGGACGCGGGCGTGATCGGCCGTGACCTGCTCACCGGCGCCGTCCGCTGGACGTACGGCCCGCCGACGCCCGCGGTGTACCGGCGGTCCTTCGCCGGCGATCTCCAGCTGTTCGGCGTCGACGGCATGGTCGGGGTCGCCGTCCCGGGCTGGACGGCCGCGCTGCTGTCGCCGTCGGGCGAGGTCCTGCGCGCGGCCCGGCCCGGTGACGGCGACTTCGTGATCGACCCCGTCGCCGGGCGCCTCGCCCTGCTCACGAGCACGGGGTCCGGTGCGCTGCGGTCCACGCTCGTGCAGCGGGGGCACGAGGACGTCGACCTGCCGGGGGGCCTCCTCACGCTCAGCGTGGACGACGGCAGCGTGCCCGGCCTCGTGCTCACCTCGGACGTCTCGCTGCGCGCCTGGGACGCGGCCACCGGCCGGGCGCGGTGGAAGGCCGACGTCGTCGCGTCCGTGAACGCGCTGGTCCTGGACGGGCGCGTGTACCTCAGCACGCAGGCGGGCGTCGTCGCACTCGACGCGCGCACCGGGGAGGTGGCCTGGCGCGGCGCGACCACGGAGGGCAACGTGCCCGGCTTCGTCGCGACCGACGGGGAGCGCCTGGTGGTCGCCGACCAGCCCGTGGTCGGCGGTCCCAGGAGCGAGCTGGTGGCGTTCGCCCTCGACGACGGGCACGCCGAGTGGCGCGTCCCGTTCCCCGACGGGCTGCGCTCCAGCGTGGCGCTCGGGCACCTGCTGCTCGGGTGGGGTGACGACGGCCGCCTCGTGGTCCTCGGCTGACGGTGGATGGGTAGGGTCCGGGCATGATGCGCCGTGGCGGTATGCAGCAGGTCGAGCTGCTGGACGGTGCTGCCGACGACGAGCCCGCGCCGGAGCCGGCCCGCACGCACGGACGCTGGCGTTGGTGGGCCGGCGGTGCGGCCGCCGTGGCGGTCCTCGCGCTCGCCGGCACGCAGTGGGTGGTCGACGTCCGGGAGGACGCGGCCGTCGCCCGGCTCGCCGCCGTCCCGGGCGTGGTGCCGCCCCTCGGCGACTCGTTGCGGGTCGTGCGGAGCATCTCGGAGCAGGAGAGCACGGCGCTGTGGGGCAGCATCGACACCGGCCCGGCCACGGCCAGCCTGGTCGTCGGACCGGACGGGTCCCAGGCCTTCACCGCGGTCGACAAGGTGTCGGGGGAGACGGCCTGGTCGACGCCGCTGCTGGGACCGGACGCCGAGCGGGCGGAGCCGTCGAGCTCGACCTGGGGCGGCGCGTGCCTGGCCGGCGCGCCCGACGGGCAGGCGTCGACCTTCGCCGCGTGCCTGGTGACCGACGGCTACCTGCGGATCGACGACGAGGGCCAGCAGCACGTCGTGGCGGCGACGACCACCCGCGTGACCGTGCTCGACACGAGCGACGGGCACGTGCTCGTCGAGTGGCCGGTCGAGCCCGACTCGCAGATCGCGATGCTCGCCGGCCGACTGCTCGTCGGCCACCGCGACGCCGACGCTATCGAGGTCGTCGCCCAGGACCCGCTCACCGGCGACGAGCAGTGGCGGTACCAGGAGCCGCTGGTCGCGGACCCCGCGGCCGAGTCGGACGCGATGACCGAGCACTTCTGGACGTTCTTCGCCGCCGGCGACGTCCTGGCGTTCGGCAACGGGGGCGCCCTCGCGCTCCTGTCGCCGACGGGCGAGAAGGTCCGGGACGACCTGCGCGCGGGCGACGGAAACGGGGGCTTCGGCACCGACCCCGTGACGGGCAACCTGGTGATGACGGTCTACGGCAGCTCCGGGGAACCCGAGACGACCACGTTGCTCGCCACCGACGGAGACCCGGCGAGCGACCGGGAGCTCGACGGGAGGTTGCTGGTGACGACCGTCGACGACGGCAGCCTCCCCGGACTGGTGCTCACCGCGCTCGGACAGCTCGACGCGTGGGACCGCGAGACCGGCCGCGAGCGATGGACGGCCGACGTGGAGCCCGGCTACAGCGCGCTCGTCGTCCGCGGGCGGATCTACCTCAGCACGGCGACCTCGCTGGTGGCGCTCGACGGGCGAACGGGCGAGGTCGTGTGGCAGACGCCCGCGAGCCTCGGGCTCGGTGGCTTCCTGGCCACGGACGGTCGGCAGGTCCTCGTGCCGTCGACGTCGTCGTCCGGCATCGCCGACGGCGGCCGCCTGGTCGCCTACGACTTCGCGACCGGTCAGGAGGTCCGCCGCATCCCGTACCCGGAGGGTGTCACCGACGTGCAGATGTACAACGGGCTGCTCCTGGGGTGGTCGAGCGCGACGGAGGAGGTCTTCGTCCTGGAGTAGCGCTTCGCTACGCTCCGTCTCGTGGTCGTCGCCGACGTCGGCCGGCGTCGCGGCGAGCTCCCGGCTGTGGCCTGGTCCTGGGTGCTCGCGGCCGCGGGCGTGCTGCTCGCGGTGCTCGTCGCCCTGTCCGGGCGGTACGGTCCCCACCGCGACGAGCTGTACTTCGTGGCCTCCGGCCGACGCCTGGCGTGGGGCTACCCGGACCAGCCGCCGTTGACCCCCCTGATCGCGCGCCTGACCGACGTGGTCGCGCCCGGCTCGCTCGTCATGCTGCACCTGCCGAGCGCGCTGGCCGCCGCCGGCGTCGTGGTGCTCGCCGCCCTCACGGCGCGCGAGCTCGGGGGCGGCACCGGCGCGCAGCTGCTGACGGTCGTCGCGACGGGCACCGGTGTGGTGGTGGTGACGCTGGGTCACATCCTGTCGACGACGACGATCGACACCCTGTTCTGGGTCGCGATCGTCTACGTCGTGCTGCGCACCCTGTCCCGGGACGCACCGCGCGGATGGCTGGTGGTCGGGCTGCTGTCCGGGCTCGCGCTGCTGGACAAGAACCTTGCCGTCTTCCTGCTCGGCGGGATCGTGGTCGGCATCGCGCTCACCCCGGAGGTCCGGCACCACCTGCGCTCGCCGTGGGCCTGGGCGGGCGCCGTCCTCGCCCTGGTGATCTGGCTGCCGAACCTGGTCTGGCAGGCGACGCACGGGTGGCCGCAGCTGGCGCTCGCCGCCGACATCCGCGACGAGTACTCCGGGATCGGCCCGCGTCTCGAGTTCGTCGGCCTCCTGCTCGTGCAGTTCAGCCCGGCCGCCGCGGTGCTGTGGATCTACGGGCTGGTCCGGCTGCTGCGGGTGCCGTCGCTGGTCCGTGCGCGGCCGCTGGGCTGGGCGTTCCTCGTGCTGGTCGTCGTCTTCCTCGTCACCGGCGGCAAGGCCTACTACGTCGTCGGCGCCGTCCCGGTGCTGCTGGCCGCCGGGGCGTGCGGGCTGGCTCCTCGGCGCTCCACGCGCGGGCTGGTGATCGCCGGCACCGTCCTCGGGCTCAGCGCGCTGGTCGCGTGGCCGACGGCGCTGCCGGTCCTGCCCGAGAAGGTGTTCGGGCAGTCGGTCTACGCCGAGCTCAACGACGACCAGCTCGAGATGATCGGCTGGCCCGCCCTCGTCGCCACGGTCGGCGATGCCGTCGACGAGCACGACGCCGCGCTCGTCGTCACCGCGAACTACGGGGAGGCCGGTGCGCTCGACTGGTACGGGTCGGACGTGCCCGTGTTCAGCGGCCACAACGGGTACGCGGCCTGGGGGCCACCGTCCGGTGTCGCCGGCCCCGTCGTGCTCGTCGGGTACGAGGGCGCGCCGGACTGGGCGGTCGGGTGTCGACCGGTCGCCGAGGTCGACAACGGGGCCGACGTCGACAACGAGGAGCAGGGCGCCCTCGTGCAGGTGTGCGACGGCCCGCGGGGCTCGTGGGCCGAGGTCTGGGACCGGGTCACGCACCTCGACGCCTGAACGCGTCGGTGGAGCAGCATTGCTCCGTTCGGGCGGTTGCTGCGACTTCCTGACGTGCGCACCGACACGAGCCGTTCAGAGAAAAGCCATCTCTTGCGCTCACACACGTAAGTTCTTGCTTTATCCCATCCGCTCTTGTCGTGCAGATTGTCCAGTACGTACGGTGTGTCCCGTCCATGCGGCGCCGTGCCCCCTTGTCCCCACGGCGCCGTCCCGGCTGCGCAAGGAGGCGCTCCCGTGAGGAACACAGTCATCCGGCCTGCATCGCGTCGGGCCACCCGCCCGCTCGCGTCGGCCGCCGCCCTCGTGCTCGCGCTCGCGGTCGTCGTCGGCACGGGGGGTGCAGCGTCGGCCCACGGCCGCACGCCCGTCCCGCCCGCGCCCGCTGCCCCCGCCGTCACCCGCGCCGCCCTCGATCCGTCTCTGGTGAGCGGCCGCGGCGCGTCCGTCGGCTTCCTCGAGCAGGAGGCGGAGAAGGCGGCGACGAACGGCACGGTCATCGGCCCCGACCGGACCGCCTACACCCTGCCCGCCGAGGCCTCGGGCCGGTCGGCGGTGAAGCTGACGCCCGGGCAGTACGTCGAGTTCACGCTGCCGAAGGCGGCGAACGCGCTGACCGTCCGGTACTCGATCCCGGACTCCGCGGCCGGCGGAGGCATCACCGCCCCGCTCGACGTCACGGTGGACGGCGCCGGCAAGCGGTCGATGACGCTGACCTCGCAGTACTCGTGGCTCTACAACCAGTACCCGTTCAGCAACGACCCGAACGCGGGCCTGCTGCACCCCGACTGGTGGATCACCGAGTGCGGCTGCGTGCCCGCGTTCACGACGCCCAGCCCGACGATCACGACGCCGTTCCGGCCCATGCACTTCTACGACGAGCAGCGCCTGCTCCTCGGCCGCACGTACCCGGCCGGTGCCAAGGTCCGACTGACGGCGCCGGCCGGCACCCCCGCGGCGTGGACGGTCATCGACCTGCTCGACTCCGAGGTGGTCGGCCTCCCGCACGTCCGGCTCAAGGCGGCCAACGTGCTGCTGTTCGGCGCGGACCCGTTCGGTACCAAGGACTCCGCCGGCGCGTTCGACAAGGCCATCGCGTTCGCCAAGGCGAAGCACCTGCCGGTCTACGTGCCCCCGGGCGTCTACCAGGTGAACCGTCGCATCGTCGTCGACGACGTGACGATCGAGGGCGCGGGGTCCTGGTACACGATCATCCGCGGCAAGGAGGTCGCCCTCGCGACCCCCGCCCCGGACGGCTCGGTCCACACGGGTGTCGGCTTCTACGGCAAGGACGCGTCCGCGGGCGGCAGCCACAACGTGCACCTGTCCGGGTTCGCCATCCAGGGTGACGTGCGCGAACGCATCGACACCGACCAGGTCAACGGCATCGGCGGCGCCCTGAGCGACTCGACGGTCGACGGGCTCTACGTCCAGCACACCAAGGTCGGCGTGTGGGTGGACGGTCCGATGACCAACCTCGTCGTGAAGAACAGCGTCATCGTCGACCAGATCGCCGACGGCCTGAACTTCCACACGGGCGTGACGGGGTCCTCCGCGACGAACAACGTCGTGCGGAACACCGGGGACGACGGGCTCGCCATGTGGGCGGAGAAGACGACCAACGCCGGCAACACGTTCGACCACAACACGGTCCAGACGCCCACGCTCGCCAACGGCATCGCGATCTACGGCGGCACCGACAACACGGTCGTCGGCAACCTCGTCGCCGACCCGATCCGCGAGGGCTCCGGCATCCAGGTCGGGTCCCGGTTCGGCGCCGAGGCGTTCACCGGGCACCTGTGGATCACGGACAACACGACCGTCCGCGCCGGCACCTACGAGCTCAACTGGAACATCGGGCTCGGCGCCATCTGGTTCTACGCGCTCGAGAAGAACATCGACGCGGACATCCAGGTGGTCGGCGACCACTTCCTCGACAACACCTACAACGCGATCATGGTCGTCGCCGACTGGCCGGTGAAGGACCTCTACAAGGTCACGAACGTCCACTTCAAGGACATCCGCGTGGACGGCACCGGCACCTCGGTGCTCAGCGCCCGCGCGGCCGGGTCGGCCACCTTCGAGAACGTGGACGCCCGGAACGTCGGTGCCGTCGGCATCAACAACTGCGGGTCGTTCAACTTCCCGCCCACCGGCTCCGAGTGGTCGTCGATCGACCTCGGCGGCAACGACGGCGGGGGCACCACCGGCCCGTGGTTCGCGCCGTGGGAGCTGCCGAACACGATCACCTGCGACGACCGGCCGCCGGTGGTCGCGCCGCCGGCCCCGTCGACCTGGTAGCGGGTCCGGCGCTGGGTAGACCACCGCCGGGGGTGCGGTGAGGGGGAGGGCGGTGTGCCGGCTGGGTACCGGTGCGCCGCCCTTCCCGTCGTCCGGCTACGCCCGCAGCACCGCCCAGCCGTGCGGCGCGACGTCCGACCGGCCGCGCGTGTCGTCGTCGGAGGCCAGGAGCTCACCGTCCGGGCGCGCGAGCGGCTGGTCGTCGAGGTTCAGCGCGACGAGCAGAGCCTCGTCGCCGTCGCGCACCTCGTAGACGAAGGTCGTGTTGGTCAGCGAGACCTGCGTCGTGCGCGCCCGGTGCAGCCACGGGTGGCGCCGGCGCAGCCCGATCAGGTCCTGGTAGAGCCGGAGCACCGCGTCGTCGACGAGCCCCGGACCGTCGGGAGACAGCTCCGGCCGGACGGCGTCGTCGCCCCCCTCGCGCTCTTCCTTGAGGCCCGTGAACCCCAGCTCGTCGCCCGCGTAGATCGTCGGGGTGCCGCCGACCGTGCACAGGACGACGACCGCGTGAGCCCGGTGCCGCGGGTCCTCGATGATGCTCGCGACCCGCGTGGTGTCGTGGTTGCCGACGAACGTCTGGGGCGCGAACGTGTCGAGGAACTCGTCGTGGCGGGTCAGTGACCAGGCCAGCTCCCACAGGTTGGCGTCGTTGAGCGAGCTCCAGACGGCCTTCCAGAGCTCGTACTGCGTGACCGAGTCGACGGTCGAGGCCTGCACGAACGCCGGGTAGTCGCCGTGGATGACCTCGGCGACGAACCAGGCGTCGGGATGCTCGGCGCGGACGCGGGGAAGCACCTGCGCCCAGAAGCTCGTCGGCACCGCGTACGCCGCGTCGAGCCGCCAGCCGTCCGCGCCGCGCGCCAGCCAGTGGTTCATCACGCGGACCACGTAGTCGACGACCGACGGGTGCGCGTGGTCCAGCGCGACGAGGGCGCCGTGGCCCTCGAAGTCGACGAACCCGCCGTCGGCGTCCCGGCGCAACCAGACCTCGTCGTCGGACCGTCCCTCCAGCGCGTCGACGGACCGGCGCGCGATCGCCGAGTCCCGGCCCACGTGGTTGAACACCCCGTCGAGCAGCACCTTCAGCCCGCGTCCGTGAGCCTCCGCGACGAGGGCGTCGAAGTCCTCGTCGTCGCCCAGGCGCGGGTCGATGAGCAGGTGGTCCACGGTGTCGTACCCGTGGGTGCTCGACGCGAACACCGGCCCGAGCGCGATCCCCGAGGCACCGAGCGCCACGACGTGGTCGAGCCACGCGACCAGTCGCCGGAGCCGGTGCTCTGCGGGCCCCGGTGCCGCACCCGGGTACGCGCCGACGGCGCCCAGCGGGTACACGTGCCACCAGATCGCGTGCCGGACCCAGCCCGGCTCGGTCCCAGTCATGAGGCGCCCCATCCCGTCGATGCCACCTTCGACCCTAGGCGTCGCGGCCGTCGACGGCGTCGCGTCCGCCGGTTCTCCCGCGCGAGGCGGGGCGCCGATGCGTGGTGCGTGCCCGGGGGTGTCCGGCGGGTGAGACGACCGGCTCCGGGCCTTGATCGGCACGGTCGCGGTTCGCAGACTCCGGTCGTCCACCTGGCGACCCCCGAGACAGGCCGAACATGAGCTCGTTCCACTGGTTCCTGCCCACCAACGGCGACGGCCGACACGTCGCCAACGTGGTCGCCGCCGCGGGCGTCGCGAAGCGGGTGCTGACCCGACCGGCCTCCGTCCCCTACCTCGGGCAGATCGCCCGCGCCGCCGAGCAGTCCGGCTTCGACGCCGTGCTGACGCCGACCGGTGCGGCCTGCGAGGACGCCTGGATCACGACCGCGGCCCTCCTGCCGCTGACCGAGCGGCTGCGGTTCCTGGTGGCCTTCCGCCCGGGGTTCCTGCTGCCGACGCTCGCGGCCCAGCAGGCGGCGACGTTCCAGCGGCTGTCCGGCGGCCGGCTCGCCGTCAACATCGTCACCGGCGGCGACCCGGCCGAGCAGCTCGCGTACGGCGACACTCTCGGTCACGACGAGCGCTACGGCAGGACCGACGAGTTCCTCTTCGTGTTCCGGTCCTTGTGGGGGCCGACGCCCGTCGACCACCACGGCGCGCACTACGACGTGGTCGGCGGCGGATTCCCCTCACTCGAGGCGCCGCGACCGCCGGTCTACTTCGGTGGCGCGTCCCCGGCGGCGGAGGCGGTCGCCGCCCGCCATGCCGACGTCTACCTGGCCTGGGGCGAGCCCGTCCCGGCGCTGGTCGAGCGGCTGACCCGCGTCCGCGCCGCGGCCGCCCTGCTCGGCCGCACCCTGCGGTTCGGCGTGCGGCTCCACGTCATCGCGCGGGACACCGCGGACGAGGCCTGGTCCGAGGCCGACCGTCTCCTCGCCGGGATGGACCCCGATGCCCGAGCCGCGGCGCAGGCCCGCTTCGGGACGATGGAGTCCGTCGGCCAGGCGCGCATGACGCACTTGACCCGAGGACTGGGACTGGCGGCCCGCGAGCAGCAGGTCGGCCCGAACCTCTGGGCGGGCATCGGTCTGCTGCGCGAGGGCGCGGGCACGGCCCTGGTGGGCAGCCACGACGAGGTCGCGGAGCGGCTGCGCGAGCTCGCCGCCGTCGGGTTCGACGAGTTCATCCTCTCGGGCTGGCCCCACGTCGAGGAGGCGTACCGGGTGGGGGAGGAGGTGCTGCCGCGGTTCACCGCCCGCGCCGAGGCTCGCACGCCGGACCTCGTGCGGGGCTAGCGCGGACAGGTCACGCGTCCCCCGCCAAGGGACCTCAGAGCGACGTGCCTCGGCGTCTCCGCGCCTGCGGAGCTCCCACCGGCCGCCGGCCCCGTCGGTGGGCCCGGCCCGGGTAGTTTCAGGCGACACCCCGTGAGCCGCCAGGAGGATCGATGACCCTGACCCGGTCGATCGTGCTGTTCATCGCCGCCGCGTTCCTCGAGATCGGCGGCGCGTGGCTCATCTGGCAGGGCGTGCGCGAGCACCGCGGCTGGGTCTGGATCGGCGCCGGTGTGGTGGCGCTCGGGCTGTACGGGTTCGTCGCCACCCTGCAGCCCGACGCCCACTTCGGCCGCATCCTCGCGGCGTACGGCGGCGTCTTCGTGGTCGGCTCGCTGGTGTGGGGCATGGTCGCCGACGACTTCAAGCCCGACCGCTGGGACGTCGCCGGCGCCCTCGTCTGCCTGGTCGGAGTAGCCCTGATCATGTACGGCCCGCGGCCCGAGGGCGCCTGACGGATCGCTGGCGGTGGATCACGCCTCCTGCGGCGGTCCCAGGTGGGCGTACCGCCGACGGAGCACCGGCGGAGCCGCCCACCACCACGATTCGGCGAGGTGCGCGCGCAAGGTCGCGGCATCGACGACGCCGAGCGTGATGAGCACCAGGTTGGTACCCGCGTGGTGATCGGTCGTCGAGTACAGCGCGGGCTCCTGCTCCACCAGCGCGAGCCGCTCGCCGTCGTCCTCGACGCGAACCGTGAGTCGGTCGTCGTCCCACATCCGCGCCACCAGGTTGCGGTGGAACCACGCCGGCCGACCCCAGCTCTGCCGCTCCGACACCTCAGGCAGCGCGAGCGCCGACCGTCGAGCATCGTCCTCGTCCATCACCCCATCCTGGCCGCCGCCACCGACACCGGGGTCTCGGCGGCAGAACCGCACGGGCGCGGAGCCGTCCGGTAGGTGTCTTGGGACTCCACCGGTGCCGCGACCACCCAGCTGGCCGAGCGGGGCGTCGGAGACTCACGTGTGGCCGGGCGATGACGCGTTCGCCGTCGCGCAGAACGAGGCACGGTGTGAAGCCCAGTCGGGGTGGTCATCGGCCCAGTGGAAAGGAGCGACGCGTAGCGGGTCAGAAGGGTGGGTCGCCGAGCGCTGGTGGTGGTGGGCGGTGTACGAGGGCGTCGGGTGGGACCAGGACCAGGACCGGGCTGCGCGCGTACGTCAGCCCGTGCCGGTCGGTCCAGGTGGACACCCCGGTGGTCGGGTCGTAGGTGACCTGCCACCAGCCCTTCGTCTTGGCTTGGTGGTGGTGCTTGCACAGCGCGTGCAAGTTCGCCTCGCACGTTTGGGTCTCGTGGCCGTGCTCGGCGCCGGTGCCCGTGGCGCTGCTGGCGCCGGTTCCAGTGGAGGCGGCTCCGGGCGCGCGGGTGTGGTCGTAGGGGATGCGGTGGTCGAGCTCGCACCGGGTGGCCGGCTGCCGGCAGCCGGGGAAGGTGCAGGTGACATCCCGCGCTTGGACGGTGCGGGTCAGGTCCGCACCCGGCCGGTAGGACTGGGTGCCCACGGAGCAGACCTGCCCGGTGGCCGGGTCGGTCAGCACCCGGCGCCAGGTCGCGTCTTGGGCGAGCTCACGGGCGACCTGGGCCGGGATCGGCCCGTAGGACCCCAGGAACCCCGGGTTGTCGTCCAGAC
>NZ_JBFUIK010000039.1:0-30451 GCF_056401915.1 Cellulomonas sp. P4_D11 | reverse complement strand
GGGAGCGACCGGCGGGGCCGACGGCGCGACCGGCGGGGCGGCCGATGGGGCGGGCTCGGGTGCGGGCGGGGCGGCGGGCGCCTGCTCCACCACCGGGTCCGGCACCTCCGGCGGCTCGACCGACGCCTCGGGCACGACCGGCTCAGCGGCGTTCACGGGCTCGTCGTCTCGCGGCGGCGTACCGCCGGGGTTCTCGCTCATGCGTGGCCTCCCTGGTCACAGGGCGATCGTCGCCCACGCACGAGCGAACCGAAGGCGGAGGTCACGTGTCAAGGAAGCGCGCTTTCCGGGCATGTCGGAACGCCGGGCACGGTGGTCCGGCCGTGGATAGGCTGCGCGTGCCGTCACCCGGGCGGCGGACGCACGGCCCCGGACGAGGAGCGAGCACCGATGTCGTACGAGCAGCCCCACAGCCCGTCCCCGAACGGCGCGGACCAGGCCCGGACGTGGAGCATGCTCGCTCATCTGGGCGGGATCCTCGCCTGGTTCTTCGTCGGCTGGCTGCCCGCACTCGTCATCTACCTGGTCCACCGGGAGCGCCGCGACGGCGTCGAGGAGCAGGCCCGCGTCGCGCTCAACTTCCAGCTCACCGTTCTCATCGGGCTCATCCTCTGCCGGATCGTCCAGTCGATCCCGGTCATCGGGGTGGTCGGGTGGCTCGGCTTCATCGTCCTGGCGATCGTCAGCCTGGTCCTGAGCATCCTCGCGGCGCTCGCGGTCCAGCGCGGCGGCTCCTACCGGTACCCGTACAGCCTCGAGCTGGTGCGCTGACCTCAGCCGACGAGCGTCCGGACGACCGCGTCCGCGAGCAGGCGACCCCGGCGGGTGAGCACGATGCGGCGCCCACCGGTCGCGGCGTACCCGTCGACCAGGCCGTCGGCGACGAGCCCGGCGACCGACGGGCGCGCCTCGGTGGGCAGGGCGTCCAGGGGCAGTCCCGACGCCAGCCGGACGCCGAGCATCAGGCGCTCGAGCACCTCGGCGTCGCCCGTGACGGTCTCCCGTCCCGCCGCCGGGCTCAGCCCACGGTCGAGCCGGTCGGCGTACGCCCGGGGGTGCTTGACGTTCCACCAGCGGACCCCGCCCACGTGGCTGTGCGCGCCGGGGCCGATGCCCCACCAGTCGTCCCCGCGCCAGTAGCTGAGGTTGTGCCGGCAGGCGTCGGCGGGGGTCCGCGCCCAGTTGCTGACCTCGTACCAGCGCAGCCCGGCGGCCTCGAACAGGTCGTCGGCCAGCTCGTACTTGGCGGCCTGGTCGTCGCTGTCGGGCAGCTCGAGCTCGCCGCGGCGCACCTGGACGGCCATGCGCGTGCCGGCCTCGACCACGAGCGCGTAGGCGGACACGTGGTCGACGCCCGTCGCCAGGGCGGCCTCGACACTGGTGCGCCAGTCGTCGAGAGACTCCCCCGGCGTGCCGTAGATGAGGTCGAGCGACACGGCCAGGCCGGCCGCCCGGGCCCACCGGACCACGTCCGGGATCCGCCGCGGGTCGTGCGTGCGGTCCAGGGTGGCGAGCACGTGCGGCACCGCCGACTGCATGCCGAACGAGACGCGGGTGAACCCGGCCGCGGCCAGAGCGGCCAACGACTCGGGCGTGACCGAGTCGGGGTTCGCCTCGGTGGTCACCTCGACGTCGTCGGCGAGCCCCCACGCGTCGCGGACGCCCCCGAGCATGCGCGCGAGGTCCGGGACGGCGAGCACGGTCGGGGTGCCCCCGCCGACGAACACGGTGCTCACCGGGCGGGCGGGCAGGTCCTCGAGGACCCGGGACGCCAGGGCGATCTCCTGCAGCGCGGTGTCGGCGTAGGCGTGCTGGCTCGCGCCGCCGCCCAGCTCGGTCGCCGTGTACGTGTTGAAGTCGCAGTACCCGCAGCGGACCGTGCAGAACGGCACGTGCAGGTAGACACCGAACGCGCGCTCGTCGGCCCCCGCGACGACGGACGCCGGCAGCCGACCGTCGTCCGGTGCCGCGTCGCCCTCGGGGAGAGCGGGACTCACTTCTTCTTCGCGTCCTTGCCGCCGGCCGACCCGGCGGGCTCGCTCGAGAGCGCGGCGATGAAGGCCTCCTGCGGCACGTCGACCCGGCCGATCGTCTTCATGCGCTTCTTGCCCTCCTTCTGCTTCTCGAGGAGCTTGCGCTTGCGGGTGATGTCGCCGCCGTAGCACTTGGCCAGGACGTCCTTGCGGATGGCCCGGATGGTCTCGCGCGCGATGATCCGGGCGCCGATGGCCGCCTGGATGGGCACCTCGAACTGCTGGCGCGGGATGAGGTCCTTGAGCTTGGCCGTCATCATCACGCCGTACGCGTAGGCCTTGTCCTTGTGCACGATCGCGCTGAACGCGTCGACCGTCTCGCCCTGCAGCAGGATGTCGACCTTCACCAGGTCGGCCACCTGGTCGCCGATGCGCTCGTAGTCGAGGCTCGCGTACCCGCGGGTCTTGGACTTCAGCTGGTCGAAGAAGTCGAAGACGATCTCCGCCATCGGCAGCACGTAGCGCAGCTCGACGCGGTCCTCGGACAGGTAGTCCATGCCCTGCAGCTCGCCGCGCTTGGTCTGGCAGAGCTCCATGATCGCGCCGATGAACTCGCTCGGCGCCAGGATGGTCGCCTTGACGATCGGCTCGTTGACGTCGCCGATCTTGCCGCTGGGGAACTCGCTCGGGTTGGTCACCGTCACCACGCTCTTGTCCTCGAGCGTCACCTCGTAGACGACGTTCGGCGCGGTCGAGATGAGGTCGAGGTCGAACTCGCGCTCGAGCCGCTCGCGGATGATCTCGAGGTGCAGCAGCCCGAGGAAGCCGACGCGGAAGCCGAAGCCGAGGGCGACCGACGTCTCGGGCTCGTAGTTCAGCGCGGCGTCGTTGAGCTTCAGCTTGTCCAGGGCGTCGCGCAGGATCGGGTAGTCGGTGCCGTCGATCGGGTACAGGCCCGAGAAGACCATCGGCTTGGGGTCGGAGTACCCGCCCAGAGCCTGGGCGGCGGGCTTGCTCGCGTTGGTGACCGTGTCGCCGACCTTGGACTGGCGCACGTCCTTCACGCCGGTGATGAGGTAGCCGACCTCGCCGACCCCCAGGCCCTTCGTCGGGACCGGCTCCGGGGAGATGACGCCGATCTCGAGCAGCTCGTGGGTCGCGCGCGTCGACATCATGACGATCTTCTCGCGCGGGTTGAGGTTGCCGTCGATGACCCGGACGTACGTGACGACGCCGCGGTAGGTGTCGTAGACGGAGTCGAAGATCATCGCGCGGGCGGGGGCGTTCGCGTCGCCCGTGGGCGACGGGACCAGCTCGACGATGCGGTCGAGCAGCTCCTCGACGCCCGCGCCGGTCTTGCCGGACACGCGCAGGCAGTCGTCGGGGTCGCCGCCGATGAGCTTGGCCAGCTCCTCGGCGTACCGCTCGGGCTGGGCGGCCGGCAGGTCGATCTTGTTGAGCACCGGGATGATCGTCAGGTCGTTCTCGAGCGCCAGGTACAGGTTGGCCAGCGTCTGGGCCTCGATGCCCTGCGCGGCGTCGACCAGCAGCACGGCGCCCTCGCACGCCGCCAGCGAGCGCGAGACCTCGTACGTGAAGTCGACGTGCCCGGGCGTGTCGATCATGTTGAG
This sequence comes from Cellulomonas sp. P4_D11, assembly GCF_056401915.1. Lineage (NCBI taxonomy): Bacteria > Bacillati > Actinomycetota > Actinomycetes > Micrococcales > Cellulomonadaceae > Cellulomonas > Cellulomonas sp. P4_D11. The sequence continues at coordinate 26,847 of NZ_JBFUIK010000039.1, read as the reverse complement.
CGCGAAGGCGTCCTCGCCGACACCCCACGGCATGCGCACGGCCTGCGACTTGATCGTGATGCCGCGCTCGCGCTCGATGTCCATCCGGTCCAGGTACTGCGCGCGCATGGCCCGGGAGTCGACGACGCCGGTGAGCTGCAGCATGCGGTCGGCCAGCGTCGACTTGCCGTGGTCGATGTGCGCGATGATGCAGAAGTTGCGCAGCAGCTCGGGCGCGGTCGCCGCGGGGTGGATGCGCGACGAGGCGGCTGCACTCGGGATCGGGGACAAGCGGACTGCTCCTGGCGCTGGAGTCGGGCGGCGCGCACGGTGGCGCCTTCCCGACGGACGGTGACCGTGGTCAGCCTGTCGGCTGTCGGTGGTCGGTCCCACCATGGTCCCATGACGACGGACCGTGCCGACGCCCTCACCCTCCTCGACACCCTGGCGGAGCTGCAGGACGAGTTCCTCGCGACGATCCCCCAGGTCGACCCGGCCACGCGCGTGCCCTGGTGCGGCCGCTGGCGCGTCAAGGACCTCGTCGTCCACCTGGCCCGCATCCACCACTGGGCCGCGGGCCAGGCGAGCCGGAAGCAGGAGACGCCGCTGGGTCGGGGGCCGTTCGTGCTCGAGGACTTCTACGGGACGTGCGCGGCCGAGCTGCGGGACACGCTCCGCGCGCTCGGCCCCGACGCTCGCGCGTGGACGCTCGTCGGCGACGGCCCCGCGTCGTTCTGGCACCGCCGCCAGACGCACGAGACGCTCGTGCACCTCTGGGACCTGCGGACCGCGGGCGGCCTCGCGCTCGACGTCGAGCCCGCGCTGTGGGCCGACACCGTCGACGAGGTCGTCACGGTGATGCAGCCCCGCCAGGAGCGGATGGGCCGGATGGAGCCGCTCGACGCCCCGATCGAGCTGGTCGCCGACGACGCCGCGCGCAGCTGGCTCCTCGGCGCCCCCACCGTGCCGCTGCCGTCGGTGACGGTCACCGGCCCCGCGGACGCCCTCGCGCTGCTGCTGTGGGGTCGCGCGACCCCGGACGACGACCGCCTGACCGTGTCCGGCGACGCCGCGGCGCTGACCGAGGCCCTCGGCCGCCGCCTGACCCCGTGAGCCTCAGGCCTCGCGGGTGATCCGCACCTGCACCTCGGCGTCCTGCGTCCCGGCACCGGCGTAGATCCCCCGCAGCGGCGGGACGTCGTCGTAGGAGCGGCCCCGCGCGAGCACCACGTGGTGGTCGCCCGCGATCACGCGGTTGGTCGCGTCGTACGCGAACCACTCGCCCACCCACCACTCGACCCACGCGTGCGAGTCGCCCAGCACGGTGGTGCCCAGCTCCGCCGTCGAGTCGGGGTGCAGGTAGCCGGAGACGTACCGGGCGGGGATGCCGATGGACCGCAGCGCACCCGTGACCAGGTGCGCGATGTCCTGACAGACGCCCGCCCGCGCGGTCCACGCCTCGGAGGCCGGGGTGTGCACCGTGGTCACGCCCGGGATGTACTCCATCTCGTCGCGCAGCGCGTTCGCCACCGCGAGCGCCGCGTCGGCCGGCTCGAGGTCGGCCGCCGCGCGCCGGGTCAGCTCGACCACCTCCTCCGGCGGGGCGGTCGTCGGCGTGTCCGTGAGGAACTCGGCGAGCCGGTCGCGCAGCTCCGCGCCCCGCAGGGTGTCCCACCCGGCGGGCGACCGCAGCGGTCCCCGTTCGGCCACCTCGACCAGGTGCTCGGCGGTGACGACCATCGACTCGTGCGGCGTGAGCACCTCGAAGGCGGTGACCGCCGTGCCCCAGTAGTCGCGGTACTCGTGCCACCCGGTGTGCGGCTGCACGTCGACCTTCGTCTCCAGCACCGTCTGCCCGTGCTGGGACACCGGCGTCATGCGCGCCTCGTTGTACGACGCCAGCACCGCGCTCCCGTACCGGAACGTCGACGTGTGGACCACCCGCAGCCGGCTCACAGTGCTTCTCCCACCCAGTTCGTCGACGACGAGCTCGGGAAGTACCGGCCCCGGATCGCGTCGGAGGCCGCCGAGCAGGCGCGCTGCACGCGCTCCATCTCCTTCGGCAGCTTGTCGAGCACCTCGATCAGCGGGCGGTACTCCAGGTTGGTGCGGACGTACCCGATGTGCCGCCGCGCGTCGTCGACGGCCGCCCGGTCCGACGTCCCCTCGAGCGCGGCGAGGCAGCTCTCGGCCTGGTTCAGCGCGAACACGATGGACCGCGGGAAGAGCTGGTCGGTGAGCAGGAAGCCGGCGGCCCGCTCGTCGGAGGCGGCTCCGCGGTACATGCGCAGGAACGCCTCGTGGGCGCCGCACGAGCGCAGCAGCGTGGTCCAGCTCGGTCCCGCGGACCCGGCGAGCGCGCGCGTGGTGAGCAGGCGCGCGGTCATGTCCGCCCGCTCGATCGACCGGCCCAGCACCATGAAGTTCCAGGTGTCGTCGCGCGACGTGGCCGAGTCCGTGATGCCGGCGACCACCGCGGCTCGCTCGCGCACCCACGTGAAGTAGTCGTGCGGCCGCGCGGGCCGCATGTGCGACGGCAGCTGGTTCCAGGTCGCGTTGAGGCTCTCCCACAGCTCGGTGGAGATGGTCTCGCGGGCGCGCCGGGCGTTCTCCCGCGCGGACACCAGGGAGCCCGCGATCGACGACGGGGCGAACCGGTCGTACGCCAGCATGTCGAGCACGTACTCGCGCCCGACCTCGACGTGCGCGGGCGGCGCGGACCGGTCCATGACCGACAGGAGCGAGCGGCAGGCCAGGTCCTCCTCCGCCCAGGGGTCCTCGAGCAGGATCTGCACGTGCACGTCGAGCAGCCGCGCCGTGTCGTCGGCGCGCTCGACGTACCGGCCGATCCAGAACAGCGACTCCGCGATCCGGCTCAGCACGGGGCACCTCCGGAGGGGATCGGGCGCACCTGTTGCTGCTGCTGCTGCATCACCTGGGCGCGCACGTCGTTCGGGTTGGAGTCGATCGGCACCGCCGCGTCCTGCGGCACGGCCTGCGGGCTGTCGGACTCGTGCCGCACCGCCCGTCGCGGCACCGCGCCGCCGAGCACCCACGTGTCCTTGGACCCGCCGCCCTGCGAGGAGTTGACGACGAGCTCGCCCTCGGGGAGCGCGACCCGCGTGAGCCCGCCGGGGAGCACGAAGACCGACTCCCCGTCGTTGACGGCGAACGGACGCAGGTCGGTGTGCCGGGGTCGGAGCTGGTCGTCGATGAGTGTCGGCACCGTGGACAGCTGCACGACGGGCTGCGCGATCCAGCCGCGCGGGTCGTCCCGCAGCCGGACCCGCAGCCTGTCGAGCTCGGCCGCCGAGGCCTTGGGCCCGACGACGAGGCCCTTGCCGCCCGAGCCGTCGACCGGCTTGACCACGAGCTCGTCGAGGCGGTCCAGCACCTCCTCGAGCGCGTCGGGCTCCTCGAGCCGCCACGTGTCGACGTTGCGCAGGATCGGCTGCTCGCTCAGGTAGTACCGGATGAGATCGGGCACGTAGGTGTAGACGAGCTTGTCGTCGGCGACACCGTTGCCCACCGCGTTGGCGATCGTCACGGTGCCGTTGCGCGCGCACGTCATGAGCCCCGGGCTGCCGAGGTAGGAGTCCTTGCGGAAGACCACCGGGTCCAGGTAGTCGTCGTCGACCCGCCGGTAGATCACGTCGACGCGGCGCCGGCCCTGCGTCGTGCGCATCCAGACGCGGCCGCCCGCGCAGAAGAGGTCGCGGCCCTCGACCAGCTCCACGCCCATCATCCGGGCGAGCAGCGAGTGCTCGTAGTACGCGCTGTTGAAGACGCCCGGCGTGAGCACGACGACCGTCGGCTCGTCGACACCCGACGGAGCGGCGGCCGTGAGCGCCGCCAGCAGCCGGCGCGGGTAGTCGGCGACGGGGCGGATGCGCAGCGCGGCGAACAGCTCCGGGAACGTCTGGGCCATCGCCCGCCGGTTCGAGAGCACGTAGCTGACGCCGCTGGGCACGCGCACGTTGTCCTCGAGCACACGCCAGCCGCCCAGGCTGTCGCGGACCAGGTCGATGCCGGACACGTGCACCCGGACGCCGTTCGGCGGGTTGATGCCGCGCGCCGCGCGCAGGAAGTTCGTCGACGAGACGACGACGCTGCGCGGGATCACGCCGTCGGCGATGGCGTGCTGCGGGCCGTACACGTCGGCGAGGAACGCCTCGAGGGCGCGCACCCGCTGTGCGACGCCCGGGGCGACGTGCTCCCACTCGTCGCCCGCCAGGACGCGCGGCACCACGTCCAGCGGGAACGGCCGCTCCTCGCCCGCGAAGTCGAACGTCACGCCCTGCGCGAGGTAGGACCGCGCGAGCGTCTCGGCCCTGGCCCGCAGCTCTCCGGCGCTCAGCTGGGCGAGCGCGCGGTGCAGCCCCTTGTAGGCCGCGCGGGAGCCGCCACCGTCGGGGTCGATCATCTCGTCCCACGCCGGTCCGGTCGGGTAGTCGTCGAACAGGTCCGCCATGATCCGGACAGTATCCGCCCGGTGTTGACGCCGCGTTACGGAACGGCCCGCGCGGCGCCGGCCGACCCGTCCGGAGCATCGGCACTCCCACCTGGACAGACGCGCCCGGTACGGTCTGCCCGTGAGCACGAGCTCGGGCCCAGGCCGCCTCCGACGAGCGTTCCGCGCCGCCCTCGCGCGGCTGAGCGGGAGGTCGCCCGCGCCGGCGCCGACGCGCGTGACGCTCCCCGACCACCGGGGAAAGGTCCGCCTCGAGTACGCCCCGCGCAAGGACGGCGACGCCGACCCCGGCGAGATCGTCTGGGCGTGGGTCTCGTTCGAGGACGACCCGAGCCAGGGCAAGGACCGGCCGGTCCTGGTGATCGGCCGCGACGGGGCCAACGTCCTCGGGCTGATGCTCACCAGCAAGGACCACTCGCGCGACGGGGCGCTCGAGGCGCGCCGCGGCCGCGTGTGGATGGACATCGGCTCGGGCCCGTGGGACTCGCAGCGCAGGCCGAGCGAGGTCCGCCTCGACCGAGTCCTGCGGCTGCACCCGACCGCCTTCCGTCGCGAGGGCGCCGTGGTCGACCGGGCGCTGTTCGACCGGGTGGCCACGGAGCTGCGCCGGACGAACGGCTGGTGAGCCCCGTCACGGGGTTCGGCGCGAGGCCTCCTGCCTGCTAACATGGTCATTCGCGTGTCCGCCCGGGTCGGCGGGCACAAGCCCAGTTCCTCTCCGCGGGTATCCCCACGCCCTAGTCCCGGAGCTGTGCGCGCCCTCTAGACCTGTCAGATCGCTTCGGCGAACGCACAAGAGAGTCCACACGTGGCCAACATCAAGTCCCAGATCAAGCGCATCACCACCAACGAGAAGGCGCGCCTGCGCAACAAGTCGGTGAAGTCCGAGCTCAAGACGCACATCCGTCGCGTCCGCGAGGCCGTCGCCGGTGGCGACAAGGACGCTGCGTCCGTCGCCCTCATCGAGGCGTCGCGCAAGCTCGACAAGGCCGTCTCCAAGGGCGTCATCCACGAGAACCAGGCCGCCAACAAGAAGTCGGCGCTGGCGAAGTCGGTCGGCGCGCTCTGAGCCATCCCTGAGCTGGTCGCGGCGATGCCGTGACCGCCAGGCGCCCGGCCGGTCCGGGCACACGTCGAAGGCGTCACCCCGTGCGGGTGGCGCCTTCCTCGTTCTCCCGCCACACAGTGAAGGCGTCACCCCCCCTGCGGGGTGACGCCTTCAGTGTTCTCCGGCCCCGATCAGGTCAGCGACCAGGTCTCCCAGGTGCTGAGCGGGATGGTGGGACGGAAGCCCGCCTCACGCAGCGCGCGGTCGTAGGCCTGCGCCGCCGCGGCACTGTCGCCGTGCATCGCATACCGGTCGCCGAGGTCGCGCCACGCGGACGCGGACTGCCGCGAGGCGGACATCATGCCCAGCAGGTCCGCCGCCGACTCGTAGGCCCGTGCCGACCCTTCCGTGTCACCGCGCGCGTGCAGCGCGTCGCCCCGGGACAGCTGCGCGAACGCCGTCTCCAGTCGCGGCGGGTCGCCCAGGCGCTCGAGCGCCGCCGACGCGAACCGCTCCGCGGCGTCGATGTCGCCCAGCAGCAGGTGGGCGCGAGAGCTCTCGACGTCGATGCGGGACAGGTCCAGCTCGGAGCCCAGGACGGCCAGGTCCGGCGCGGCGCGCTCGATCTGGTCGAGGGCACCGCGGGGGTCCACCGGGTCGGAGCGCAGGAGCAGCCAGGCGTAGTTGAGTCGCAGCCGGGGCAGGTCGCGGTCCGCCTCTCCCTCGGAGAGGAGGGCGAGAGCCCGCTCGGTGTAGCGCTGCGCGAGCTCGTAGTCGCGGCGCTGCTCGGCGACGAGGGCCGCGTTCCAGTAGACGCTCCCCCGCCCGCGCGGCGTGCCCAGCGACTCCGCCAGGCGGACCAGCTCGGCGGCCCGGTGGGTCGCATAGAGCAGGTCGCCGCGCTCGACGTAGGCCCACAGCACGGTCGATGCCAGGCGCAGGTGCTCGTCGGTCCCGGTGAGATCGGCCGCCTCGAGCTCGGCGAGGGTCCGTTCCCCCACCTCGACGCTGCGGTGCAGGTCGCCGGCCTCGAGGTACGACGCCACGAGGGCGTTGGCCAGCTTGGCCGACTCGACGTGGTGCGTCCGGGCCCGCGAGTCCGCGAGCAGCGGCTCGAGGATGCCCACCGACGCCTCGAGGTCGCCGAGCACCTCGAACGCGTGCGCCAACGTGGTCAGTGCCTCGACGCGGACCGTCGGCGAGACGATCTCGAGGTCGAGCGACTCCAGCCGGCGACGGGCTGCGGCAGCGTCGCCCTGGGTCATGTCGAGCTTGGCGTAGTCGATCTCGAGCCGCGTCCGCGCCTCGTTGGGACCGTCCTCGCCGTGCTTGAGGTACTCGAGTGTCGTGCCGAGGCGGGTAGCCAGCACGGCGAGCGCGGAGTCGGTCGGTTCCCGATGACCCGCCTCGATGAGAGAGATGTAGCTGGGTGAGAACGCAGAACCGGCAAGTGCGGTCTGGGAGAGCCCAGCAGCGAGCCGGGCCTCGCGCACCCGGTCAGCAATCGTGGTCATGGTCAGTCATTGTATGTGTGACGTCCCCCTGTTGCACCACCCCCCGCAGAGGCGGCGTGTCTGCGCCTCTGCTGTGCATGCTCGTCAGTCGATCGTCCGGCAGCAGCCGCTGGCCCCACCGGTGTTGGTGCTGCTCGGGCCGTCGGCGATCGCGGAGCCCGCAGGGAGGGCCAACGACCCGATCACCGCGAGGACGACGAGTGCGGACTTGAACAGTCTGGACATGGTGAGTGCTCCTTCAGCTGCCATCGTGCGATCCGTGGTGGTGCCCATGATGACGTGCGGCGGGCGTGCCGTCTGCCACATCGGACGGGTCCGCCCCTGTTCGGGTGAATGTTCCGTCCTTCGGACCACCCGCGAGCAGGGTCAGCATCGCCCTCGAAGAATTCCACCCGCAAGTCATCGGTTCACAGCGCCGAAGTTGTGATGTCATAGATGCCATGACACCGGACGACGCCGACGGGCGGCTCGCGTATCTCGCGGCCGCAGTGGAGGACGCCATCCCGCTTGCCCTGAGGCAGGAGTGGTCGCAGCGGATCTCGCACGAACCAGTCCTCGTCGCACGGCAGGGAATCTTCTCCGAGCACGGTCGGCCCTTCGCGTACCAGCTCTCCTTCCGGTCGCCGGACCAGCACACGGCGACCGCAGTCTCCTGGAGCTCCCACCAGCACGAGCGCGCAACAGCGCACGTGCTCGGTGCCACCTTCGGTCGCGCGGACCTGGAGCACGTCGCGCACGGCAGGCTGCTCTTCGTGCGGTGCCCGCGGGCCTACCTCGTCGGTGACCTGCCCATCCCCCGCCGCCCGGACCGTCTGGTCATCGAGATCAACGACGCCGTCACGGTGGACAACGCCGTGATCAACGGGATCCGTCGGCTGCGCGAGGAGGGCTTCCGCATCGCCGTCCCGGCGTTCGTGAGCAACCCCAACCAGCGCCGGCTGCTGCCGCACGCGGACTTCGTCAAGATCGACGTCCGGGACCTGGACGTCGAGGGGCCCCCGGTGGTGCACCTCGCACGGTCGTACGGCGCCCTGCTCGTCGCCGAGTACGTGGAGAGCCCGGACACCCTCCGGCACGCGCGCGATCTCGGCTTCACGCTCTTCCAGGGCAACCTGCTCGAGCGCGCGGGCGTGCTCGACCGTGCAGGGGCGCGACGCGTCTCCCTGTAACCGGTCGACCGGCGTGTCCGGTCACAACTGGTTGGTCCGGTCGGGTGAACGGCGTCATAGACCGGCTCCACACCACTCTCATCCGGTGTGACCGTGCCCGTCGTCTCCCCCGCAGTCCCCGCCCGGCTGCCCATCGCGCGCCAACCGATCTGGACCGCCGGCGGCCAGCTGTTCGGCAACGAGTTCCTCTACCGGTCCCGCGACGGCCTCCCCGCGCAGGTCGACCGCTGGGGGTCCGACCGGCAGGACGTGGCCACGGCCTCGGTCCTCGACGTCCTCTTCGGTGACGGCCCCCCGACCAGCAGCACGTTCGCCTTCGTCAACGTCACGCGCTCGTTCCTCGTCGACGACCGCCTGCTGCCCGCCCACGCCGACCGGCTCGTGCTCGAGATCGTCGAGTCCGTCCGTGCCGACGCCACGGTGCTCGCCGGGCTGGACCGGCTCCGGTCGCGGGGTTACCGGATCGCGATCGACGACTTCGCCGCCGAGCCGGACCAGTTGGCGATGATGCCGTACGCCGACTTCGTGAAGATCGACTGCCGCGACGTCCACCGCCTCGGCGACGGGCTCGTGCAGCTCGCCCGCCGACACGGTGCGACGCTCGTCGCCGAGCGCGTCTCCGACACCGGGCTGGTCGACGAGTGCCGAGAGCTGGGCTTCGAGCTGCTGCAGGGCGACGTGCTCGGCCCCGCCGTCACGCTGGGCGTGTAGCTCAGGAGCCGACGGCCCCGGCCACCCGCAGCACCGCCCGCTCGACCGCGAACTTCGGGTCGCGCCCCTCGCCCTTGACCTCGGCGTCCGCCTGCGCGACGGCCGAGATGGCGCTCGCGAGCCCCTCGGGGGTCCAGCGGCGCAGGTCGGCCATCGCGCGGTCGGTCTGCCACGGCGCGAGGCCCAGGTCCCGGACCGCACCGGCGCCGCGGCCGCGGACCGCCGCCACCTTCGCGAGTACCCGGAGCTTGGCCGCCAGCGCGGCGACGATGGGCACCGGGTCGACGCCCGTCGCGAGCGCGTGCCGCAGCAGCGACACCGCCTGCCCGGTCTGCCCGGCCACGGCGGCGTCCGCGACGCGGAACCCGGTCGCCTCGATCCGGCCGCCGTAGTAGCGCTCGACGACCTCAGGACCGATCAGGCCCGTGGTGTCCGCCACGAGCTGTCCGCACGACGCCGCGAGCTCCCGGAGGTCGCTGCCGACCGCGTCGACCAGCGCCCGCACCGCCTGGGCGTCCGCGCGACGGGCCGCCCTACGCAGCTCGGCGGTGACGAAGGCGCTCTTGTCGCCGTCCGACTTGATCGCGTCGCACGCCACCGTGGGGACGCCCATGGTGCGGAGCGTGTCGAGCAGCTTCTTCCCACGCTGGCCGCCCCCGTGCCGCAGGACGAGGACCACGTCGCCCGGCGGCGCGGCGACGTACTCGGTCACGTCGCTCAGCAGCTCGTCGCTCGCGCGCTCGAGGCCGTCGACCACGATGACCTTGTCCTCGGCGAACAGGCTCGGGCTGCTGACCACACCGAGGGTGCCGACGGCGTAGTCGGCGGCGTCGAGACGGGTCACCTCGACCCCGGCGTCCGCGGCGCGTGCGAGCGCCACGACGCGGTCGACCGCGCGGTCCGCGAGGAGGCCCTCCGCGCCACTGACCAGCAGCACGGGGGCGAGCTCGACGGCCTCCCACGAGACGCCCGCGGTGCGGGCGGCGGGGCGGCGGGTTGCAGGTGGCACGCGCACAGCCTGCCAGACGTCACCGACGCTCCGGGTCCGCACCCCGGACGACGAGGAGACGGAGCACGCAGGCGCTCGCCGCGACCAGCACGACCACCCCTGCCCAGCCCGGCAACCAGGCGACCTGCGCGCCCGGCGCGGCGGCAGCGACCCGCGCGACCGCACCGATCCACCAGCACGCCGCACCGGACCCGAGCGCGAGCGCGTGCCCACCGGCCGCCCACCAGGGTGCGACGCAGCCCGCCGCGATGCCCAGCACAGTCGCGGGCGCCAGGGCCGGCGCCACCAGCACGTTCGCCGGCACGGCGTGCAGCGCGACCGTCGGCGTCGCCGCGAGGATCGCCGGCGCGCACACGAGCTGGGCTGCCACCGGCAGGGCTAGCGCGGTGGCCAGCGGGCGCCCGCACCGCGGCTCCCAGCGGTCCGCGAGCGGACCACCGACGAGGACCAGTCCCCCGGTCGCGAGCACCGACAGGACGAAGCCGAGCTCGCCCGCCAGCCACGGGTCGGCGACCAGGAGCACGACGACGGTCGCGGACAGCGCCGCGGGAGCGCGGTGCGGGCGACCGAGCAGGACGCCGAGCACGGCCACCAGACCCATCACCGCGGCCCGCAGCACGCTGGGCGACGGGTGGACGACCAGCACCATCGCGGCCATCGCGGCGACGGTGAGCGCCACCCGAGCCGGCCGGGACAGGCGCACCCCCGACGCGACCGCGAGCACGAGGGCGGCGACGAGGGAGAAGTGCGCGCCCGACACCGCCGTGACGTGCGTCAGGCCCGCGGTACGCATCGCCGCGGCGAGGTCGTCGGGCACGGCCCTCGTGTCGCCGACGCTCACACCCGCCAGCAGCGCCCCCGCATCGCCCGGGAGCGCCGCCGCGAGCCCACGCACGCCGTCGCGGAAGGCGGACGCCGACGCGTCCCAGGGCGGCGCGTCGCCCGTGAGGTCAGCGTCGCCCCCGGTCAGCAGGACCGCGGCGACCCGGTTCCCCGGCTGCCCCGGCCGCACCCGGCCGGAGACGCCGACGCGAGCCCCGTAGGGCACCGACGACCACGACGACGGCCCGAGGACCAGCACGCGGCCCGTCGCCTCCGACGTGCGGCCGCCCGCGGAGACCGAGTCGACCGCGAGCACGCACCGGACGCGCGTCGGCGCCCCGGGCCAGGCGGGGGCCATGACGGTCGGCTCCACGACGACCACGCCCTCGACCCGCCCGGCCCGCTCCTCGCGCGCGAGCTCGGGCAGCAACCCCTGGGCACGGGCCGACATCTGGCTCGATCCGGCCACCAGCACGACGGCGCCTGCGGCGAGCGCGAGGCAGAGCACCGGCACGAGGACGACCGCGCGGCGCGCCGGACCGACCCGTTCGTCTCGGCGTGCGGCGAGCCCGATCCCGGCCGCGGCGAGGCCCAGGAGGACCGCACCGCAGCCCGCGGCGACCGACGGCGGGAGTCGCACGACAGCGAGCGCCGCGAGCCACGCCACAACGGCCGCCGGCAGAAGGCGTACGTCGACCGTGCGCGGCGGGTCGCTGTCGTCAACCTGGTCGGCGATCGCGTCGCCCGGCCGGACCGTCGTCTCGGGCACGGTGCACCGCCGCTCGGTGTCTGGCTCGAGCTGCCCGGCGATCAAGCTCATACCCGCACCAGGTCACGCAGGCGCTCGAGGAGGGTGGGGCCGATGCCCGCGACGTCCGCGAGCTCGTCGACGCTGGAGAACGGCCCGTCCTCGCGGTGCGCGACGATGCGGCCGGCCAGCACGGGACCGATGCCCGGCAGGGAGTCCAGGGCCGCGGCGTCCGCGGAGTTGAGGTCGACGCGGTCGTCGCCGCCCGTCGGCGCCGAGGTCGCTCCGGGCCCGGCAGCGGTCGGCTGGTCCCCGACGGCGGGAACGACGATCTGCTCGCCGTCGACGAGCGGGCGAGCCAGGTTCAACGCGCCCAGCTGGGCGTCGGCGGTGGCGCTGCCCGCGGCGGCGATGGCGTCGACCACGCGCGAGCCGGCGGCGAGGTGCACCACGCCCGGAGCGGCGACGGCACCGACCACGTCCACGACGACCTCGGCGGCCGGCGACGCGCTGCCGGTGGGGGTGCCGAGCGGGGCGGGGACCGGCAACGCCACGGCCGGTCCYGGTGCCAGGGACACGGCGCGCAGCGCGACCCCGCCACCGACCAGCAGGAGCACGGTCCCGGCGCCGGCGGCGACGCGCCACGAGATCGCCCACCGCACCCGGCGCCGCGGGCGTTCGGCCGGCACGACCGGGTCGCCGTGCGCCGCCGTGTAGCCCGCGGCGGCGGACCGGAGCGCGACGCTGGTCCGGGCCGCCGGTCCGGTGGACTGCGGTGGGGCGTCGCCGGGCAACGCGCCCGCTCGCTCCTCCTCGACGGGCCCGGATGTGGTGCTCCGCCGCGGAGCCGGCCGGTCGAGGCGTTCGGGTGTCCGCCCGGCGCCTGGCTCAGGCGGCGGAGCGGCGAGCCTCGGCGCGTCGCGGCCGGGCGCCGGTGTGTCCGGCACCCGCGGCGTCAGGGCGGAGACCGGCGAGGCGCCGACGCTCGGCGCCGGGCCGTCGACATGCGTCTGCGAGTCGGGGACTGGATCCGGCGCCGGCGCCGGCGGTGGGTGTCGGGGCGACGGCTCGACCGGTCGGGTCGGTGCCAACGTCCGGGGCGGCTCCAGGGGACGCCCGGGGTTCGGGCGCGGGGTCGTGAGCGCGGTCAGCCGGGCGGCTCTCGACAGATCCCGGTCACGGCGTGGCACCCGGTGAACCTACGGTCGGGACCGGGGCGCGGGAGGCGGTGCGAGCGGGTCGTCGAGCGGGGCTCGGCGAGCGGGGGCTGTGGGCGGCTCGACGTGGGCAGGCGAGACGCGGTCAGCCGTCGGCGACGACGATCGCGAGCAGGCCGGGGCCGGCGTGGGCGGCCAGGACGGCGCTGGACTCGCAGACCTCCGCCTCGATCAGCAGGTCCCCCGCGGCCTCGCCGATCTCGGCGGCCAGGGTCGCCGCGATCTCGGGCTGGCCGAGGTGGTGCACGGCGACGCGGGCGGACGGGCGGCGTGCGACGTCGGCGACGGCGAGCGCGACGAGGCGCTCGCGGGCGGCGCGGCGGGTGCGCACCTTCTCGAGGACGTCGATGCGCCCGTCGTGCAGCGTGAGGATCGGACGAAGGCCGAGCACGATGCCGATCGCGGTCGCGGGCACGCTCAGCCGACCGCCGCGGCGCAGGTGGTCGAGCGAGTCGACCAGGAACCACACCCGCGTCGTCGCGGCGACGGCTCGCGCGTGGTCGGCGACCTCGTGGCCGCCCGGGAGACGCGGCTCGGGCCCGCGGGAGCGGGCGTGCCACCAGGCCCGGGCGGCCGCGAGCGGACCGGTGGGCGGTGCGGCGGCGTCGGCGGGCTCGGGGCCGACGGAGAAGCGTGCGGCGTCGAGGACGGCGAACCCGAGGGCCATCGCGACAGCCCCGGAGTCGACCACGTGCACGGGCACGGGCGAGCTCTCGGCGGCCAGCTGCGCCGCGCGGACGGTGCCCGACAGCTCGCCCGAGAGGTGGATCGACACGATCTCCCGGGCGCCGGACGCCGCCGCGCGCTCGTAGGCCGCGGCGAAGGCGGCCGGGGGCGGCTGCGACGTCGACACCCTGGCGCCTCGGGTCAGCGCCGCGAGCAGGTCGCCCGGGGACAGGTCCAGCCCTTCGACGTGCCGCTCGCCATCGACCACGACGTCCAGGGGGACGACGCCGATGCCGGAGCGCTCGGCCGCACCCTCGGGCAACGAGGCCGTCGAGTCCGTGACGATGGCGACCGACGGCTGCTCGGGCCGGCGACGGCCGGGCACGGCGATCAGGCCGGCACGACGTTGACGAGCTTGGGCGCCCGGACGACGACCGTCCGGATGTCGCGGCCGTCGAGCGCGCGCTGCACGCCCGCGTCGGCCAGCGCGAGCGCGCGCAGGTCGTCGTCGGAGACGTCGGGCGCCACCTCGGCACGGCCGCGGACCTTGCCCTGCACCTGGAAGATGCACGTGACCGTGTCCTCGACCAGGTACGCGGGGTCGGCCACCGGGAAGGGCTCGTGCGCCAGCGAGCGCTCATGACCCAGGCGCGACCACAGCTCCTCGGCCACGTGCGGCGCGACCGGGGCGGTCATGAGCACGAGGGCCTCGACGGCGGCACGGGGCGTCGTCGGCAACGTGGTCAGGTGGTTGTTCAGGACGATCAGGCGCGAGATCGCCGTGTTGACCCGCATCGCGGCCATGTCCGCGGTGGTGTCGGCGATCGCGCGGTGCAGGATGCGGAGGGTCTCCTCCGAGGGGGCGTCGTCGGACACGACGGTCTCGCCGGTGCTCTCGTCGACGACGTTGCGCCACAGCCGCTGCAGGAAGCGCTGCGACCCGACGACCGCCCGCGTCTCCCACGGGCGGGACAGGTCGAGCGGCCCCATCGACATCTCGTAGACGCGCAGGGTGTCGGCTCCGAAGTCGGCGTACATCTGGTCCGGCGAGACGGCGTTCTTCAGCGACTTGCCGATCTTGCCGTACTCACGGAACACCTCCTGGCCCTTCCAGGAGTACCCCGACTCGACCGACGCGTCCTCGACCACCTCGGACGCCTCGACGTACGCACCGCGCGCGTCGGTGTACGCGTACGCCTGGATGTAGCCCTGGTTGAACAGCCTGTGGAACGGCTCGCCGCTGGAGACGTGGCCCAGGTCGTGCAGCACCTTGTGCCAAAAGCGCGCGTACAGGAGGTGCAGCACGGCGTGCTCCACGCCGCCGACGTACAGGTCGACGCCGCCGATCGAGCCCGGCTTCTGCTCGCCGTGGCCCGGTCCCATCCAGTACTGCTCGAGCGCGGGATCCACCAGCGCCGAGTCGTTGGTCGGGTCCAGGTAGCGCAGGTAGTACCAGCAGGAGCCGGCCCAGTTGGGCATCGTGTTGGTGTCGCGGCGGTACTGCTTCGGGCCGTCGCCCAGGTCGAGCGTGACGTTCACCCAGTCCTCGTTGCGGCCCAGGGGCGGCTCGGGGGTGGAGTGGGCGTCGTCGGCGTCGAACGTACGCGGCGAGTAGTCCGGCACGTCGGGCAGGTTCACCGGCAGGGCGGACTCGGGGACGGCCAGCGGCAGGTCGTGCTCGTCGTAGACGATCGGGAACGGCTCGCCCCAGTAGCGCTGGCGGCTGAACAGCCAGTCGCGCAGGCGGTACGTGATGGTGCCCTCGCCGACGCCCTTGGCCGTCAGCCAGTCGGTGATCGCGGCCTTCGCCTCGGGCACGGACAGCCCGTCGAGGCTGATCTCCTCGTTCGAGGAGTTGATCGCGACGCCGTCGCCGGTGCGCGCGCCCGGCTCGGTGCCCTCGGGGGCGTCGATCGTGTAGACGATCGGCAGGTCGAACGCCTCGGCGAACGCGAAGTCGCGCGCGTCGCCACCCGGCACGGCCATGATGGCGCCGGTGCCGTAGCCCATGAGGACGTAGTCGGCGGTGAACACCGGCAGCAGGTCGCCGTTCACCGGGTTCGCGGCCAGGTGGCCCGTGAACACGCCGGTCTTGCGGCCCGCGTCGGCCTGACGCTCGACCGCGGTCTTGGCAGCCGTCTCGGCGCGGTAGGAGGCGACGGCGTCGGCCGGCGTGCGGTGGCCGCCCGTCCAGCTCGCCTTCGTGCCGTCGGGCCAGGCGGTCGGCACCTCGTCCAGGAGCGGGTGCTCGGGGGCGACCACGACGAACGTGGCGCCGAACAGCGTGTCCGGTCGCGTGGTGAACACCTCGACCTGGTCGCCGCCCTGCACGGCGAAGCGCACACGGGCGCCCGACGAGCGACCGATCCAGTTGCGCTGCATCGCCTTGACCTTGTCGGGCCAGTCGATGAGCTCGAGGTCGTCGATCAGGCGGTCGGCGTAGGCGGTGATGCGCATGTTCCACTGGCGCAGGCTGCGCTGGAACACCGGGAAGTTGCCGCGCTCGGACCGGCCGTCGGCGGTGACCTCCTCGTTGGCCAGCACCGTGCCCAGGCCCGGGCACCAGTTGACGGGCGTCTCGGAGACGTAGGCGAGGCGGTGGGTGTCCAGCACACGCCGGCGCTCGACGTCGTCCAGACCCGCCCACTCGGGGCCGCGCAGCCCGGCGTCGTACTCCGCGACCAGCTCCGCGATCGGGCGCGCCCGGCCGACGCCGCCGTCCGGGCGCGGCGCGGTCTCGTCGTACCAGGAGTCGAAGATCTGCAGGAAGATCCACTGCGTCCAGCGCACGTACGCCGGGTCGATCGTCGCGAACGAGCGGCGCGGGTCGTGCGCGAGGCCCAGGCGGCGCAGCTGGCGCTGCATGATCTCGATGTTCGCCTCGGTGGTGGTGCGCGGGTGCTGGCCCGTCAGCACCGCGTACTGCTCGGCGGGCAGGCCGAACGCGTCGAAGGCCAGCGCGTGCAGCACGTTGTCGCCCTGCATGCGGCGGAAGCGGCCGACGACGTCCGTGGCGATGTACCCCAGCGGGTGGCCGATGTGCAGGCCCGCGCCCGAGGGGTACGGGAACATGTCCATGACGAAGTACGCCGGCTGGTCGACGCCGGCGTGGTTGCCGTCCCCGTCGGTGAGGTCGCCCGAGGGGTTGGCCGCGAAGAAGGTGCCTCGCTCCGCCCACTCGTCCTGCCAGCGCAGCTCGATCTCGCGCGCGAGCTCCGCGGTGTAGCGGAAGGGCACGTCGTCGGTGGCGGTCGGGGCGGGGGCGGGGGCGTCCTGCGAGGTCACCCGGCGAGTTTACCGACCGGCGGTCGTCGCCCCGCACGCGCAGTGCGCCGATCGGGGCGGATCGGGGCCGGTCGAGGCTGGCCGAGGCCGGTCGGTGCAGGGATGGGTGCGCGATCCGTGGGCTCCGGGGCGACGAATGCTGCACCCATCCCTGCACCCATCCCTGCATCCACCCTCCTGCGGCGGCCGGTCGCCCACGAGGCTCGATCGACGGTCGCCTCGAGAGGAGGGCCGATGCCGGCCGTATGCTCCGGACATGTCGGACACGCCAGCGTCGGCCCCCGCCTCGCCCACCCCTGACCTCGCGGCCCTGCGCGCCGCCGCGGCGCAGGCCGCCGCTGAGGCGGCCGAGGCGAAGGCGCTGGCCGCGGCGGCCGCTCTCGAGGCCGCGGAGGCGGCGGCAGCCGCGACGACGCCACCGGCCACGACGCCACCGCCGGCCGCGACGCCGCCGCCCGAGCCACCGGACTCGTCGGCAACGCCACCGGCTGCGGTACCGCCGGCCACGTCACCGGCCTCGTCGGCAGCCCCGCTCTCGGCGCACGCCGCCGAGATCGTCGCCGGCTACACCTTCGCCGGCCCGATGCTGCCGCTGGGGGCCCTGGTCGAGGACGACGTCGCGGTGCCCGGCGCGGTCGTCGGCATCCCGCTGGGCATGATGAACCGCCACGGGCTGGTGGCCGGTGCCACCGGCACGGGCAAGACCAAGACGCTGCAGGTGCTGGCCGAGGGGCTGTCCGCCGCGGGCGTGCCGGTGTTCGTCGCGGACATCAAGGGCGACCTCTCCGGCTCGCCGTGCCCGGCACGCCGAGCGAGAAGCTGCTGGCCCGCACGGCGAGCCTGGGCCAGGACTGGGTCTCGACGTCGTCGACCGTCGAGTTCCTCAGCCTCGGCGGGCTCGGCCAGGGCACCCCGGTCCGCACCACCGTCACCGACTTCGGTCCGCTGCTGCTGGGCAAGGTGCTCGGGCTCAATGCCACGCAGGAGTCCAGCCTCGGCCTGCTCATGCACTGGGCCGACACGCAGGGGCTCGCGCTGCTCGACCTCAAGGACCTGCAGGCCACGATCGCGTACCTGATCAGCGACGAGGGCAAGCCGCAGCTCAAGGGCATCGGCGGGCTGTCGGCGGCGACCGCCGGGGTCATCCTGCGCGAGATCGTCGCCCTGCAGGCGCAGGGCGCCGACGCCTTCTTCGGCGAGCCGGCGTTCGACGTGTCCGAGCTGCTGCGGACCGCACCCGGCGGTCGCGGCGTGATCAGCGCCCTGGAGCTGCCGGCCGTGCAGGACCGACCCGCGCTGTTCTCCACGTTCCTCATGTGGCTGCTGGCGGAGCTGTTCCAGGAGCTGCCGGAGGTGGGCGACCCCGACAAGCCCCGGCTCGTGTTCTTCTTCGACGAGGCGCACCTGCTGTTCACCGGGGCGTCGGCGGACTTCCTCACGCAGGTCACGCAGACGGTCCGGCTGATCCGGTCGAAGGGCGTCGGCGTCTTCTTCGTGACCCAGAGCCCGAAGGACGTGCCGGCCGACGTGCTGGGTCAGCTGGGCAACCGGGTGCAGCACGCGCTGCGGGCGTTCACGCCGGACGACGCCACGGCGCTGCGGGCGGCGGCGCGCACGTTCCCGAGGTCGCCGTACGACCTCGAGCAGCTGCTGCAGTCGCTGGGCACCGGCGAGGCGGTCGTCACCGTGCAGTCGGAGCGCGGCACCCCGACGCCGGTCGCGTGGACGCGGCTGCGCGCGCCGCAGTCGTCGATGGAGCCGATGCCGGCGACCGACCTGGCGGCGGCGGTCGCGGCGTCGCCGCTGTCGGCCCGGTATGCGGTCGCCGTCGACCGGGAGTCGGCCTACGAGCTGCTGGCGGTCCGGGCCGAGAAGGCGCAGGACGCGGCCCGGCGGGCCGAGGAGGCGGAGCGGGCCGCGGACGAGGCCGCGCGCCGGGCGAAGGAGGCCCGGCAGGCGGCGCCCCGCAGGTCGTCCAGCCGGACGAGCCCGCTGGACAGCCTGCTGCGGTCAGCGGGAACTCAGCTCGGGCGTGAGATCACGCGCTCGATCTTCGGCACCCGCCGGCGCTGAGGGCAGCGTCCGCTCAGGAACCGGACCCCGCCCGAACACCAGCACGACGACGAGCCCGACCGCGGTCAGCCCGGCACCGACCCACGCCGGCGCGAGGTAGCCGAAGCCCCCGGCGATGACCAGGCCGCCGACGAACGCGCCGGTCGCGTTGCCCAGGTTGAGCGCGGAGTGGCACAGGGCCGCACCGAGCGACGGTGCCGCAGGCGACACGTCCATCAGCCGGGTCTGCAGCGACAGACCGAGGACCTGCGACGTCACGCCGAGCATCACGAGCGCGAGCACCGCCGGCACGGGGTAGGACCCCACGAGCGCGATCGCGACGAGCACGACGATGGTCGCGACCATGCCGCCGATCACCGTGCCCATCACCGACCGGTCCGCCAGCCGTCCGCCGACCACCGTGCCGATCGTCATGCCGATGCCGTACAGCGCGAGCACCAGCGGCACGAGGGCGACGCCGAGACCGGTCACCTCGGTGAGCAGCGGCTTGACGTAGGAGTAGACCGCGAACATGCCGCCGAACCCGACCGCGCCGGCGCCGAACGCGATCCACAGCCGGCGGTTGCGCAGCGCGCCGAGCTCGGTGCGCACGGTGGTGCCCGGTGCCGACGGCAGCGAGGGCGTCCACGCCCAGAGGGCGGCGAGCGTCACGAGGCCGAGCGCACCGACACCGACGAACGCCCAGCGCCAGCCGACGGCGTGCCCGACGATCGCGGTCAGCGGCACCCCGACGGCGCACGCGACGGTTAGGCCGGCCATCATCGCGGCGACCGCGCGCCCGCGCCGTTCCGGACCGACGACGGCGGTGCCCATCACCGCGCCGACGCCGAAGAACGCGCCGTGCGGCAGCCCGGCGAGGAACCGCGCCAGGACCAGCCAGCCCATGGTCGGCGCGAACGCGGAGAGCACGTTGCCCACGGTGAACGCCACCATGAGCAGCAGCAGGAGCCGACGACGGTCGAGCCGGGCGCCGAGCGCGGCGAGCGTGGGAGCGCCGACGACCACGCCGAGCGCGTACGCCGTGATGGCGTTGCCCGCGGTCGGGATGGAGACGTCGAGGTCCGCGGCGATCTCCGGCAGCAGGCCCATCGTCGCGAACTCGGTGGTGCCGATGCCGAACCCGCCGAGCGCGAGGGCGAACAGCGCGGCGCGCGAGCGCGCGGGCGTGAGCGTGACCAACGACGGCCCTCCGAACGAATCGATTCGATATCGGTGCGGAGTACGCCGTCGTCAGCTCCGGTGGATGGCGCCCAGCGTACGTCAGGCGGTCGGGACGAGCCAGATCGCCCGCGCCGCGACCTCGCCCAGATCCACGGTCCGCGCACCGACGCGCACGGAGATCACGCCCGCGACCGTGCGGCGCTCGACGACGGTCACCGCGGCGTCGAGCAGCAGGTCGACCGACTCCAGGTAGCGCAGCAGGCCCGGGTCGGCATCGGAGATGCGGGCCACGGCCCACTCCCCCGGCTCCACGTCCCAGAGCACGCTCGCCGCCGGCGGGTCGAACGAGCCGTCGGCGCCCGGGATCGGGTCGCCGTGCGGGTCCCGGCGCGGGTGGCCCAGCTGGGCGGAGATCCGCTCGACGAACAGGTCCGACACGGCGTGCTCGAGCACCTCGGCCTCGTCGTGGACCTCGTCCCAGCCGTAGCCCAGCACCTCGACGAGGAACGTCTCGATGAGGCGGTGGCGCCGGACGACAGCCAGCGCGTGCCGCTCGCCGTCGGCCGTGAGCTCGATCGCGCCGTAGGGCTGGTGCGTGACCAGGCCGGCCTCGGCGAGGCGGCGGACCGTCTCGGAGACCGTCGACGCCCCGACCCCCAGGCGCGTGGCCAGCATCTTGGTGGTGACAGGCTGCTCCGACCACTCGCGGGCGGACCACACGACCTTGAGGTAGTCCTGCGTGACGGCGCTCAGCTCGGGTGTCGTCGGCGTGCTCACACCGTCCAGACTAGGGCGCGCTCACCGGCCGTCGACGCTCCAGTGCCACGGCGAG
Organism: Cellulomonas sp. P4_D11; assembly: GCF_056401915.1. Classification (NCBI taxonomy): domain Bacteria; kingdom Bacillati; phylum Actinomycetota; class Actinomycetes; order Micrococcales; family Cellulomonadaceae; genus Cellulomonas; species Cellulomonas sp. P4_D11. The sequence goes on along the minus strand of NZ_JBFUIK010000039.1, from coordinate 6,142 downwards.
CACGCGGCCGACCACGGCCTGGAGAACCTGCCCAGTGCGTGCGGACCAGATCACACGGGTGACGGGGTGCCGCCCGGGCTCGGCAGGGTCGGCTCCACCGGCGTCGCCGGCCAGAGCAGCCGGGGGCTCACGCTCGCGCTGGCGTCGGGCCGGACCTGCACCAGCTGGTAGTCGACGAACCGCCGCTCGTCGGGGTCCCAGCGCAGCACGGTCATCTCCGCGACCCCGTTCAGCGGCCCCACGGTCGGCTGGCCGAGCGTGGCCCCCGCCGTGCTGGAGCTGATGTAGCGGATGCCGAGGCCGACGCGCTCGGGACCGTACCGCTTGTGCAGGTGCCCCGAGATCTGCGCGGGGACGCAGCCGCTCGCGAGCGCGGGCTGCCCGACGGCAGGGGTGTGGATGAGCAGCAGGTCGACGCCGTCGGGGTCGTCGCACGCGACGTCGGCCAGGCGGTCGCCCTCCTCCTTCGCCGACTCCTTGCCCGCCTGCGCCGTTCCGCCGGCACCCACGCGCGTCTCGTTCGGGTCCCGGTCCCCCAGGATCCGCATGCCGTCCACCTCGACGACGGAGCCGTCCAGCACGGTCGCCCCGGCCTTGGCGTAGTTACCCGTCGTCTGCCGGGAGTCGTGGTTGCCGGGCGAGGTGACCAGCTCCACCCCGGACGGGATGGCGCGGGCGAACGTCGTCACGCAGTACTGCTCGACCGACGTGCCGTTGAGCGTCGTGTCGCCCGCGTCGAGCACGAGGTCCGCCTTCGACCGCAGCACGAGCGTGCGGATCAGGGGCGCCATGCCGACGTTGCAGTGCAGGTCGGACACCAGGACGACCGTGACGAGGTCGGCGGGGTCGGCCGTTGCCGTCGGGCTCGGCGAGGTGCCGCTCGGCTCGGGTGCGGGCCACGCGTCGAGAGACTCCTCGCGGTCGTCCCACGCGACCTTCAGCGACGCGTTCGCCTCGGAGTAGAACTTCTCGTTCTTGCGCAGCTCGGCGACGACCTGACCGCCGTAGGTGTCGATCACGCCTCCGAGCCGCCCGGTGACGCGCGCCCCCTCGAGCGGGGTCCCGTCGAACACCGCGGACGCAGGGCGCGACGGCGACGGCTGGTCACGGCGACCCAGGCTCGAGGTGGTCACCGTGGCGACGAGGGCGACGACGCCGACCGCCACCACCGCGGACCGCAGGTGCGGGCGGAGCCGGACCCGGAGCTCCTCGCGGCGCGCCGCGCCCAGCAGCAGCCGCACGAGCCACCACGCGGCGACCAGGACGACGAGCGCCAGGGCGGTCCGGGCCAGCGCCTGCTCGACCAGCGCGCGGGCCACGTCCTCGAGCGTCGCCTGCGGACCCGAGAAGAACTGCAGATAGCTCTGCAGGTCGCCGCTGAGCGCCTGGAGGGTGCGCGACTGGTCCAGCTGGGTCACCGAGGCGGGGATCTCCTGCACCGTGACCCGCACGCCGAGGGTCAGCGGCAGCGGCGAGTCGATCTGCAGCGTCCCGAGCGGCCCGAGGTCGACCGTCACGGTGTCGTCCGTCGTCACGTCGTAGCGCGCCTCGTGCGGGCCGAGGCTGCCCTCGACCGACGCGGTCGTGATGCCGAACACGAGGGCGACGAGCACCGCGGCGACCACCAGGAGGGCGCGCGGCCACCATCGTCGCTCGACGGCGGGTGGCGGGCCGCTCGGGTGGCTCATCGCCGCCGAGCCTATGCCGGGAAGTGCCCGATCAGGCCTGCGCGTCGCGCCAGGCCACCCACTCGGCGGCAAGCGAGAGGTCGTAGTCCGGACCGCTGGTGCCGATCGTGAAGAGCGTCGCACCGGCGGCGACGAGGGCGTCGGCCACCTTCGCCGGCGGGGCCCCCACGCCCACGGACCGCTCGACCAGGGAGCCCGTGTCGCGGCCGACGTCGGCGCCGTGCTCGTCGAGGATCGCGCTCTTGCGGGTCAGCGTGCCGACATCTCCGAACGAGTGCCACACGTCCGCGTGCTCCGCGACGACCCGCAGCGTCTTGCGCTCGCCGCCGCCACCGATGAGCACCGGGATCTCACGCGTCGGGGCCGGGTTGGAGGCCGCCCAGCGCGCCTTGATCCGCGGGAGAGCCTGCGCCAGGTCCGCGATCCGCGCGCCGGCCGTGCCGAACTCGTAGCCGAACTGGTCGTAGTCCTTCTCGAACCAGCCCGCGCCGATGCCGAGGATCAGCCGGCCGTCGCTGATGTGGTCGACGGTCCGCGCCATGTCCGCCAACAGCTCGGGGTTGCGGTAGGAGTTGCACGTGACCAGCGCGCCGATCTGCACGCGGCTGGTCTGCTCGGCCCAGGCGCCCAGCATCGTCCAGCACTCGAAGTGCTTGCCGTCCGGGTCGCCCGACAGCGGGAAGAAGTGGTCCCAGTTGAAGATGATGTCGACGCCGAGGTCCTCCGCGCGGCTCACGGCGTCGCGGAGCTGTGCGTAGTCGGCGTGCTGGGGCTGGAGCTGGACTCCGATGCGGAAGGGGTGCGTCATGGTCCCGAGCCTACGGACGGCTCCCGGATCCAGCCGCCGGAGAAGCGGACAGGATCTGACCTGACCCTGCCGGATGCTGATTCTCCTGACAACGAAGGAGTCACCATGGACATGAAGCTGGAGCTCGTCTCCGTCCCCGTCGCGGACATCGACCGCGCCAAGGCGTTCTACGTCGACCAGGTCGGGTTCACCGCCGACCACGACGTCCCCGTCGACGAGAACCTGCGGTTCGTGCAGCTCACGCCTCCGGGCTCGGCGTGCTCGATCGTGCTCGACGTGAACATGACGTCCATGCCGCCCGGCGCGCAGCAGGGCCTGCAGGTGGTGGTGGACGATGCCGACGCCACCTACGCGTACCTGGTCGCCCGGGGCGTCGCCGCCGAGCCCGTCGTCGAGTTCCCCTGGGGGCGGTTCACCTTCTTCGCCGACCCCGACGGCAACCGCTGGGCCGTGCAGCAGATCGTGCGCCGCTGACCGGGACGGGGTGGCGCGCGGCGCGGGGCTCCCGCACAGTGGTCTCACCCGGACCACCCAGGTAGGCGACAGCCGCTGCGACACCGAGGATGCCGATGCCACTGACCCTGCTGGGCGCGATCCTGCTCGTGACCGGGTTCGCCGCCGCCGTGCTGCTCGAGCGCCGCCGCGCGGACTCGCCCGCCGCCGACTGGTACCCCGACCCGACCTCGACCGTGCCGCGCCGCCGGCGGTGGGACGGTCAGGCGTGGCACCCGACGGTGGCGGACGGGCCGACGGCCGCCCCGCGCGGACGCCGCTTCCGCGGCCGCTTCTGGGGGGCGTGGGTGTGGTTCTTCGTCGCGGCGGTCGTCATCCTCGGCGTGGGCTCCGCCCTGTACACGTCGTCCGAGGACGTCACCGTGATGGGCTGGACGAGCTTCCTCGCGATGTCCCTGGTGTGCGCGGGCTTCTACCGGTTCCTGGCCCGGCAGGTCGCGCTCGACGAGGTCGTCGGACCCCTGTCCGTCCTGGCGGGGACGGTCGCCGGCGCCGGGGCGACCCTGCTGATCGCGCTCAACCTCAACGACCTCATCATCGAGAACCTCGGCGGCGTGCAGACGGCGACCAGGACCGTGGGCTTCACCGAGGAGCTGGCCAAGCTCGTGGTACCGCTCGCGCTCTTCCTCGTCGGCCGCTACCGCAACCCGCGCGCCGGGATCGCCATGGGCATCGCGGCGGGCTTCGGGTTCGCGATCACGGAGACGACGCTGTACGCCTACGAGACCGCGGCGGCCAGCGGGCCGAACTTCTGCGGGGCGGTCACGCCCGAGGCGACGCCGTTGCTCGTCATCCAGGCCCAGGTCGCGCGGATCTGGACGGTCTCGCCGCTGCACTGGCTGTGGACGGGGATCGCGGTCGCGGTCGCCTGGCGGCTGTGGCGCGTCTACGGCGGTCGCGGGACGCCGGCTGCGGTCGGCGTGATCCTCGCCGTCATGGTGGTGCACTCCGCCAACGACACCTCGTCGACGCTGGGCTGCGGCAGCCCGGGGGTCTCGTTCCTCCTGCAGGTGTTCCGCTGGGCGCTGTTCGTCGCGACCTACCTCGTGTTCAAGGCGGTGGTCCGCAAGTCCACGCCGCCCGAGCTCATCGGGGTCGTCAGCACGGGCTGGACACCCAAGCACCTGGGCGCGGTCCCGGTCGGTGCCGACGACGCACCCGCGTTCACGCAGCCCTCGGAGCCTCCGCCGCCGGACGTGGCGGGTCGGTGATGACGAGCACGCTCAGCGCGCGTCGGCGGCCGCCGCGATGAGCAGTTCGGCAGCACCGCGGATCTGCTCGATCTGCTCGGACGTCAGGCCCAGCCCGTCGACCATCGCGGCGGGGATCCCGACGGCCGATGCCCGCATCGCCCGGCCGGCCTCGGTCACGACGATGTCCAGCGCGCGCTCGTCGTCCGCGGCACGCTCCCGCCGGACGAGACCCATGACCTCGAGCCGCTTGACCAGCGGCGACGCCGTGGCGGGCTCGAGGTGCAGCAGCGCCGCGAGCTCCTTGAGGGACAGCCGCCCGTACTGCCAGAGCGCGAGCATCGCGAGGTACTGCGGGTGCGTGAGCCCGAGCGGCTCGAGCAGCGGCCGGTAGAACGCGACGAGGCTGCGGGCCGCCGCCGACACGGTCAGGCAGACCTGGGCCTCGACGGCGAGCGGATCATCCATGCCCGCATGGTAGGTCGGGTGCGTATAGTTAGTGCACGAACTAGTCAGGAGGACCCGTGCCGAAGAAGCGTCGCCGCGACATGACCGAGTGGTGGCTCACCTACCTGGGCCCCGCGCAGGTGGGCAACATCCGCGGACCGCACAAGGCCCTCACGGACGACGAGCGCGCCCGCGACGCCGAGCTCCAGCAGGGGTTCGAGCGCGTGGTCGACGCGAGCGGGCGGTCGTTCCTGGTGCAGCGTCCCGCTACTGGTAGCTGACCAGGTCCGGGACCGGCTGGACCTGGTACGTCTGCGTCGGGTCGAGCATCGGCTCGTCCTCGTCGTAGAAGTTCTTCCAGCCCCAGTGCACCGGCGGCGCGTCGGCCCGCAGGGAGCTCCAGGTGCCGGCCTTCGCCGGCTGCGACCCCTGGCCGTCGACGTGGATGACGATCGCGAGCTCGTCGCGCGAGGTGTCCAGCCGGGCGCGGTCGGCGATCATCCGGCCCGCGAACTGGTGCAGGACGAGCATCTTCTGCGGGAGCGCGCGCTGCGCCGTGAAGTCAGCCAGCCACGCGATGACGCCGTTGACCTCGTCGACGCTCACCGAGCCGATCTGCTTGAGGTGCACCTGGTCCGGTGCCAGGCGCCACTCGGGGTCGAGGGCGAGCCCGACGTACGGCAGCGCCAGCAGCTCCGCGTACTGCTGGGCCTGGGTGAGGAAGTCGGTGCGGCCAGGCTGCAGGTCGAGCACGACCGCCATGCCCGCCGCCCCCGCCGCCTCGACCAGGGGACGCAGGTCGGCCACGGCGCGCTCGTCGGAGTAGTTGCCGTCCGGCCCCGGCCCGCCGGACGCGATCGTGGCGATGATCTCGACGGCGGGCACGATCGTGTCGCCCGTGAGCGCGACGTACGGCGTCGCCGTGGTGACGGCGCGGGCCAGCGTCGCGGGGACGTCCTGCTCCCCCAGCACGCCGAGCGCCTTCGAGCCCGGCGTGCCGTAGAGGGCCACGTACTTCTTGCCCGGCACGCCCGGGACCTGCGGGAACACCAGCTGGCCGCCGCCGCCGACGAGCACGCCCGTCCGGGCCGTCGCGACGCGGCGGGCCAGCTGGTCCGGCGCGCCGAACGCCGCGCCGAGCGCGATCGTGTGGTCGKGGGCGGCCGCGGCGATCGCCTGGACCCCCGGCGTCGTGGCGCGTGGGTCGCCGCCCGGGGTGTCGAGCACCGGCACGCCCGCCGCGCGGATCGTCGCCAGGGCGGCGACCGGGTCGACGCCGACGCCGGTGACGGCGACCGTGCCCCCGACCGCCCCGGGCGGGCGCGAGCGCGGGAGGGCCGGCGGGGTCGGCGTCGGTGACGCGCTCGTCGTCGGGGTGGGCGACGTCGGTGACGCGCTCGCCGTCGGGGTGGGCGACGGCGTCGGGGGCGGCGCGACCGGGACGGCGCCGGCGACGACGAGCACGGCCGGCGCGGGCGACGCCAGGGCGCGGACCG
>NZ_JBFUIK010000038.1:0-30768 GCF_056401915.1 Cellulomonas sp. P4_D11 | reverse complement strand
CTCGTCTCGCCGGCGGCGAGGCGGGTCAGGCGGCCCGGCGCCGACACAGCAGGACGAGCGCGGCGCCGGCCAGCACGAGCACCGACCCCGCCAGCACCACGGGCGTCGTGGACGACCCGGTCGACGCCAGCACGGCACCGGAGTCGCCCCCGGCGGCCAGGACCTCGGAGTAGAAGGACTCGCTGGGCGTCGCGACCGGGCGGGCTGCGGTGACCACGGTGGGCGTGGGCGTGGGCGCTGCCGTCCCGCCGACCTCGGCCGTCGGCGTCACGGTCGGCGCCGGGACGGGCACCGCGGTGACGGTCGGCGTGGGGGCCGGGGTTGCCGTCGGGGTTGCCGTCGGCGTGGGCGAGGCGGACGGCGGGCACGGGGCCGACGCGGTCGGCGTGGGCGTCGACGTCGGGGTGGGCTGCACGGTCGGCGTCGCCGTGGGGGCGACCGCGCCGCACGCCGGCACCGCCACCATGTCGGCCAGCTCCCAGTGCCGGGCCGCGACGATCGGGCCCCAGCCGATGTAGTTGTGGGGGTAGGACGGCGCCGGGTTCCCGGTGAACACGGTGGAGTCTCCGTTCGCCTGGTCCTCCTGGACCGCCCAGCCGGCCCCACAGACGGTCACGCCTGCCGGGACGGCCGCGAGGACCTCGTCCAGCGTCAGGTCGCGGTACGAGGCGCCGGGCCACGTGGTCACCAGGTACTGCTGGGTCGAGTTCTCCCAGGAGGCCGGCTTGCGCACGTCCTTCTTGAGGTAGACGTACGCGCCCGTGGTCTGCTGGGTCTGCTGCCACTGCCGGCCGTCGCGCTGGCCGTGGCGGGACCCGTCGTGCGCCTGGGCCGCGCCGGCGCCGAGCGAGAGGAGGAGCGCCGCTGCGCCGAGAACGGCACCGCCACGGCGGAGGAAGGGGGTCGGGGAAGGACGAACGCTGCGCTGCATGAGCCACCCATCGCATCGAGTGCAGGCGCGCGCTGACCACGTGCCTGCCGGAGGTGGGCGCCCACCCTCCACCGCGCGGATCGTCCCGCGCGGGCCCCGGGGCGCCCATGGCGGATCGTTCACCGCCGCGAAGGACCGTATCCGACAAACCGGTCATCGCGCGTCCGTTTCGGCAGATCAGGGCCGATGTGTGGACAACTGGACACAGGTTCACCTGGATGGACGTACTGACGAGTAACCGCGGCGGCTCAGGCCAGCGGGGCGACCGCCACCCCGAGCGCGGCGAGGTTCGCGGCCCCACCATCGGGTGCGGTCAGCACCCAGATGCCGTCGTCGAGGATCGCCACGGTGTGCTCCCAGTGGGACGCCCGCGAGCCGTCGTCCGTGACCACGGTCCAGTCGTCCTCGAGCACCTGCGTGCGTCGGGCGCCGCGGACGACCATGGGCTCGACCGCGACACAGAGGCCGGGCCGGACGCGGACCCCGCGGTCGCGGCGCCGGAAGTTGGGGACGTCGGGCGGCTGGTGCATCGCGGTGCCGATGCCGTGCCCGACGTACTCCTCGACGAGGCCGTACCGCAGCCCGCCGTTGAACCCGGCAGCCACGGCGGCGTCGACGACGTCCTCGACCGCCTCCCCCACCGCCCCGAGGCGCTCCGCGCCGGCCAGGGCGGCGATGCCCGCCCACATCGCGCGCTCGGTCGTCTGCGCGAGGTCCACGTCGTGCGGGTCCGCACCGTCCAGCACGACGGTGATCGCGGAGTCGCCGTGCCAGCCCTCGACGATCGCGCCGCAGTCGATGGAGACCACGTCGCCCGGCTCCAGGACGCGAGGTCCGGGGATGCCGTGCACGACCTCGTCGTTCACGGAGACGCAGATCCTGGCGGGGTAGCCGTCGTAGCCGAGGAACGACGGCAGGGCACCGGCGTCGTCGATTACCGCGGCGGCGACGGCGTCGAGCTCGGCCGTGGTCACGCCGGCGACCGCGCGGTCACGGACGGCGGCGAGGGCGTCGGCCACGACCAGACCCGCGCGGCGCATCACCAACACCTGCTCGGGCGTCTTGTACTCGATCCGCTCGCGACCGAACACGGTCAGCTCGCGGTGGGCGCGCCGATCGCCGCGACGAGGCGCTCGGTGACGTCGTCGACGTCACCGATGCCGTCCACCTGCGCGAGCAGGCCGCGGTCGGCGTACACCTGGGCGATCGGGGCGGTCTCCTGCGCGTAGACGTCGAGGCGGTGGCGGACCACGTCCTCGGTGTCGTCCTCGCGGCCCTCGATCTCGGCGCGCTTGAGCAGCCGGCCGACGACCACGTCCGGGTCGGCCGTGATCTCCACCGCGAGGTCGAGCGCCAGGCCGGCGTCCGCCAGGATCGCGTCGAGCTCCGTGACCTGGGCGACGTTGCGGGGGTACCCGTCGAGCAGGAACCCGTCGGCGACGTCGTCCTGGGCGAGCCGGTCGCGCACCATCTCGTTGGTGACCGAGTCCGGCACCAGCGCGCCGCGCGACGTGTACTCCTGCACCGTCTTGCCGAGGGGGGTGCCGCCCTTGATGTTGGCGCGGAAGATGTCGCCGGTCGAGATCGCCGGCACGCCCAGGCGCTCGGCGAGCCGCGCGGCCTGGGTCCCCTTGCCCGCCCCCGGAGGACCGAGCAGGACGAGGCGCGTGCTCACCGCAGGAACCCTTCGTAGTGCCGCTGCTGCAGCTGGGACTCGATCTGCTTGACGGTCTCGAGGCCGACGCCGACCACGATGAGGATCGACGAGCCACCGAACGGGATGTTCTGGCCCACGCCGAGCACGATGAACGCGATGGTCGGGATGAGCGCGACGATGGCCAGGTAGATCGAGCCGGGCGCGGTGATCCGGGAGATCACGTAGTCCAGGTACTCGGCCGTCGGGCGGCCCGCGCGGATGCCCGGGATGAAGCCGCCGTACTTCTTCATGTTGTCCGCGACCTCGTCCGGGTTGAACGTGATCGCCGTGTAGAAGTAGCAGAAGAAGATGATCAGGATGACGTACAGCGCGAGGTGCAGCGGCGCGCTGCTCTGCGCGAGGTAGCGGCTGACCCACTGGACCCAGCCCGCGGTCGGGTCGCCGAACTGGGCCAGGAGCCCCGGGACGGCGAGCAGCGACGACGCGAAGATGATCGGGATCACGCCGGCCATGTTGATCTTGATCGGGATGTAGGTGCTCGAGCCGCCGTACATGCGGCGACCGACCATGCGCTTCGCGTACTGCACCGGGACCCGCCGCTGCGACTGCTCGACGAACACGACCAGGGCGATCACGAGGACGACGATCGCCATCACGATGATGAACTTCGAGATGCCGTTGTCACCGCCGGCGATGGACCACAGGGCGGTCGGGAAGCTCGCGGCGATCGACGTGAAGATGAGGAGCGACATGCCGTTGCCGACGCCGCGCTCGGTGATGAGCTCGCCGAGCCACATGATCAGGCCGGTGCCGGCGGTCATGGTGATCACCATGATCAGGAGCACGTACCAGCTGTCGTTCGGGATGACGTCGACGGTGCAGCCGCTGAACAGCTGACCGCTGCGCGCGACCGTGATGATCGTCGTCGACTGCAGGACCGCCAGGCCGATGGTCAGGTACCGCGTGTACTGCGTGAGCTTCGCGGTGCCGGACTGGCCCTCCTTGTGGAGCTCCTCGAACCGAGGGATGACCACGCGGAGCAGCTGGACGATGATGCTCGCCGTGATGTACGGCATGATCCCGAGCGCGAACACCGAGAGCTGCAGCAGAGCACCGCCGCTGAACAGGTTCACGAGCCCGAGCAGGTCGTTGCCCTGCGACTGCTCGATACACGTCTGCACGTTCGGGTAGGAGACTCCCGGCGTCGGCAGGAAGGAGCCGATGCGGAAGATCACCATGATCCCGATGGTGAAGAGCAGCTTGCGCCGCAGGTCGGGCGTTCGGAACGCCCGCACGAATGCGCCTAGCACCTGTCCTCCTGAGCGGCCGGAAGCCGCATCTCGTACGACCGGGTCTTTCCGGCCGTGCCGCCTGCGTTACGTCGCAAGCACCGGGGCACCCTAACTGATGCTGAAGAACATATGGGAACGGGACCGGTGGGGAGCTATGACCCCACCGGTCCCGTCCTTCGATCAGTCCTGCGCGACGCTTCCGCCGGCAGCCACGATCGCGTCCTTCGCGGTCGCCGAGTAGGCGTCGACCGCGACGGAGACCTTGACCGTGAGCTCACCGGTGCCGAGCACCTTGACGGGCTGGCCCTTGCGGACCGCACCCTTCGCCACGAGGTCGGCGACCGTCACGTCGCCACCGTTCGGGTACAGCGCCGAGAGCTTGTCCAGGTTGACCACCTGGTACTCGACGCGGAACGGGTTCTTGAAGCCGCGCAGCTTCGGGAGGCGCATGTGCAGAGGCATCTGCCCACCCTCGAAGCGCGTCGGCACCTGGTAGCGGGCCTTGGTGCCCTTGGTGCCACGACCGGCCGTCTTGCCCTTGGACGCCTCGCCACGACCCACGCGGGTCTTGGCGGTCTTGGCGCCCGGGGCCGGACGGAGGTGGTGCACCTTGAGCGTGCCGCCGTTGCCGGGCTGCGCAGCGGCCTCGGCCGCCTTCGCCGCCGCGGCGGAGACCGTCTTCTTCGGCGCAGCAGCCTTGGGCTCGGCCTTGGGGGCCTTCGCCTTCGGAGCAGCCTCAGTGGTCGCCTCAGCCTTGTCAGCCTTGGCAGCCTTCGGCTTGTCGGCCGCAGCCGTCTTCGCCTTGGTGGCCTTCGGAGCGGACTCCGTGTCGGCCTTCTTCGTCGGGGCCTTCTTGGCGGCGGCCTTCTTGGGGGCCGTCACCTCGTCGGTGCCCTTCTCCTTCTCGTCTGCCATGGTCACTCCACCTCTTCGACCGCGACAAGGTGCGTCACCGTCTTGACCATGCCGCGGATCTCAGGACGGTCCTCCTTGACGACGACGTCGCCGATCCGCTTGAGGCCCAGGGTGCGCAGGGTGTCGCGCTGGTTCTGCTTGCCGCCGATGCCAGAACGCGTCTGGGTCACCTTGAGTCGAGCCATCACGCACCTGCCTTCGAGCCCGCCGCTGCGGCCAGGCCGGCAGCCTGGGCGCGGAGGAGGGCGGCCGGGACGACGTGCTCGACCGGGAGCCCGCGGCGCGCGGCCACGGCCTCGGGACGCTCGAGACCCCGGAGGGCCGCGACCGTGGCGTGCACGATGTTGATCGCGTTCGACGAGCCGAGCGACTTGCTCAGGACGTCGTGGATGCCGGCGCACTCGAGCACGGCGCGCACCGGGCCACCGGCGATCACGCCGGTACCCGGCGAGGCCGGACGCAGGAAGACGACACCGGCAGCGGCCTCACCCTGGATGGGGTGCGGGATGGTGCCCTGGATGCGCGGGACCTTGAAGAAGTTCTTCTTGGCCTCCTCGACGCCCTTGGCGATCGCCGCGGGCACCTCCTTGGCCTTCCCGTAGCCGACACCCACGGTGCCGTCGCCGTCGCCGACCACGACGAGCGCGGTGAAGCTGAAGCGGCGGCCACCCTTGACGACCTTGGCCACGCGGTTGATCGTCACGACGCGCTCGAGGAACGCGCTCTTCTCTGCGGTGTCGCGTCCGCGACCGCCGCCGCCGTCACGGCCGCGACCGCCGTCGCGGCGGTCACCGCCGCCGCCGGCCCCGGCGCCGCCCGCAGGGGCGCCGGTGTTGCTGCGCTGAGGAGCAGCCATCAGATTGTCCTCTTCTTCGTCTGGAAGGTCGTGGTCGTCACAGCTTCAGCCCACCCTCGCGGGCGCCGTCAGCCACCGCGGCGACACGGCCGTGGTACTTGTTGCCGCCGCGGTCGAAGACCACAGCGTCAAGGCCGGCAGCCTTCGCACGCTCGGCGATGAGCTCGCCGACCTTGCGGGCCTTGGCAGTCTTGTCGTCGTTCGAGCCGCGCAGGTCGGCCTCGAGGGTCGAGGCCGACACGAGCGTCTGGCCGATGCCGTCGTCCACGACCTGCGCCGTGATGTGCCGGGCGGACCGGGTCACGACGAGGCGGGGACGCGCGGCCGAGCCCGAGACCTTCTTGCGAAGGCGCAGGTGACGACGCTGGCGGGCAATGCGCTTGCCCTTGCCGATGATCTTGATCGCCATGGCTACTTACCGGCCTTTCCGACCTTGCGGCGCACGTTCTCGCCCGCGTACCGGACGCCCTTGCCCTTGTACGGCTCGGGCTTGCGGATCTTGCGGATGTTCGCGGCGACCTCGCCGACCTGCTGCTTGTCGATGCCCTGCACCGAGAAGCGCGTGGGTGCCTCGACGACGAACGTGATGCCCGCCGGCGGGTTGACCGTGACGGAGTGGCTGAAGCCGAGCGCGAACTCGAGGTCCTCGCCCTTCGCCGTCACGCGGTAACCGGTACCGACGATCTCGAGCTTCTTGACGTAGCCCTCGGTGACGCCGGTGACGAGGTTCGCCAGCAGCGTGCGCGTGAGGCCGTGCAGCGAGCGCGAGGCGCGCTCGTCGTCGGGGCGGGTGACCACGAGGGCACCTGCCTCGTCGCGCGCCACCTCGATGGGTGCGGGGATCGTGTGCGTCAGGGTGCCCTTGGGACCCTTGACCGTCACGACCGCGCCGTTGATGTCGACATCCACGCCGGTGGGGACCGGGACGGGGACTCTGCCGATTCGGGACATGGCTAGCTCCTTTCCGTCTCGGACTTACCAGACGTAGGCGAGGACTTCCCCACCCACGCCCTTCTTGGCGGCCTGCTTGTCGGTGAGGAGACCGGAGGACGTGGACAGGATCGCCACGCCCAGGCCGCCGAGCACCTTGGGCAGGTTGGTCGACTTGGCGTACACGCGCAGGCCCGGCTTGGACACGCGCTTGACGCCGGCGAGCGCACGCTCGCGGTTGGGGCCGTACTTGAGCTCGATGATGAGGTTCTTGCCGACGACGGCGTCCTCAACCTTCCAGCCCGCGATGTAACCCTCCGCCTGGAGGATCTCCGCGATGTGCGACTTCAGCTTCGAGAACGGGATCAGCACGGTGTCGTGGTGAGCCGAGTTCGCGTTACGCAGCCGCGTGAGCAGGTCTGCGATGGGGTCGGTCATGGTCATGGGGCTTGTGCCCTTCCTCGCCGGGGTATCCCGCCCTCGAGAGAGCGGGACCTACCGACGTTCGTGTTGCTGGGTGGTGCTGGGGTTACCAGCTGCTCTTGGTGACGCCGGGGAGCTCGCCGCGGTGGGCCATCTCGCGCACGCAGATCCGGCACAGGCCGAACTTGCGGTACACCGAGTGGGGCCGGCCGCAACGCTGGCAGCGCGTGTAGCCACGCACCGCGAACTTCGGCTTGGCAGCAGCCTTGTTCTTGAGGGCAGTCTTCGCCATGGTCAGATCTCCTTGAACGGGAAGCCGAGGAGCTTGAGGAAAGCGCGACCCTCGTCGTCGGTGTCGGCCGTCGTGACGACCGTGATGTCCATCCCGCGGACCCGGTCGATGCGGTCCTGGTCGATCTCGTGGAACACGGACTGCTCCACAAGGCCGAAGGTGTAGTTGCCGTGACCGTCGAACTGCTGCGGCGAGAGGCCACGGAAGTCACGGATGCGCGGCAGCGCGGTGGAGAGCAGGCGGTCCAGGAACTCCCAGGCACGGTCGCCACGCAGGGTGACGTGGGCGCCGATGGGCATTCCCTCACGCAGCTTGAACTGCGCGATCGACTTGCGAGCCTTGGTGACCTGCGGCTTCTGGCCCGTGATCTGGGTCAGGTCGCGGATCGCGCCCTCGATGAGCTTGGAGTCCTTCGCGGCCTCGCCGACGCCCATGTTGACGACGACCTTCACCAGGCGCGCGACCTGGTTGATGTTCTCGTGACCGAACTGCTCGAAGAGCGCGGTCTTGATCTCGTCGTTGTACTTGGACTTCAGCCGCGGCAGCGCCGGAGCGGTGAGCGTGGTCTCGGTCATCAGATGTCCTTACCGGAGCGCTTGGCGACGCGGACCCGAACGGTGCGGGTACGGCCGTCGCGCTCGACCTGCTCGGTGCGGTAGCCGACCCGGGTGCCCTTCTTGGTCTCCGGGTCCACGAGCATCACGTTGCTGATGTGGATGGGCGCCTCGATCGTCTCGATGCCCCCGGTGCGCGTGCCGCGCTGCGTCTGGCCGGCCTTGACGTGCTTGGTGACGCGCTGGACACCCTCCACGACGAGGCGCTGCGACTCGACGAGGACCTCGAGCACGCGGCCCTGCTGTCCCTTGTCGCGGCCCGAGATGACGACCACGAGGTCGCCCTTCTTGATCTTCGCCATGGTCAGAGCACCTCCGGCGCCAGCGAGATGATCTTCATGAACTTCTTGTCGCGCAGCTCGCGGCCCACCGGGCCGAAGATGCGCGTGCCACGGGGCTCCCCGTCGGCCTTGAGGATCACGGCGGCGTTCTCGTCGAACTTGATGTACGAACCGTCCGGACGGCGGCGCTCCTTGCGGGTGCGCACGATGACAGCCTTGACGACGTCGCCCTTCTTGACGTTGCCGCCGGGGATGGCGTCCTTGACGGTGGCGACGATGACGTCACCGATGCCTGCGTAGCGACGGCCGGAGCCGCCGAGCACACGGATGCAGAGGATTTCCTTCGCACCCGTGTTGTCGGCGACACGAAGTCGCGACTCCTGCTGGATCATTACCTACTCCTGTCGTCTGGCGGGTTCTCGGTCCGGATGAGCCGAGCCTGGCCGAACGGATAGTTGCCGTGATGCACACGTTGCGCCGGGTGTCGTCTTGCGAGCGGCACCCGGCGCCCGTGGGCAACTGGGGGTCGTGCTGAGGCTTACTTGGCCTTCTCGAGGACCTCGACCAGGCGCCACCGCTTGGTGGCGCTCAGCGGCCGGGTCTCCATGATGAGCACGAGGTCGCCCACGCCCGCCGAGCCCAGCTCGTCGTGCGCCTTGACCTTGCTCGTCCGCCGGATGACCTTGCCGTAGAGCGGGTGCTTGACCCGGTCCTCGACCTCGACCACGACGGTCTTCTCCATCTTGTCGCTGACCACGTAGCCGCGGCGCGTCTTGCGGTCGCCGCGCTTCTCAGCAACGGCGGTCGTGTTCTCGTTCTTCTCGTCGCTCATCAGACTCACTCGCTCGCGCTCGGGGCGGTACGGATGCCGAGCTCGCGCTCACGCAGGATCGTGTAGATCCGCGCGATGTCGCGACGAACGGCCTTGAGACGCCCGTGGCTCTCGAGCTGGCCGGTCGCCGACTGGAAGCGGAGGTTGAACAGCTCCTCCTTGGACTTCTTCAGCTCGGCGACAAGCTTCTCGTCGTCGAAGGTGTCCAGCTCGCTGGGAGCCAGTTCCTTGGTGCCGATAGTCATCAGTTACCACCCTCGCGAACCACAAAACGTGTCTTCATCGGGAGCTTGTGCTGCGCGCGGCGCATGGCCTCGCGAGCCAGGGGCTCCGGGACGCCGGCGAGCTCGAAGAGAACTCGGCCGGGCTTGACGTTGGCGATCCACCACTCGGGCGAACCCTTGCCGGAACCCATGCGGGTCTCGGCAGGCTTCTTGGTGAGGGGGCGGTCCGGGTAGATGTTGATCCAGACCTTCCCTCCACGCTTGATGTGGCGGGTCATGGCGATACGAGCAGCCTCGATCTGCCGGTTCGTGACGTAGGCGGGCTCGAGAGCCTGGATGCCGTACTCACCGAACGAGATCGCGGTACCACCGGTCGCGGCGCCGGAGCGCCCCGGGTGGTGCTGCTTGCGGTGCTTCAGCCTGCGCGGGATCAGCACGGCTCAGGCCTCCGTTCCGCTGTCAGGGGTCGTCTCCGCCGGAGCGGGAGCGGCCTCGGTGGCCTCCGGGGCGTCCGAGCGGTCGCGACGGGGAGCGCCGGCCCGGGGGCCACGGTCGCTGCGCTCGCCACGGTCCGTCCGCGGGCCACGAGCCGGGCGCGGGGCCTGGGTCGCCTGCTCGCGAGCAAACTCCTTCTCGGTCATGTCGCCCTTGTAGACCCACACCTTGACGCCGATGCGCCCGAAGGTGGTGCGAGCCTCGAAGAAGCCGTAGTCGATGTTCGCGCGGAGCGTGTGCAGAGGCACTCGACCCTCGCGGTAGAACTCCGTGCGGCTCATCTCCGCGCCGCCGAGGCGACCGGAGACCTGCACGCGGATGCCCTTGGCACCGGCGCGCTGGGCCGACTGGATGCCCTTGCGCATGGCACGGCGGAACGAGACGCGGCTCGCCAGCTGCTCGGCGATGCCCTGGGCGACCAGCTGAGCCTCGATCTCGGCGTTCTTGACCTCGAGGATGTTCAGCTGGACCTGCTTGCCCGTGAGCTTCTCGAGCTCGCCGCGGATGCGGTCGGCCTCCGCGCCACGACGCCCGATGACGATGCCCGGGCGGGCGGTGTGGATGTCGACGCGGACGCGGTCACGCGTGCGCTCGATCTCGACCTTGGCGATGCCGGCACGCTCGAGGCCCGTGGCCATGAGCTTGCGGATCTTGACGTCCTCGCCGACGTAGTCGCGGTAGCGCTGACCCGGCTTGGTCGAGTCGGCGAACCAACGCGAGCGGTGGTCGGTCGTGATGCCCAGGCGGTACCCGAGCGGGTTGACTTTCTGTCCCACTATCGGGCCCGTCCCTTCGTCTCGCGCTCAGCGACGACCACGGTGATGTGGCTCGTCCGCTTGAGGATCTGGCTGGCCCGACCCTGCGCTCGCGGACGGAACCGCTTGAGCGTCGGACCCTCGTCGACGAACACCTCGGAGATGTAGAGGTCCGCCTCGTCCAGACGCTCGTTCGACCGCTTGGCGGTCTCCCGAGCGTTGGCGATCGCGCTCTCCACAACCTTGAGCACCGTCTCCCCCGCGGCCTGCGGCGCGAACTTCAGCACCGCCACGGCCTCGCCGGCCTGCTTGCCACGGATGAGGTCCACGACGCGCCGGGCCTTCTGGGGCGTGACGCGGACGAACCGCGCCTTCGCCTTGGCTTCCATTGCTGTCCTGCCTTCTTGTCTCTGCCGGTGAGGGCGTCGCCTGGCTGACCCGGGGGTCAGCGGCGACGACCCTTCCGGTCGTCCTTCTCGTGGCCGCGGAACGTCCGCGTCGGGGCGAACTCGCCGAGCTTGTGCCCGACCATCGACTCCGTCACGAACACCGGGGTGTGCTTGCGTCCGTCGTGCACCGCGAACGTGTGGCCGAGGAAGTCCGGCGTGATGACCGAACGGCGCGACCACGTCTTGATGACGTTCTTCGTGCCGGCGGTGTTCTGGACGTCGACCTTCTTCTGCAGGTGACCGTCGACGAACGGGCCCTTCTTCAGGCTACGTGGCATCTCAGGCTCCTATCAGCGCTTGTTCTTGCCGGTGCGCCGACGGCGCACGATGAGCTTGTCGCTCGGCTTGTTCGGACGACGGGTACGGCCCTCGGCCTGGCCCCACGGGCTGACGGGGTGACGTCCACCGGACGTCTTGCCCTCGCCACCACCGTGCGGGTGGTCGATCGGGTTCATGGCGACACCACGGACGGTCGGGCGCTTGCCCTTCCAGCGCATGCGGCCGGCCTTGCCCCAGTTGATGTTCGACTGCTCGGCGTTGCCCACCTCGCCGATCGTCGCGCGGCAGCGCAGATCGACGTTGCGGATCTCACCGGACGGCATGCGCAGCTGGGCGTAGGGGCCGTCCTTGGCGACGAGCTGCACGGACGCACCAGCCGAGCGGGCGATCTTCGCACCGCCACCGGGCCGCAGCTCGATGGCGTGGATGACCGTACCGGTCGGGATGTTGCGCAGCGGCAGGTTGTTGCCGGGCTTGATGTCGGCGCCGGGGCCGTTCTCGATGCGGTCACCCTGCGACAGCTTGTTCGGCGCGATGATGTAGCGCTTCTCGCCGTCGGCGTAGTGCAGCAGCGCGATGCGGGCGGTGCGGTTGGGGTCGTACTCGATGTGAGCGACCTTGGCCGGCACGCCGTCCTTGTCATGGCGACGGAAGTCGATGACGCGGTACGCACGCTTGTGACCGCCACCCTGGTGGCGCGTGGTGATGCGACCCGTGGAGTTACGGCCGCCCGTCTTGTGGAGGGGACGGACGAGCGACTTCTCCGGAGTGGAGCGCGTGATCTCGACGAAGTCGGCGACGCTGGAGCCACGACGGCCCGGCGTGGTCGGCTTGTACTTGCGGATTCCCATGAGTTCTCAGTCCTTCGCTCAGCCGACCGGACCACCGAAGATGTCGATCGTGCCCTCGCGGAGGGTGACGATCGCACGCTTCGTGTTCTTGCGGCGGCCGATGCCGAAACGGGTCCGACGGGCCTTGCCCTGACGGTTCGCGGTGTTGACCGAGTCGACCTTGACGCCGAAGACCTGCTCGACGGCAATCTTGATCTCGGTCTTGTTCGCCCGCGGGTCGACGAGGAAGGTGTACTTCCCCTCGTCGAGCAGGCCGTAGCTTTTCTCGGAGACGACCGGCGCGATCAGGATGTCGCGCGGGTTCTTGCCGATGTCGGTCACTTCGTCTCCTCCTCGGACTCGGAAGACTCGACGACCGCAGCCACCGCGGAGGCACCCTTGACGGGGCCCGCCAGGAACGCGTCGAGCGCGCCCTGCGTGAACACGACGTCGTCCGAGATCAGGACGTCGTAGGTGTTGAGCTGGTCGGCGACCAGCAGGTGCACCCGCTCGACGTTCCGCAGCGACTTCCACGTGATCTCGTCCTGACGCTCGACGACGACCAGGACGTGCTTGCGCCCCGAGAGGTTGTCGAGCACGGCGAGCGCGGACTTGGTCGAGGGCGCGGTGCCCGGGGCGAAGCCCGAGACGACGTGCACACGGCCGGCGCGAGCGCGGTCCGAGAGAGCACCGCGGAGCGCCGCGGCCTTCATCTTCTTGGGGGTGCGCTGCGAGTAGTCACGCGGGGTGGGGCCGTGGACGACGCCACCACCGGCGAACTGCGGAGCACGCGTCGAACCCTGACGGGCGCGGCCGGTGCCCTTCTGCTTGTACGGCTTGCGCCCACCACCACGGACCTCGCCACGGCTCTTCGTGTCGTGGGTGCCCTGGCGTGCCGCCGCGAGCTGCGCGACGACGACCTGGTGGATCAGCGGGATGTTGGTCTGCACGTCGAAGACGTCCGCGGGCAGGTCGGCCGAGCCGGCCTTCTTGCCCTGGGCGTCGACGACGTCGACAGTCAGCGTGTCACTCATGGTCACGCCCCCTTCACAGCGGAACGCACGACCACGACGCCACCCTTGGGGCCGGGAACGGCACCCTTGACGAGGATGAAACCCCGCTCGACGTCGACCGCGTGCACGGTCAGGTTCTGGGTGGTCTGGCGGTCCACGCCCATGCGACCGGCCATCTTGATGCCCTTGAACACGCGCGACGGCGTCGAAGCGCCACCGATCGAGCCGGGCTTGCGGTGGTTGCGGTGCGCACCGTGCGAGGCGCCGACGCCGTGGAAGCCGTGACGCTTCATGACACCGGCGGTGCCCTTGCCCTTGGTGGTGCCGATGACGTCCACGAGCGCGCCGGCCTCGAAGAGGTCGGCCGTCAGCTCCTGGCCGAGCGTGAACTCGGCAGCGTTCGGCGTGCGGATCTCGGCCACGTGCCGGCGCGGCGTGACGCCGGCCTTCTCGAAGTGGCCCTTCAGCGGCTTGGTGACCTTGCGCGGGTCGATCTGGCCGTGGGCCAGCTGGACCGCGGCGTAGCCGTCAGCGTCAGCGGAGCGCACCTGGGTCACGACGTTCGTGCCGACAGCGACGACGGTGACCGGGACGAGACGACCGTTGTCGTCCCACACCTGGGTCATGCCGAGCTTCGTGCCGATCAAGGCCGTGACGGGGCGCTCGTTCTGCTGGGTAACCATAGAAATCAGTTCCTTCCCAGCGTCAGAGCTTGATCTCGATGTTCACGTCCGCAGGCAGGTCGAGACGCATGAGCGAGTCGACGGCCTTCGGCGTGGGATCGATGATGTCGATGAGCCGCTTGTGAGTACGCATCTCGAAGTGCTCGCGGCTGTCCTTGTACTTGTGGGGCGACCGGATGACGCAGAAGACGTTCTTCTCCGTCGGCAGCGGCACCGGACCCACGACCGACGCACCAGCGCGAGTCACCGTGTCGACGATCTTGCGTGCCGAGCTGTCGATGACCTCGTGGTCGTAGGACTTGAGCCTGATGCGGATCTTCTGTCCCGCCATGGCGCGTCTACTTCTCTCTGTTGGAACCGGCCCGTCCGACCCCCGCACTCGGGCGTGTCGCTTGGCGCGACACACCGTTGCGCTGCGTACCGTTTCCGGCACGAGATCGGTGGTTGTTGTCGGGCGTCAACCACCGGGTCATCCCGGGGTCCAGACGCCGTCCACGTGTGCGAGCCCTGTCGTGTGCCGCGCGCGCTAACGCGCCGCCCTCAACTAGGCAACCTGAACAGTGTGCCAGAGTGCGCGGTGGAACTCCAATCGCCTGGGTCACACCCGGCTCGAGGATCCGCGTGATCTCGCGCACAACGGACCCCGCGCTGTTCCGGCCGATCCGGGCCTGCTGCCGTGGCCGACCCGCTACGGTTCGGCACATGCACCGACTGCCCGCTCGCGCCGCCGGCCTCGCCGCCGTCGTGCTCGTGCTCGCGGCCTGCACGCCGCCCCCGCCGTCCCCGGAGCCGAGCAGCTCCCCCGCGCCGTCGTCGGAGACACCCGTCCCGACGCCGACCCCGACGCCGGCGCCGATAACGACCCCGAGCGCGCCGATGGCCGCGCCGACGCCGTCGTCGACCCTCACGCCCGGCGCAGCCTGCGACCCGGCGGACGGGTTCCCCGACTGCACGGACGCGACCGGTGCGCACGACGGCCGGTTCGTGTACCTCGAGGGCTACGCGCAGTGCGTGGCCGACTTCGGCAGCGACGAGGCGTACGGCCTGTGCACCGACCTCGACGGCGACGGCCGCGCGGGCTACCCCGACTCCGGCTGACGCGCCGCCCGCGCCCCGACCGTGACGGGCTCAGACATGACAGAAGGGCCCGGGAGCCGAAGCTCCCGGGCCCTTCCGTCAGATCAGCTGCCCCGAGGGGCGAGCATCACTTGATGATCTTGATGACCTTGCCCGAGCCGACGGTGCGGCCACCCTCGCGGATGGCGAAGCCGAGGCCCTCCTCCATCGCGATGGGCTGGATGAGGTTCACGTGGATCTCGGTGTTGTCGCCGGGCATGACCATCTCGGTGCCCTCGGGCAGCGTGATGACGCCGGTGACGTCGGTGGTGCGGAAGTAGAACTGGGGGCGGTAGTTCCCGTAGAACGGGTTGTGACGGCCACCCTCGTCCTTGGCCAGGATGTAGACCTGGCCCTCGAACTCGGTGTGCGGCGTGATCGAGCCGGGCTTGACGACGACCTGGCCGCGCTCGACCTCCTCGCGCTTCGTGCCACGCAGGAGCAGACCGACGTTCTCGCCGGCCTCGGCGTAGTCGAGCAGCTTGCGGAACATCTCGACGCCGGTGACCGTGGTCTTGATCGCCTTCTCCTTGATGCCGACGATCTCCACCTCCTCGTTCACCTTGAGCTTGCCGCGCTCCACGCGACCGGTGACGACGGTGCCACGACCGGTGATCGTGAAGACGTCCTCGATCGGCATGAGGAACGGCTTGTCGATGTCGCGCACCGGGTCCGGCACGTTCTCGTCGACAGCCTCGAGCAGGTCCTCGACGGACTTGACCCAGACCGGGTCGCCCTCGAGCGCCTTCAGGCCGGAGACGCGCACGACGGGGACGTCGTCGCCGTCGAAGCCCTGGGCCGAGAGGAGCTCGCGCACCTCGACCTCGACGAGCTCCAGGATCTCCTCGTCGTCGACCATGTCGGTCTTGTTCAGCGCGACGAGCAGGTAGGGCACGCCG
Source organism: Cellulomonas sp. P4_D11 (assembly GCF_056401915.1). Taxonomy (NCBI): domain Bacteria; kingdom Bacillati; phylum Actinomycetota; class Actinomycetes; order Micrococcales; family Cellulomonadaceae; genus Cellulomonas; species Cellulomonas sp. P4_D11. The sequence goes on along the minus strand of NZ_JBFUIK010000038.1, from coordinate 15,002 downwards.
ACCTGACGGGCGAGCAGGACGTGCTCACGCGTCTGGGCCATCGGGCCGTCGGTCGCCGCCACCACGAGGATGGCGCCGTCCATCTGCGCCGCACCCGTGATCATGTTCTTGATGTAGTCCGCGTGACCCGGAGCGTCGACGTGAGCGTAGTGACGCTTCTCCGTCTGGTACTCCACGTGCGCGATGTTGATGGTGATGCCGCGCTGCTTCTCCTCAGGGGCCTTGTCGATCTCGTCGAAAGGCGTGAAGGGGTTCAGGTCGGGGTACTTGTCGTGCAGCACCTTCGAGATGGCAGCGGTCAGCGTCGTCTTGCCGTGGTCGACGTGGCCGATGGTGCCGATGTTGACGTGCGGCTTCGTCCGCTCGAACTTCGCCTTGCCCACTGGGTGTCCTCCTCAGGACTTGGTAGAGATTGGCCGACGTACTGCGGCTACCGGACGGTAGCCGCTTGACGCGGCGTCCTACGGGTCGGTTTGTGTGATGGAACTACAGGGTTCGACCTGTGGGACTACTCGCCCCGGGTCTTCTTGATGATTTCCTCGGCAACGTTCCGAGGAACCTCGGCGTAGCTGTCGAACTGCATCGAGTACACCGCGCGACCCTGGGTCTTCGACCGCAGGTCACCGACGTACCCGAACATCTCGGAGAGAGGAACCTGGGCGCGGATGACCTTCACGCCGGTTGCGTCCTCCATGGACTGGATCATGCCGCGGCGCGAGTTGATGTCGCCGATGACGTCACCCATGTACTCCTCGGGAGTACGGACCTCGACGGCCATGACCGGCTCCAGCAGAACCGGGTCGGCCTTGCGGACCGCTTCCTTGAGGATCATCGAGCCCGCGATCTTGAACGCCATCTCCGAGGAGTCGACGTCGTGCGCGGCACCGTCGAGCAGGATCGCCTTGACGCCCACGAGCGGGAAGCCCGCGAGGACGCCGAGCTGCATCGCGCTCTGGATGCCGGCGTCGACCGACGGGATGTACTCGCGCGGGATGCGGCCACCGGTGACCTTGTTCGAGAACTCGTACAGCTCGCCCTCGGCGGGGTCCAGCGGCTCGAAGGTCATCTGGACCTTCGCGTACTGGCCCGAGCCACCGGTCTGCTTCTTGTGCACGTAGTCGATCTTCTCGACCGAGCGACGGATCGTCTCGCGGTACGCGACCTGCGGCTTGCCGACGTTGGCCTCGACCTTGAACTCGCGACGCATGCGGTCGACGAGGATGTCGAGGTGGAGCTCGCCCATGCCGCCGATGACGGTCTGGCCGGTCTCCTCGTCGTGCTTGACGCGGAAGGTCGGGTCCTCCTCGGCCAGCTTCTGGATGGCCACGGAGAGCTTCTCCTGGTCACCCTTCGTCTTCGGCTCGATGGCGACGTCGATGACCGGCTCGGGGAACGTCATCGACTCGAGCACCACGGGGTGGGCCGGGTCGCACAGGGTGTCCCCCGTGGTGACGTCCTTGAGACCGATGAACGCGTAGATGTGGCCGGCCGTGGCGTCCTCGACCGGGTTCTCCTTGTTGGAGTGCATCTGGAAGAGCTTCCCGATGCGCTCCTTCTTGTTCTTGGTCGAGTTGAGCACCTGAGCGCCCTGCGCCACCTTGCCCGAGTACACCCGGACGTAGGTGAGCTTGCCGAAGAACGGGTGCGAGGCGACCTTGAACGCGAGGGCCGAGAACGGCTCCGTCGAGTCCGGGTGGCGCTCGACGACGAGCTCGGGGTCCTTCATGTCGTGGCCCTCGACCGCCGGGACGTCCAGGGGCGTCGGCAGGTAGTCGATGACGGCGTCGAGCATGGGCTGGACGCCCTTGTTCTTGAACGCCGAGCCGCACAGGACCGGGTAGGCCTGCGACTTGACCGTGAGGTGACGGATGCCGGCCTTGATCTCGGCGATCGTCAGCTCCTCGCCACCGAGGAACTTCTCGAGCAGCTCGTCGTCCGTCTCGGCGACGGCCTCGAGCAGCTCGGCACGGTACTGGTCAGCCTTCTCGACCAGGTCGGCCGGGATGTCCTCGACCTCGTACTTCTCGCCCAGCGCGGTCTCGCCGCGCCACACGAGGGCACGCATGGTGACCAGGTCGACGACGCCGATGAAGTCGTTCTCGGAGCCGATGGGCAGCTGGATGACCAGCGGCTTGGCCTTGAGGCGGTTCACGATCGTGTCGACGGTGAAGTAGAAGTCCGCGCCGAGCTTGTCCATCTTGTTGACGAAGCAGATGCGCGGGACGTCGTACTTGTCGGCCTGACGCCAGACGGTCTCCGACTGGGGCTCCACGCCCTCCTTGCCGTCGAAGACGGCAACGGCACCGTCGAGGACGCGCAGCGAGCGCTCGACCTCGACCGTGAAGTCCACGTGGCCCGGGGTGTCGATGATGTTGATCTGGTTGTCGTGCCAGTAGCAGGTCGTCGCGGCGGACGTGATCGTGATGCCGCGCTCCTGCTCCTGCTCCATCCAGTCCATCGTCGACGCGCCGTCGTGCGTCTCACCGATCTTGTAGTTGACCCCGGTGTAGAACAGGATCCGCTCGGTGGTCGTCGTCTTGCCGGCATCGATGTGAGCCATGATGCCGATGTTGCGGACCTTCGTGAGGTCCGTCAGCACATCCAGTGCCACGTGAGTTGCCCCTTGTCGGTTGGCTTGGGTGGCGCCACCGGTCCGGCCCGAGGATCGGACCGGCGGCGCAGCGCCCGTGGGTGCCGGGATTACCAGCGGTAGTGCGCGAAGGCCTTGTTGGACTCGGCCATCTTGTGCATGTCCTCGCGACGCTTGACCGCGGCACCGAGGCCGTTGGACGCGTCGAGGATCTCGTTCATGAGGCGCTCCGTCATCGTCTTCTCGCGGCGAGCGCGCGAGTAGTCGGTGAGCCAGCGCAGCGCGAGGGTGGTCTGACGGACCGGGCGCACCTCGACGGGGACCTGGTAGGTCGCACCACCGACGCGGCGCGAGCGCACCTCGAGCGACGGGCGGACGTTGTCCAGCGCGCGCTTGAGCACGACGACCGGGTCGCCCTGCGTCTTCTCACGGACACCCTCGAGGGCGCCGTAGACGATGTGCTCCGCGACGGACTTCTTGCCGTCGAGCAGGACCTTGTTGATCAGCTGCGTGACGACCGGGGACCCGTAGACGGGGTCGATGACGAGCGGCCGCTTGGGGGCCGGACCCTTGCGAGGCATCAGCCCACCTTCTTCGCGCCGTAGCGGCTGCGCGCCTGCTTACGGTTCTTGACGCCCTGCGTGTCGAGGGCGCCACGGACGATCTTGTACCGGACGCCCGGGAGGTCCTTCACACGGCCACCGCGCACGAGCACGATCGAGTGCTCCTGCAGGTTGTGACCGACACCCGGGATGTACGCGGTGACCTCGACCTGGCTCGAGAGGCGGACGCGCGCGACCTTGCGGAGCGCGGAGTTCGGCTTCTTCGGGGTCGTGGTGTAGACGCGGGTGCACACACCGCGTCGCTGGGGGGAGCCCTTGAGGGCAGGCGTCTTCGACTTGTTCGTCTTCGCCTGCCGGCCCTTGCGGACCAGCTGCTGGATCGTAGGCACTACGTCTCCGTCTGTTGGATGAATCTCTGGTCGACCGGCACCCGTCACCCTGGACGGCCGGCATGGTCGGGGTTCGTCGCCCGTCGCGCGACTACCCCGGAGGTCGTACGTCCCGCACCGACCCCCGCACCCGGGCGTGTCGCCCCGGTCCTCCGCACCGCGTTCCGCAAGGTTGCCTTGACGGAGAGACGGCGCGGTGGGGGAAACCACCCGATGCTCCCGGACCCGCCGATCCCAGAACAGGAGGCGTCCACCGAGTGCATGCGCGAGAGCCCGACGGCGCGGGCACGGTGTCCTACGTTACCCGGCGCCCGGAAGGGCGTCAAAGCGGCAGGAGCCGCGGGCAGCGTGACATGGGGTACAACTGCGCGACCGTCCGAATTCATCCCGCCGCCGCCGACGGCGGGTAGAACGGTCCGGTGGACCTCCTGCGCTACGCCGCCTTCACCACCGATCCCGCCGGCGGCAACCCGGCCGGCGTCGTGCTCGACGCGGCGGGGATGCCGGACGACGAGCTGCAGCGGATCGCCGCCGACGTCGGCTACTCCGAGACCGCGTTCCTGCTCCCGACCGCCGACCCGCGCGCGTTCGACGTGCGGTACTTCAGCCCGCTCGCCGAGGTGCCGTTCTGCGGGCACGCGACGATCGCCGCCGCGGTCGCGCTCGCCGAGCGCGGGACGTCCGGCGTCGCCCGGCTCGCGACGGCCGCAGGACCGGTCGAGGTGCGCACGTCCCAGGACCTCGCGGGCCGGTTCGTCGCGACGCTGGTCAGTGTCCCCCCGCGCACGGTCCCGCTCGCCGACGACGACCGCGACGAGCTGCTCGCGTCGTTGCGCTGGGCCGCGGACGAGCTCGATCCCCTGCTCCCGCTCCGGGTGGCGTTCGCGGGAGCCTGGCACCCCGTCGTCGCTGTTCGCACGCGGCAGCGCCTGACCGACCTGGACTACGACGTCGACCGCCTCGGCGCCCTCATGGCCGCGCGCGGCTGGACGACCGTGGACCTCGTGCACCGCGAGGCCCCGGACCTGTTCCACGCCCGCAACCCGTTCCCGCCCGGCGGGCAGTGGGAGGACCCGGCCACCGGCGCGGCCGCGGCGGCGCTCGGCGGGTACCTGCGCGAGCTGGGGCTGGTGGAGACCCCCACGACGGTCACCGTGCACCAGGGCGACGACCTCGGCCGACCCGGGCTGCTCACGGTGACGATCCCCCGCGACGCCACCTCGGGCATCGAGGTGTCGGGCACAGCGGTGCAGATCCCCTGAGCACGCCGCAGGGGGCCCACCGTGACGGTGAGCCCCCTGCGGGTGGTGCGGATCGATCAGCGGTAGTCGCCGAAGTCGATGTCCTCGAGCGGGATCGCCTCGCCGGAGCCGAGGCCCAGGGCGGGGAAGTCGATCTCGTCGTAGCCGAAGGTCGGGTACAGCTCGGCCTTCGCCTCCTCGGTGGGCTCGACCGCGATGTTGCCGTAGCGGGGCAGACCCGTGCCGGCCGGGATGAGCTTGCCGAGGATGACGTTCTCCTTGAGGCCGAGCAGCGGGTCGGAACGACCCGACATCGCGGCCTCGGTGAGCACCCGGGTGGTCTCCTGGAAGGAGGCCGCCGACAGCCACGAGTCCGTCGCGAGCGACGCCTTCGTGATGCCCATGAGCTCCGGACGGCCCGAGGCCGGCTGGCCGCCCTCGGACACCGCAGCGCGGTTCGCGTCCTCGAAGCGCCCACGCTCGGCGAGCTCGCCGGGCAGCAGGTCGGTGGTGCCGGAGTCGAGGACCGTCACGCGACGCAGCATCTGCCGCACGATGACCTCGATGTGCTTGTCGTGGATGTCCACGCCCTGCGACGAGTAGACGACCTGCACCTCGTCGACCAGGTGCTTCTGCGTCGCACGCGGGCCGAGGATGCGCAGGACCTTCTTCGGGTCGACCGCACCCTGGACCAGCTGGGTGCCGACGGAGACGTGGTCGCCGTCCGAGACCAGCAGGCGCGAGCGCTTGGTGATCGGGTAGGCGATCTCCTCCGAGCCGTCGTCCGGCGTGAGGACGAGGCGACGCGAACGGTCACCCTCCTCGACCGCGATGCGGCCCGAGAACTCCGCGATGGGCGCCTCACCCTTGGGGGTGCGGGCCTCGAAGAGCTCCTGGACACGCGGCAGACCCTGCGTGATGTCGTCGGCCGACGCCACACCACCGGTGTGGAAGGTACGCATCGTCAGCTGCGTGCCGGGCTCACCGATCGACTGGGCCGCGATGATGCCGACGGCCTCGCCGATGTCGACGAGCTTGCCGGTGGCCAGCGAACGGCCGTAGCAGCGCGCGCAGGTGCCGACGCGGGACTCGCAGGTGAGCACCGAGCGGATCTTGAGCGTGTCGACGCCCGCCTCGAGGAGGCGGTCGAGCAGCACGTCGCCGACGTCGTCACCGGCGTGGCCGATGATCTCGCCGTCGACCTCGATGTCGCTCGCCAGCGTGCGCGAGTAGACGCTCGTCTCGACCTTGTCGTGACGACGCAGGGCGCCGTCCGTACCGGGCACGCCGATCGGCATGGTCAGACCACGCTCGGTGCCGCAGTCGTCCTCACGGACGATGACGTCCTGCGAGACGTCCACCAGACGACGGGTCAGGTAGCCCGAGTCGGCGGTCCGCAGAGCGGTGTCCGCCAGACCCTTGCGGGCACCGTGCGTCGCGATGAAGTACTCGAGGACCGACAGCCCCTCGCGGTAGTTCGACTTGATCGGACGAGGGATGATCTCGCCCTTCGGGTTGGCCACGAGGCCACGCATACCGGCGATCTGGCGGACCTGCATCCAGTTACCACGCGCACCCGAGCCGACCATCTTGTAGACGGTGTTCTGGCGCGGGAAGTTCTCCCGCATCGCGTCGGCGACCTTGTCGGTGGCCTGCGTCCAGATCTCGATGAGCTCCTGGCGACGCTCGTCGTCGGTGATCAGGCCCTTCTCGTACTGGCCCTGCACCTTCGCCGCACGCGCCTCGTGCGCCTCGAGGATGGCCGCCTTGGCCGACGGGGTCGCGACGTCCGAGATGGAGATCGTGACGCCCGAGCGGGTGGCCCAGCGGAAGCCGGCCTCCTTGAGCGCGTCCAGCGAGGCAGCGACCTCGACCTTGGGGTAGCGCTCGGCCAGGTCGTTGACGATGACCGAGAGACGCTTCTTGTCGACGACGCCGTTCTCGTACGGGTAGTCGACCGGCAGCAGCTCGTTGAACAGCGCGCGACCCAGGGTCGTCTCGAAGAGCAGTGCGTCGCCCTCGGTCCAGCCCTCGGGCGCGTCGTCCTCGGTCAGCACCAGGTCGTCGAAGCGGATCTTCACCACGGCGTTGAGGTCCAGGCTGCCCTGGTCGAACGCCATGATCGCCTCGGAGACCGTGCTGAACGCGCGGCCGGCGCCGAGCGCCTCGTCCTTGTCGTTGGTCAGGTGGTACAGACCGATGATCATGTCCTGCGAGGGCATGGTCACCGGACGCCCGTCCGACGGCTTCAGGATGTTGTTGCTCGAGAGCATGAGGATGCGGGCCTCGGCCTGCGCCTCGGCGCTCAGGGGCAGGTGGACGGCCATCTGGTCACCGTCGAAGTCCGCGTTGAACGCGGCGCAGACGAGCGGGTGCAGGTGGATCGCCTTGCCCTCGACCAGCTGGGGCTCGAACGCCTGGATGCCGAGACGGTGCAGCGTGGGTGCGCGGTTGAGCAGCACCGGGTGCTCCGTGATGACCTCCTCGAGCACGTCCCAGACGACGGGACGGGCGCGCTCGACCATGCGCTTGGCCGACTTGATGTTCTGCGCGTGGTTGAGGTCCACGAGGCGCTTCATCACGAACGGCTTGAACAGCTCGAGCGCCATCTGCTTGGGCAGACCGCACTGGTGCAGCTTGAGCTGCGGGCCGACGACGATGACCGAACGGCCCGAGTAGTCGACGCGCTTGCCGAGCAGGTTCTGGCGGAACCGACCCTGCTTGCCCTTGAGCATGTCCGAGATGGACTTGAGCGGGCGGTTGCCCGGACCCGTCACCGGACGGCCGCGGCGGCCGTTGTCGAACAGCGAGTCGACGGCCTCCTGGAGCATCCGCTTCTCGTTGTTGACGATGATCTCGGGCGCGCCGAGGTCGAGCAGCCGCTTGAGGCGGTTGTTCCGGTTGATCACGCGGCGGTACAGGTCGTTCAGGTCCGAGGTGGCGAACCGGCCACCGTCGAGCTGGACCATCGGACGCAGGTCCGGCGGGATGACCGGGACGGCGTCGAGCACCATGCCGGTGGGCGAGTTGGTCGTCGTGAGGAACGCGTTGACGACCTTCAGGCGCTTGAGGGCACGCGTCTTGCGCTGGCCCTTGCCGGTCTTGATGATCTCGCGCAGCGAGTCGGACTCGGCCTCGAGGTCGAACGCCTCGAGACGCTTCTGGATCGCCGCGGCGCCCATCGAGCCCTCGAAGTAGTTGCCGTACCGGTCCTGGAGCTGGCGGTAGAGCATCTCGTCGCCCTCGAGGTCAGCGACCTTGAGGTTCTTGAACCGGTCCCAGACCTGGTCCAGGCGGTCGAGCTCGAGGTCGGCACGCTTGCGCAGCTGAGCCATCTCGCGCTCGGCCGAGTCGCGCACCTTGCGGCGTGCGTCGGCCTTGGCACCCTCGGCCTCCAGCTCGGCCAGGTCGGCCTCGAGCTTGGTGGCGCGGGTGTTGATGTCGTTGTCGCGGCGGTCCGAGATCTCCTTCTTCTCCAGGTCGATCCCGTTCTGGAGGTTGGGGAGGTCCTCGTGCCGGCCGTCGACGTCGACCCAGGTGATCATGTAGGCCGCGAAGTAGATGACCTTCTCGAGGTCCTTCGGGGCGAGGTCGAGCAGGTAGCCGAGCCGCGACGGCACACCCTTGAAGAACCAGATGTGCGTGACGGGCGCGGCGAGCTCGATGTGGCCCATGCGCTCACGACGGACCTTCGAGCGGGTCACCTCGACGCCGCAGCGCTCGCAGATGATGCCCTTGAAGCGCACGCGCTTGTACTTGCCGCAGTAGCACTCCCAGTCCCGGGTGGGACCGAAGATCTTCTCGCAGAACAGGCCATCCTTCTCCGGCTTCAGGGTCCGGTAGTTGATGGTCTCGGGCTTCTTCACCTCACCGTGCGACCAGGCACGGATGTCGTCGGCCGAGGCAAGGCCGATACGCAGCTCGTCGAAGACGTTGACGTCGAGCAAGGGGGGTCCTACTTCCTTCGCTTGCCGGTGTGCACCGGCTGAACGGAAATGTTGCTAAGGGTGCGGGCCCGCCGCCCACCCTTCACGGAAGGGCGGCAGGCTCGACGTCAGATCTCTTCGACGCTGCTGGCGTTCGGGCGCCGCGACAGGTCGATGCCGAGCTCCTCCGCTGCGCGGTAGACCTCGTCGTCGTTCTCCTTCATGTCGATGGAGACGCCGTCCGAGGAGAGCACCTCCACGTTCAGGCAGAGCGACTGCATCTCCTTGAGGAGCACCTTGAAGGACTCCGGGATGCCCGAGTCGGGGATGTTCTCCCCCTTGACGATCGCCTCGTACACCTTGACGCGTCCGGGGACGTCGTCCGACTTGATGGTGAGGAGCTCCTGCAGCGTGTAGGCAGCGCCGTACGCCTCCAGGGCCCAGACCTCCATCTCGCCGAACCGCTGGCCACCGAACTGCGCCTTACCACCCAGCGGCTGCTGCGTGATCATCGAGTACGGACCCGTGGAACGTGCGTGGATCTTGTCGTCGACGAGGTGGTGCAGCTTGAGGATGTACATGTAGCCGACCGCGACAGCCTCGGGGAACGGCTCGCCGGAGCGCCCGTCGAACAGGCGCGCCTTGCCGTCGCCACCCACGGTCCGCTCGCCGTCCCGGTTCGGCAGCGTGGCCGAGAGCAGACCGGTGAGGGTCGTCTCCGGGACACCGTCGAACACGGGCGTCGCGACCGGGTTGCCGGCCGGCGACGACGCGGCGATGGCCGGGACGTCGTCCCGCCACGAGACGTCGCCCTCGGCGAGCTGGATGTCCCAGCCCTGCTTGGCCACCCAGCCGAGGTGCGTCTCGAGAACCTGGCCGACGTTCATGCGGCCGGGCACACCGAGCGGGTTGAGGACGACGTCGACCGCGGTGCCGTCGGCGAGGAACGGCATGTCCTCGACCGGCAGGATCTTGGAGATGACGCCCTTGTTGCCGTGGCGGCCGGCGAGCTTGTCGCCGTCCGTGATCTTGCGGCGCTGCGCGATGTACACGCGGACCAGCTCGTTCACGCCGGCGGGCAGCTCGTCGCCGTCCTCCCGGCTGAACGTGCGGACCTCGATGACCGTGCCGGACTCGCCGTGCGGGACCTTGAGCGACGTGTCGCGGACCTCGCGCGCCTTCTCACCGAAGATCGCACGGAGCAGGCGCTCCTCCGGGGTCAGCTCGGTCTCGCCCTTGGGCGTGACCTTGCCGACGAGGATGTCGCCGGCCGCGACCTCGGCACCGATGCGGATGATGCCGCGCTCGTCCAGGTCCGCGAGGACCTCCTCGGAGACGTTCGGGATGTCCCGAGTGATCTCCTCCGGGCCGAGCTTGGTGTCGCGCGCGTCGACCTCGTGCTCCTCGATGTGGATCGAGGACAGCACGTCGTCCTGCACGAGGCGCTGCGACAGGATGATCGCGTCCTCGTAGTTGTGGCCCTCCCACGACATGAACGCGACCAGCAGGTTGCGGCCGAGCGCGAGCTCGCCCTCGTCCGTGGCCGGGCCGTCGGCGAGCACCGAGTTGACCTCGACGCGGGCGCCCTGGTCGACCAGCACGCGCTGGTTGTACGAGGTGCCCTGGTTCGAGCGACGGAACTTGGCGACGCGGTAGGTCGACGTGGTGGCGTCGTCGTTGGCGACGACGATCAGGTCCGCCGACACCTCGGTGACGACACCCGGCTTCGTCGCGACGATGACGTCGCCCGCGTCGATGGCCGCGCGACGCTCCATGCCGGTGCCCACGAGCGGGGCCTCGGAACGGACCAGCGGGACGGCCTGGCGCTGCATGTTGGCACCCATGAGGGCGCGGTTGGCGTCGTCGTGCTCGAGGAACGGGATCAGGGCCGTGGCCACCGACACCATCTGACGCGGGGAGACGTCCATGTAGTCGACGGCCTCGCCGGCGACGTACTCGATCTCGCCGCCCTTGACGCGGACCAGGACGCGGTCCTCCTCGAAGGCGCCGTTCGCCTTGAGCGGGGCGTTCGCCTGCGCGATGACGTGGCGGTCCTCGTCGTCGGCGGTCAGGTAGTGGACCTCGTCGGAGACCTTGCCCTTGATGACCTTGCGGTAGGGGGTCTCGACGAAGCCGAACGGGTTGATCCGCCCGTACGTGGCGAGCGAGCCGATGAGGCCGATGTTCGGGCCCTCAGGGGTCTCGATCGGGCACATGCGGCCGTAGTGCGACGGGTGGACGTCACGGACCTCCATGCCGGCGCGGTCGCGGGACAGACCACCCGGGCCCAGCGCGGACAGGCGACGCTTGTGCGTCAGGCCCGCGAGCGGGTTGTTCTGGTCCATGAACTGCGACAGCTGCGACGTGCCGAAGAACTCCTTGATCGACGCCACCACGGGGCGGATGTTGATCAGGGTCTGCGGCGTGATCGCCTCGACGTCCTGCGTCGTCATGCGCTCGCGCACGACGCGCTCCATCCGCGACAGGCCCGTGCGGACCTGGTTCTGGATGAGCTCGCCGACCGCGCGGATGCGACGGTTGCCGAAGTGGTCGATGTCGTCCGGCTCGACGCGGATCTCGACGGCCTCGCCGGCACGCGTGCCCGGCAGGGACGGGAGGTCGATGTGCAGCGACGCGAGGTACTTGATGGTGGCGACGACGTCGTCACGCGACAGGACCGAGTCCGCGAGCGGGACGTCCAGGCCGAGCTTCTTGTTCAGCTTGTAGCGGCCGACCTTCGCGAGGTCGTAGCGCTTCGGGTTGAAGTAGAAGTTCTCGATGAGCGCGCGGCCGGCCTCGACCGTGGGCGGCTCGCCCGGGCGGATCTTGCGGTAGAGGTCGAGCAGCGCCTCGTCCTGCGTCTGGACGTGGTCCTTGTCCAGCGTGTCGATAACGGCCGGGTACGCCGCGAACTCCTCGCGGATCTCCGCGTCCGTCATGCCGAGCGCCTTGAGCAGCACCGTGGCGTTCTGCTTGCGCTTGCGGTCGACGCGCACGCCGACGTTGTCGCGCTTGTCGATCTCGAACTCGAGCCAGGCACCGCGGCTCGGGATGACCTTGGCCGTGAGGACGTCCTTGTCGGACGTCTTGTCGGCCGTGCGCTCGAAGTACACGCCGGGCGAACGGACGAGCTGCGAGACGACCACGCGCTCGGTGCCGTTGATGATGAAGGTGCCGCGCTCCGTCATGAGCGGGAAGTCGCCCATGAAGACCGTCTGGCTCTTGATCTCACCGGTGGTGTAGTTGACGAACTCCGCCGTCACGAACAGCGGGGCGGCGAAGGTGAAGTCCTTCTCCTTGCACTCCTCGGCCGTGTACTTCGGCGGCTCGAAGCGGTGCTCGCGGAACGACAGCGACATGGATCCGCCGAAGTCCTCGATGGGCGAGATCTCCTCGAAGATCTCCTCGAGACCAGCGGTCTCGGGAACGTCCTGACGGCCGGCCTCGAGGGCCTTGGCCACACGGCCCTGCCACTTCTCGTTACCGAGCAGCCAGTCGAAGCTCTCCGTCTGCAGACCGAGCAGGTCCGGGACCTCGAGGGGCTCGTGGATCTTGGCGAAAGAGATACGGCGGGATGCGGTGCGGTTCGCGATGGCGTCGGCGGTCGGAGCAGAAGGGGTGCGCGAGGCAGCCAAAAGAGGGGTCCTTCCCAGCGGATCGAGTGCACGCTGCGCTGTCCCTGGCTAGGCGCGATCCCCCGGCCGGCGAGCCTCCGGACGTCGTGTACGAACGACGAGGGTGGGCTCGGGTTATACGGGATCGCGGGCACAGGCCAGCGCAAAGCGCTAGCATACTCGGCCGCGATGGCAAAGTCCACCCGGCATCGACACCCCCGGGAGACCCCCGCCGACATCGACGTGGACCCTGAGGCGTCCGGTACGAACAGGCGGCTCCGCCCGTCCGGCGACGACGTTGTCGCCGCGCACATGGTGGCACACCCGGCGGGCCGACGAAAGCCTGACCCCCGTCCGGCTGTGGACGACGCCGGTGCGGCCACCCGTCCGGCACGCGACGAGGCCCGCGTCCCTCGTCGGGACGCGGGCCTCGTCGGACCAGCTGCGGGAGCGTCGCTCCCCTACCTCCGGCGGATCGGCGCACCGACCCTGCCGGAGGCGGTGATCACTTGAGGGTGACCGTGGCGCCAGCGGCCTCGAGGGTCGCCTTGGCCTTCTCGGCGTTCTCCTTGGTGACACCCTCCAGGACGGCCTTGGGGGCGGCGTCGACGAGGTCCTTGGCCTCCTTCAGACCGAGGGACGTCAGGACGCGCACCTCCTTGATGACCTGGATCTTCTTGTCGCCCGAGGACTCGAGAACGACGTCGAACGAGTCCTTCTCCTCCTCGGCCTCGACCTCGGCAGCGCCACCGGCGCCGGCGGGGGCCGCGACGGCGACCGGAGCGGCAGCGGTGACCTCGAAGGTCTCCTCGAACGCCTTCACGAACTCGGAGAGCTCGATGAGGGAGAGCTCCTTGAACGCGTCGATGAGCTCGGTGGTGGTGAGCTTCGCCATGATGGCGGTTCCTTCCGTTCAGCGCCCGGCGGCCGTGGTGGCCGGCTCGGGCAGGGGATTCTTCAGCGCCTGTGCCGGATGGCTCAGGCTGCGACCTCGGCCGACTCCTCGCGCTTGAGGCGCAGGGCGTCGATGGTGCGCGCGGCCTGGGCGGCGGGCGCCGTGAACAGGTACGCCGCCTGGAAGAGCGACGCCTTGAACACGCCGGCAGCCTTGGCCAGCAGCACCTCGCGGGACTCGAGGTCCGCGAGCTTGGTGACGTCCGCAGCGGTCAGGGTGCGTCCCTCGAGGACACCGCCCTTGATGACCAGTGCGGGGTTCGCCTTGGCGAAGTCACGCAGACCCTTCGCGGCCTCGACCGGGTCACCGGAGACGAAGGCGATCGCCGACGGGCCCGCAAGCACGTCGTCGAGGCCCTCGAGGCCGGCATCCTTGGCCGCGATCGCGGTCAGCGTGTTCTTCACCACGGCGTAGGTTGCGTTGCCGCTGAGCGCCTTGCGCAGCTTCTTGAGCTGCGCAACGGTGAGCCCGCGGTACTCGGTCAGCACGGCCGCGTTGGAGTCACGGAACAGATCCGTGAGCTCTGCGACAGCGGCTGCCTTGTCCGGCCTCGCCATGGCAATCCTTCCGATGGTGGTGCCACCGGTCGTCACGCCCCACGAACGAAAGAGCCCCGCGCAGGCGCGGGGCTCGTCAGGCGGCTCGGCGCGTGCCGAACCTTCCGGGAACTCTCACCTGCGCTGGCCTCCGCTGCTGCGGGACTTCGGGCGGACCGACATGCGCACTGTGTGAGCACGACGGACCGACGACCGGCGGTCTTTGGATGACCCGAGGGTACGTCACCGGCGCGAGGTCCTCCAAATCGGACCCCATCCGGACGGTCCCCGGGTCCGAACCCTCCGTGTCAGCACGTACCCGGACCCCTCACGGAGGCCTCCCATGTCCCAGTCACCGAACCGACTCGTCGGGACGATCTTCGGCGTCGTCTACCTGCTCGTCGGGCTCACCGGCTTCGTCGTCACGGGCGGCGTCTCGTTCGCTGCCACCGAGGGCGAGCCGCTGATCGTGTTCGACGTCAACCCGCTGCACAACATCGTGCACCTGCTCATCGGCGCGGCCCTGCTCATCGCCGCACGCTCCTCGGTGCGCGCGGCCAAGGGCACGAACACGACCGTCGGCGCCGTGTACCTGCTGGTCGGCGTCCTCGGCCTGTTCCTCGTCGGCTCCAGCGCCAACATCCTGGCGCTCAACGGCGCGGACAACGTCCTGCACTTCGCCAGCGCGATCCTGCTGCTCGGCGTCGGCCTCGCCGCCGACAAGAGCCCGCAGCAGGTCGGCGCCGGCACGCGGACGGCGTGACGGTGGCCGTCGCGGTGCGGGCCGAGGAGCCGGCGCTCGGCCCGCCCCGTGCGGCGTTCGACGCCGGCGAGAGCACCCGGGCCTTCGTCGGGCGGACGGGCGCCGCCTACACGGCACTCGGCGGCGGCCTCCTGCTCCTCGCCCTCGGGTCGGAGCACCTGGGGCACCACCTCGCGCTCGGTGTGGCGCTCGTCGCGATCGGCACCGCCGAGCTGGTCTGGGCCGTCCTCGCGCTGCGCGGGCCGGCGCCGTTCCCCCGGGCGGCACTGGCAACCCTGCTGGCCGGCGCCGTCGGCTGGCTGGTCGCAGCCGTGAGCCTCACCGGTGCGCTCGGCCTGGCCGACGTCGCCGCGGCGGGCCTCCAGCTCGGTGCGGCCATGCTCCTCGCGGTCGGGCTGCGGCCCGGCGGCTCGGCGGGGTCCGCC
>NZ_JBFUIK010000037.1:0-31927 GCF_056401915.1 Cellulomonas sp. P4_D11 | reverse complement strand
GGCCACGCCGCCGACGACCACCAGGCCCACGGCGGCGGCTGTGACTCGCAGGACGGTGCGCGGCCGGTCGCCGCCCGGTCGACGCGCGCGGGCGAGCGCCCGACCGACCGCGCCCCGGCGGACCGGGAGCTCGACGAACCGGTACGACAGCTCGGCCAGGGCAAGCACGGCCGCGAGGCGCACCGGGGTCGCGAGCCACGGCGACGTCTCGATGTCGACGCCGGGGCGCGTGAGCATCAGCACGGGCCAGTGCCACAGGTAGATCCCGTACGACCGCTCGCCCACCCAGCGCCACGGCTGGCGCCCGAGCCCGCGGCCCAGCAGGCCGGCGGGGTCGCCGACCGCGCCGACGAGGACGGCGGCCAGGAGCGAGAACGCGAGGAAGCCGCCGCGGTACAGCGCGGCGCTGAACTCGTCGACCCACACGAAGGCCGCGAGGACGCCCACCAGGGCGACGGCGCCGAGCACGTCGGTCACGCCGGCCTCGAACCGCCGCACGGAGTTGCCGCGTTCCCGCGCCCACGACCCCGCCCGCTTCCAGGTGCGCCACGGCATCCACACGGCCGCCATCGCGGCGCCCACCAGCAGGCCCATCGAGTGGGTGTCCGTGCCGAAGTACACGCGGCTCGGGTCGTTGGGCACGGGGACCGAGGCCCGCATCGCCAGGACCGCCATCGCCGCGGTGGAGAGCAGGGCAAGGACGGCCGCGACCTGACCGACTCGCGCGCGACCGGCGCGGAGCGCGAGCAGGATCACGAGCGGGAAGACGAGGTAGAACTGCTCCTCGATCGCCAGCGACCACAGGTGCTGGAGCAGGGGTGGTCGGCTGACCATCTCGAAGTAGGACCGGTCGGCCATGACCTGCCACCAGTTCGACACGTACCCCACGGCTGCGGCGATGTCCCCGCGCAGCTCCGCGGCCTCGCTCGGCATGGCGACGGCCACGCCGGCCATGCCCAGCAGCAGGAGGCCGAGCGCGGGCAGCAGGCGCCGGGCGCGTCGGGCGTAGAACCGCCGGAAGGAGAACCGGCCGGTGCCCTCGACCTCGTCGAGCACGAGCGTGGTGATCAGGTAGCCGGACAGCACGAAGAAGACGTCGACGCCGAGGAAGCCGCCGCGCATCCACGGTGCGCCGAGGTGGTAGATCACGACCCCGGCCACGGCCAGCGCGCGGATCCCGTCGAGCCCGCCCAGGTGCGGCATGCGGGCGGGCGGCGTGCTCGGGCGGTCGACCGGCTCGGCCTCCACGCGTGTCACCAGGGGCGCGGAGCGCTGGGCGGTGACGGTCATGGATCCCCCGGTCGGGTACTCGATCGCGGGAGGCGTGCCCCCCGTGCGGCCAGGTTAGGTCGGGCGGCGCGGCTCAGACCGCGGGGACACGCAGGGGCCGTCAACTCTCCGGGAACCAGATGGCGCGGCGCAGCGCGACGCGCCTGCCGTCGGCGCTCAACGGAGTGCCCTCGTCGGCCAGCAGGTCCAGCGCCCGGCCCAGGTGACGGGCGGGTGGGCTGCCCGCGGCGTTGACCACGCGCCACCACGGCACGCCCGAGCCGGCACGGCTGAGCACCTGCCCCACCTGCCGCGGACCGCCCCGCCGGCGGCCGTCGAGCGCCTCGAGGCGGTCCCCGACCACTTCCGCGATCGTGCCGTAGGTCATCGCGCGCCCCGCGGGGATCTCGTCCACGAGGTCCAGCACGGCCTCGGCGTAGTCGTCGTCCACGGCGCGGTCAGCCGCGCAGGGCGTCGGCGATCGCCGGGAGCGTCCGCGGGTCGGCCTGCACCAGCATCGTCGTCACCGCGGTGGCCTCCCACGCCGGCAGCTGCGCCCGGATGTCGTCGGCCGTGCCCACCAGCGCGATGTCCTGGACCAGCTCGAGCGGCACGGCGGCCGTGGCCCGTGCGCGGTCGCCCGCGAGGTAGTGCGCCTGGATCTCGTCGCACGCCTCGGTGTAGCCCAGCCGGTCGAGCACGGCTCGGTGGTAGTTCGCGCCCTTGGCGCCCATCCCGCCGGCGTACAGCGCGATGAACGGCCGGACGCTGTCGGCGGCGGACTCGACGTCGGCCCCCAGCACGACGGGCACGGTGGCCACGACCTCGAAGTCCTCGACGGCGCTGCGCTCCGGCGACCGGGCCGCGAACCCCTCGGCCAGCAGCGCGCGGTACTCGGCGTCCATGCGCGGCGAGTAGAACAGCGGCAGCCAGCCGTCGGCGATCTCGGCCGACATCGCGATGTTCTTCGGGCCTTCGGCGGCGAGGTGGATCGGCAGGTCGGCACGCAGCGGGTGCACGGTCGAGCGCAGCGCCTTGCCCAGCCCGGCGCCCTCGTCGGGCCCGAGGGGGAGCCGGTAGAACTGCCCGTCGAACGTCACCGGCGCCTCCCGGGCCAGCACCTGCCGCACGATCGCGACGTACTCGCGCGTGCGGGCCAGCGGCCGCGGGTAGGGCTGGCCGTACCAGCCCTCCACCACCTGCGGGCCGGAGGCGCCGAGGCCGAGGACGAAGCGGCCGCCGGAGAGGTGGTCGAGCGTGAGTGCCGCCATCGCGGCGGCGGTCGGGGTGCGGGCCGACAGCTGGGCGATCGCGGTGCCCAGCCGGATGCGCGAGGTGCGCGACCCCCACCACGCGAGCGGCGTCAGGGCGTCGGAACCGTAGGCCTCGGCGGTCCAGACGGAGTCGAACCCGAGCTGCTCCGCGCCCAGGACGGCCTCCTGCGCGCCCGGCGGAGGACCCGCCGACCAGTAGCCCGTGTGGTAGCCCAGCCGCATCGTCAGTCCTCCCGGTCCGGCGTCGCCGTCGACGCCCGCGCCAGGCTACCTGGTACCGCGGGTATCGCGTGCCGGATGGTCGACGCGCGCCCGTGCCGCGAGGGTGTTGAGCAGGGCGGCGCCGGTCGCCGCGTCGTCGACCGTCACGACGAACGACCGCCCGCCCGTGCGCTCCACCTGCAGGCCCTCGCCCGTGCGCAGCACCACGCCCACGCGGCCCGCGCGCCCGACCCGGTAGCCCCAGCCGCCGAACTCGGCGAAGGGGCGGACGGCGACGACCTCGGCCCGCACGACCTCGTCGAGCGGCACGACGAACCGCGGCCACCCCACCGCCGAGCGGACGGTGAGCCCGCGCCGGTCGACGGTGACGGTGAACCAGGTGCTCGTCAGGACCGCGCCGGCGACCACCACGGCGGGGACCAGCACGAACGGCGCCGAGAGCAGGAGCCCGAGGGCCACCACCAGGACGGCGACCCCGCCGCCGACCACCAGCGCCGTACGGCTCTCCGCGTGCGTGACCCAGCTCGCCGACTCGTCCGGGCCGAGCGGCAGGACGACGGCCGACGCGGGGATCGGGTCCGTGGTCGGCTGCCGCAGGTCGCCGGGCGTCAGCCACGCGCCCAGCGCGGCGGCGACGAGGCCGAGCACGAAGGCGAGCGTGACCACCAGGCCGGTCGAGCCGACGTCGGCCGCATCCGTGAGGCCGCGCTGCAGGTCGAGCAGCCCGATCGTGAGCGTCGAGAGGAAGGCCGAGAGCCCGAGCGCGGTGGCGGCGGAGATCCGGCGGACCAGGGCCGTGCGACCCCAGAAGAACGCGAGGGCCCAGCAGGCGATGGCGAGGACCGCCGTGAGGATCGCCGGCGGCCACAGCGCGCCGGCCAGCGAGGAGTAGCCGTCCGGGCCGTCCGTACCGATGTGCACGGCCACCGGGTCCGGCAGCTCGGACGACCAGGCGGTGGCGACGACGAACGTGCTGGCGACGAGCGCGCCGGGCACGACCAGGGTCAGCGCGGTGGTCAGCGCGCGGTGCGGGACGGGGGTCACCGGAGGGCCTCCTTCGCGAGGGTCGTGCGGTGCGGGACCAGAGTCACTGGAGGGTCTCCGTGGCGAGGGGCGGCGCGACGGTGGGCGTCGGGGTCACCGGAGGGCCTCCTTGACGAGCGCGGTGGTGGTCTGCGGCGCGATGCCCAGCGACCGGGCGACGCGGACGAGCGTCTCGATCGCGGCGTGGAGCTCGGCGTTGTCCTGCGCGGAGGCCGTCACCACGGCGCCGCGACCGCGGCGGAGCTCGATCAGCCCCTCGTCCCGCAGGTCCTGGTAGGCGCGCAGGACGGTGTGCAGGTTGATGTCGAGCGACGCGGCGAGCTCCCGCGCCCCGGGGAGGCGTTCGCCGTCCGTCAGCTCGCCTCGCGCGACCGCGGAGCGCACCTGCCCGGCCAGCTGCGCGAACAGCGGGTCGGGCGAGGAGGGGTCGACGCGGAACAGCATGCTGCTCACCCTAGTTGTTAGGCAACAACTAGAACAAGTTCACGCGACTCGCCGGAGAATGCGAAGAACCCGGCCGATGATCGGCCGGGTTCTTCACATTCGTGCGGTGCGGCGTCAGATGTAGATCGCCGGGTCGTCGATCTCGACGTCGAACGGTGCGGCCTTCGGGCGCAGGCGGATCGTCGCGGGGACCCCGACGGCGATCGCCCCGGCGGGGACGTCGTGGATGACGACCGCGTTCGCGCCGATCTGCGCGCCCGGGCCGATCCACACGGGGCCGAGGATCTTGGCCCCGGCGCCCACCACGACCCCGTCGCCGAGGGTCGGGTGCCGCTTGCCGTGGCGCATCGACTTGCCGCCGAGCGTCGACCCGTGGAACAGGACCACGTCGTCGCCCACCTCGGCGGTCTCGCCGATCACGACACCCATGCCGTGGTCGATGAACAACCGACGGCCCAGGCGGGCACCGGGGTGGATCTCGATCCCGGTGACCGCCCGCGCGAGCTGGGAGACCAGTCGCGCGGGCAGCTGCAGGCCGGGCTGGTGCCACATCCGGTGCGCCAGCCGGTACACCCACACCGCGTGCACCCCGGGGTACCCGAGGGCGACCTCGGCGAGCGACCGGGCCGCGGGATCGCGGTGCCGGGCGGCCTCGAGGTCCTCCCTCAGGGTGGCGAGGAGGTGCTGGTGCTCGGGCATGGAGCCTTCGTCCTGTGTGGGGGCGTTCGGGGGGCGGCCGCGGGGCGGGTCAGTCGAGCAGGTCCGCGTAGAGCACGGTCGACAGGTAGCGCTCGCCGAACGACGGGATGATCGCGACGATGAGCTTGCCGGCGTTCTCCGGGCGGTTGGCCAGGATGGTCGCCGCGTGCAGGGCGGCGCCGGACGAGATGCCGACCAGCAGGCCCTCCTCGGCGGCGGCGCGGCGGGCGACCTTCACGGCCGTCTCGGCGTCGACGTCGATGATCTCGTCGTAGACCGTGGTGTCGAGGATCTCGGGCACGAAGTTGGCGCCGATGCCCTGGATCTTGTGCGGGCCGGGGGCTCCGCCGTTGAGGATGGGCGACTCGGCCGGCTCGACGCCGACGATCTGGACGCCCGGCTTGCGGGCCTTGAGCGCCTGGCCGACGCCGGTGATGGTGCCGCCGGTGCCGATGCCGGCGACGAGGATGTCGATCTCGCCGTCCGTGTCGGCCCAGATCTCCTCGGCCGTGGTGGTCCGGTGGATCTCCGGGTTGGCCTCGTTGGCGAACTGACGAGCAAGGATGGCGCCCTCGCGCTCGGCGACGATCTCGTCGGCACGGTTGACCGCGCCCTTCATGCCCTCGGAACCGGGCGTGAGGATCAGCTCCGCGCCGAACGCGCGCAGCAGGGCGCGGCGCTCCTTCGACATCGTCTCCGGCATCGTCAGCACGACCTTGTAGCCGCGGGCCGCGCCGACGAACGCGAGCGCGATGCCCGTGTTGCCGCTGGTGGCCTCGACGATCGTGCCGCCCGGCTTGAGGTCGCCGGACGCCTCGGCCGCGTTGATGATCGCGACGCCGATGCGGTCCTTGACCGAGTTGGCGGGGTTGTAGAACTCGAGCTTGCCGACGACGGTGGCGGGGGCACCGTCGGTGATCTTGTTGATGCGGACCAGCGGGGTGTTGCCGATGAGCGCCGTCGCGTCGTCGTAGATGCGTGCCATGGTTCCTCTTCGGTCGAAGCTGCCGGCTGGCCGGCAGCTGGTGGGGGACTAGCGGAGTCTGGGGCTCCGGCGGCGACTGTGCGCCGGGCGGTCGGCACGGATCGCGGGGGTCCGGGCCTGGGGCGAGCGCTGGCGCGGAAGGCGGTCCCCTCTCACGGGGTCCGCACGCGAAGGAGCAGCCAGCGCTCTACAGACAGCGACAACAGGGCAGCGCCACGCGGGCGCGCACGAGGACGGCGGGGGCGGCAGCCTGCACGCTCATCGCTTCGTCCTCCGGGACCGAGTCGGTCATCGCTCCCGCGACTGCGGGACACGACCGGCCACGACGCTAGCGTCAACGTCGCCGCCCGCGCAAAGCATCCCCATCAGGTGGACGGCCCGTCGATCCCCACCGCGCGCAGCCAGGCCTCGGCGAGCAGCCCGTGGCCCGCGGGCGTGGGGTGAACGCCGTCGTACGCCCACGCCGCGGGGGTGGTGCGGACGGCCGCGGCCGCGAAGAGCCCGTCCGCGGGCACGAGCACCGCGCGGTGCTCAGCCGCCACCCGGCGCACCACAGCGAGGCGGGGGTCGAGGTCCTCGCGCCAGGCGTGCTGGTCGGCCCGGACGGGCACGAGGAAGGGCTCGACGAGCACCAGCCTGTCCGCCGTGGAGCTGATGGCCCGCAGGTTCTCCTCGTACTCCTCGGTCGACGTCGGCGTGCCGGAGTCGTAGCGGCGCCACGTGTCGTTGATGCCGACCAGGATCGAGACGACGGTCGGCGCGAGGGCGACCGCGTCCTGCCCCCACCGTGCGCGCAGCATCCCGGACGTGTCGCCGCCGACACCGCGGTTGAGGAACGTGAGGTCGAGGTCCGGCCGGCGCGCGCCCGCGAGCGCCGCGACGATGCCGGCGTACCCGTTCCCCAGGCTCGACGGGTCGGTGCGGTCACGGCCCCAGTCGGTGATGGAGTCGCCCGTGAGCAGGACACGGTCGTGGGGCTGCAGGAACGTCACGGCGGCACGCTAGCGAACGGCTACCCCTCCGCGGGCGTGATGTTCACCAGCCAGTGGGTGCCGAACTTGTCGTCCAGCATGCCGAAGGTGGCCCCCCAGGGGGCGGCGGCCAGCGGGACGACGATCGTCGCGCCGTCGGCCAGCTTGTCCCAGTAGCCCCGCAGCTCGGTCTCGTCCTCGCCGCTGATCGAGACCGACACGTTGCTCTGCGCGGCGAGCTCCATCGAGCTCGGGGTGTCGGCGCCCATGAGGACGAACCCGCTGGGCGTCTCGAGCTGCCCGTGCATGATGTTGTCGACCTCGGCCGGGTCCTC
Source organism: Cellulomonas sp. P4_D11 (assembly GCF_056401915.1). Classification (NCBI taxonomy): domain Bacteria; kingdom Bacillati; phylum Actinomycetota; class Actinomycetes; order Micrococcales; family Cellulomonadaceae; genus Cellulomonas; species Cellulomonas sp. P4_D11. Next base: position 24,684 of record NZ_JBFUIK010000037.1, on the reverse strand, counting down.
GCTCGCGTGGAACTCCCCGAACGTGCTGAGCGTCAGCTCGCCGCCGAACACGGACTGGTAGAACTCCATGGCCGGGCGCGCGGTGTCGCGGAAGTTCAGGTAGGGGTTCAGGTACGTGGCCACAGGGGTCTCCTTCGACGGTGGTCGGCTGGTGCCTTTCACCTTTCCACGGCCCTCCGACATGCAACAGGATCGGTGTCCATGGATCGCCTCGAGGCGGCGCACCGACGGCTGCACGTGCAGCACCTGTCCGGACCGCCGCTGCCCGACCCGGCCACGGTGGTGCGGCACCTGGGTGCGGTGCAGGCGCAGGAGCTCGCGATGGCCACGTGGTCCCTGGGGCAGCGGTCGGCCGACGCGGACGCCGCCGCGGTCCAGGCCGCGCTCGACGCCGGCACCGTCCTGCGCACCCATGCGATGCGGCCGACCTGGCACTTCGTCGCGCCGCAGGACCTGCGGTGGATCCAGGCGCTGACCGGGCCGCGCGTGCGGCAGCTCAGCCGCTACTACGAGCGCCGGTCGGGGATCGACGACGCGCTGGTGGACCGCGCGACCGCGACGATGGCCGACGCCCTGGTCGGCGGCGACCACCTGACGCGCCACGAGCTCGCCGCCGCGCTGGCCGCCGCCGGGATCGACGCGGACGGGGTACGGCTCGCGTACCTGGTGATGGCGGCGGAGCTGGCCGCAGTGATCGTCAGCGGCGAGCGCCGCGGCGCGCAGCAGACCTACGCGCTCGTCGACGCACGCGTGCCGCCCGCCGCACCGCTCGAGCCCGACGAGGCGCTCGCCGAGCTGACGCGCCGCTACTTCGTCGGCCACGGCCCGGCCACGGTCAAGGACTTCGCGTGGTGGTCCAGCCTGACCCTGACCCAGGTCCGCCGCGGGCTGGCGATCGTCGGCGACGAGCTCGTGTCCGCGGACGTCGACGGCCTGACCTGCTGGTTCGCGCCGTCGGACCCGCCGGTCCGCGACCCGTCGCCCACCGTGCACGTGCTGCAGGGGTACGACGAGTACGGGGTCGCCTACACGGAGAGCCGCCGCGTCCTCAACATCGCCGACCGCGTCCTCGCCCCCGCGAACGCGAACCAGGTGATCCAGCCGCTGCTGCTCGACAGCCAGGGGATCGGGTGGTGGCGACGGGTGGTCGGGCGGGACCAGCTCACCGCGGAGCTGACCCTCGCCGTCGACCTGACCGCTGCCGAGAAGGGTGCGGTCGACGTCGCTTTCGACCGGCTGGCGGCCTTCGCCGGGGTGCCGGTCAGGGTCGAAGTGGACAAGTGACCAGGAACCGTGTACTGTTCCATCTTGGATCTCCCGGTCTGCGCGGTGGTGTCAGCATCCCATCGCGAAGGATCGGCCCGGATGTGGAACGCGTCGCTACGAGAGTGACTGACGGCCATGGTCCGGGTGGCTGATCTTCGACAGCCCCCAATGGCGCTGGGGGCGGTTCAAGCCGCGCGCAACAAGGACAAGCGGGCGCGGTGGGCGAAGGCCAACAGGTGCTGACGGACATGCGGCCCCGGTGCAGCCCGCGACGAGAGTCGCGGCGCAGCACCGGGGCCGTTGTCGTCCCTCACCCCTGGTAGAGCCAGATCACGTTGGCGTCGGGGTCCCGCACCGCCGACGCGCGCGGCATCCCCTCCGAGTCGTGCGGGCCGAGGACCTCGGTCGCGCCGGCGGCGAGCGCTCGGCGGTGCGCCGCGTCGAGGTCGTCGACGAGCAGGCCGATCGTCGCCGGACCGGCGGCGCCCGGGTAGTCGGCCGTCTGCAGGTGCACGAGGAAGAAGTCGCTCTCGCCGTACCGGCCGAAGACGAAGCCGGAGAAGTCCTCGTCCGCGGTGCGCTGGGTCACCTCGCAGTCGAACCCGAACGCGTCGATGTAGAACGCGGCCGCGGCGTCCCGGTCGCCGACGAGCAGCTTGATCTGCACGGGACGGGCGCCGGCGGCGCGGGCAGGGGAGGGCAGGCCCTCGTCGGCGATCCGCTCGGCGTCTCCGAGGCTGGCCGCGATCCGCGCGCGCTCGCGCTCGAGGCGGGCCCGGTGCGCGTCGAGGACGGCCGGGGCACCGTCGGGGTCGTCGAGGACCCTGCGGGTGTCCTCGACCGACAGGTCGGTCCACCGCAGCGAGCGGATATGCCTCGCGCGCTCCAGCTGCTCGGGCCGGTAGTAGCGGTACCCGGTCGCCTCGTCGACGCGCCGGCACCAGCAGGCCGACGTCGTCGTAGTGCCGCAGCGTGTGCACGGAGAGGCCGCAGAGGCGCCCGAACCGGCCGATCGTCAGGTCGTCGATGTCCACAGCAGAACTGTGGACCTTCGGGTGGCCCGAGGGTCAACCGTCCGTGCGGAGGGCGCGCAGGTCGTCGAGGTCGCCGCCGAACACGTTGACGTCGATGTACGACTCCCGCCCGTCGTACCCGTCGAGACGGTCGCGCTGCGAGTACTGCCAGAACGTCCATCGCCCGCCGCCGGCCAGGTGCGGCGGCGCGTACACGGCCCGGATCCAGATCGGCGTCCCCGGGAAGTGGCCGGCGACGTACCGGCCGTAGGCGGCCTGGGTCGCGTAGATCACCGGTTCGAGGCCGTAGTGCTCCCGCAGCATGGCGACCACCGTCGTCAGCTCCGCGCGCACCGTCTCGGGGTCGGGTGGGTGCCCGACGTACGTCCCGTAGTGCTCGACGTCGATCGCGACCGGGAGCAGGTCGTCGTCGGCCGGGACCGTGGCGATGATCTGCTCGGCCTGGGACCGACCGGGGCTCTCGAAGCTGAAGAAGTGGTAGGCGCCGACGAGGAGCCCGGCGTCGCGAGCGCCCCGCAGGTTGTCGCGGAACCGGGCGTCGACGAACCCCGACCCCTCGGTCGCCTTCACGTAGGCGAAGTCGACGTCCTGCTCGGCGAGCGTCCGCCAGTCGATCGTCCCCTGGTACGCCGACACGTCGACGCCACGCACGTCGTAGCGCGCGGCGAGGAGGCGGTTCGGCCACAGGACGCCGTTCACGACGAGCACGGCGAGCACCACGCCGACTGCGGCGAGGGTCACCAGGGCCGTCCGTGCGCGAGCGGTGGGCATCGGCGAAGTCTGGCGCACAGCGGCTTCGTCCGGGGGTCTTTCGTCATGCATACGCGGCCGGCACGCGCAGGACGATGGAACGAGGGCGTTCGACCCAGGACAGGAGACCGACATGCTGCTGAGCTACACCGAGGGCTGGCTCCGCCTGACCGGCAACGACCGGCGGCAGCACTTCTTCCGCGACGGCATGAGCGTGTGCGGCCGGTTCGTCACGCCGGAGACCCGGTTCCCGGAGGACGACGGCCCGGACAGCGGCGAGTGCCCCGGCTGCCGGCACATCGTCGACAGCGAGCAGGGCCAGACCCGGTACTGATCCGACGGGTCGGCGGGGTGCGCGGCTCGGGGAGGGTCAGGTCGAGCACACCGTGACGTCGGCCGTGGCCGGTCCGGTCACGGGACGAGCGGCAGCACCAGGCGCGTCTCGTTCAGCTCCGGCGCGGCGACCTCCGACGGGTCCGTGACGTAGACCTCGAGGAAGTCGCCCCGCATCTGGGCGGTCTGGCCCGAGAACCACGCCCGGAGCTCGCTCCAGGCGCCGGGGAGGCTGTCGTAGCCGCCGACGTGGACCGCGACCGCGGCCGGCCCGCCGGGGAGCTCGACGACCTCGACCCCGCTGCCGAGGGTCCGGACCTCCTCCGCGCCGACCCAGAAGCCGGCCTCGAGGTCGACCGAGTCTGTCGGCATGTCGCGGTACCAGCCGAACGCCGGCCCCGTGACGGTCAGTCCCGCCGCCGCGACCTCCTCCGCGACGAGGCGGTAGGCGCGGTCGTAGAACTCGGGCAGGGCGTCCATGGCGACGCGCTCGCGCAGCACCGCGACGCGCGCGGTGGGCTGGTCCTCGACGGTGATGTCCACGGTGCTCCTCCTGGGGTGGTCAGACCGCCCGGCGTGCGAGCCGCAGCACCGGGATCGTGCGCGCCGTGCGCTGCTCGTAGGAACGGAACCCTGCCGAGCGGGCGGTGAACCGCGCCCAGCCCGCGTCGCGCTCGTCACCGGTGAGGTTCGTCGCGTGCACCGCCACGGTCCCGTCGTCGGGCGTCTCGATCTCGACGTCCGGGTGTGCGAGCAGGTTGAAGTACCAGCTGGGGTTCTCCGGCGCGCCGCCCTTGGAGGCGGCGACGAGCCACGCGTCCGGGTCGACCCGGATCCCGGCGACGGGGCTGACGCGCTCGGTCCCGGTCCTGGCGCCCCGATGGTGCAGGAGGACGAGGCCCTTGCCGAAGCCGTTCGTCCGGACGTCGCCCCCGTTCGCGCGGAACTCGTCGATGATCTGCTGGTTCCAGTCGCTCATGCGGCCAGTGTCATGTCGAGCCGCACCTTCGCGCGACCCGGTGAGAGACGGGCGGCGCGTTGGCGCGATCCCTGCCCCGCGGTCTCGTCGGAAAAGGTCTGCCCACGGGGTGCCCGAAAAGCGCAAAATAGGACGTACGGCACGCTTTGTCGCTGCAGGGAGGCAGACATGAGCGCAGAGAACCCGTGGCAGATGCCCGCGATCGGTCGGTTCCGGTCCCCGTTCGGGCCGCGGGAGGCCCCGGTCGCGGGCGCATCGACGTTCCACCGCGGCGTCGACATCGCCCCACCCGAGCCGGGCCAGACCGGCCAACCCGTGCGTGCCGTCGCGGCGGGCACGGTGTGCAAGTCCGCGAAGCACAGCGTGCGGGGCTTCTTCGTGCAGATCCGGCACGACGACGGCTCGACCACGCACTACCAGCATCTCGCCGAGGCGGGAGCGCCCCTCGACCGCGTCGTCGCCATGGGCGAGCAGATCGGGACGATGGGCGCGACGGGCAACCCTCTCGTCGGGATCCACCTCCACTTCAAGACCTATCCCGCCGGCGCCAAGTCCAACCTCGACAACACCGACGTCGACCCCGAGCTGTTCATGGCCGAACGGGGCGTCGACCTGAAGACCGGGGCGATCACCCCGGCGACAACCACGACAGAGGAGGACGACATGGCAAGCATGATTCGCATCATCTACGACCTCGGGCGCGGTAGGTCCCGGGCGTTCGGCTCGACCGCCATCTACAACGAGACGCTCGGCTGGGTCCAGACCTCCACGGGCACGGGCCCCCGCGACGAGCTCGATGCGTATACCGCGTCCGCCGGGTCGCTCGGCTTCAAGATCAGCACCGTCAGGGTCAACCGTGACGGGTGGCTGCTCTCGCAACGGTGGGCGCGCCCCTGACCTCGAGGACGCCACCGCCGACGCCAGGAGCGGGGGCCACCTCATTGCCAGTGGGAGCTGAGTAGGAACCGAGCCGGCACGGTAGAGCGGGCCGCGGCGGGAGAGGTCTGGGCAGCGCACCATGCCGTCTGCCCCGTCTTCTCGACGCGCATGGCGACGTCGGGCGTCGACCCCCTTCATCAAGCGGGAAGATGGGGGCGTCGCCGACGTCGATTCCGCCAGCAGAAGGAGCCGCTGTGTCCAGCCTGCCTCGACTCGAGCGCACAGCTGGCCACACCCAGCTCATCGTCGACGGGTCGCCTTTCCTGTGCCTCGGTGGCGAGCTGCACAATTCGAGCTCCTCCGACTCTGCGTACATGGCTCCCGTGTGGGCGTCACTGGAGAGATCCGGGATCAACTCGGTCGTCGCTGCGGTCGGGTGGGATCAGGTGGAGCCGACCGAGGGCGCGTTCGACTTCGAGGTTGTCGACAACCTTCTTGCCGGTGCGCGGTCCGCCGGAGTGCGTCTCGTCCTGATCTGGTTCGGTGCGTTCAAGAACGCGTCGTCCACCTATGCGCCGACGTGGGTTCGTGCGGATCCGGTCCGCTTCGAACGCGCAAGCCTCGGATTGTCCCCGTTCCCGGCGCCCTTCACCTACGACGGCTCCATGCCGCGGCCGGTGCTCTCCGTGTTCTCGAGCGCGCTTCGGGCGGCCGATCGAACCGCGTACGCGGCCCTGATGGCGCACGTCGCACGCGTCGACGCGGAGCACACCATCGTCCTCATGCAGGTGGAGAACGAGGTCGGCCTGCTCGGTGCCAGCCGTGATCACTCGGGACCGGCCGCCAAGGCGTGGAGCTCGCCGATACCGTCGGAACTGCTCGAGACGGTGCGCGACAACCCCGAGAGCTTCCACCATGACGTTGTCGCGCTGTTCTCAGAGACCGCCGGAGAAGGCCTGTCGTGGGCGGACCGCTTCGGCGACAACAATGCCGTGGCCGACGAGGTGTTCATGGCGTGGGGTTGGGGTCAGTACGTCGGCGACCTGGCCGCTGCAGGGAAGTCGATCAAAGCGTTGCCGGCGTATGCGAATGCGTGGCTGGGTCCGCAGCCGGGCCAGGACGAGCCCGGCCGATATCCGAGCGGGGGACCGACGGCGCGGATGAGCGGGATCTGGCGTATCGCCGGGCCCGCGCTCGATTTCGTCGCCCCAGACATCTATGTCCACGACAGCGAGCCCGTCATGCGGGAGTACGCGTCCGCGACCAGTGCGCTCTTCATTCCGGAGGCGCGAGTGCTGACCGGCGACGCGTTCCGTGCGATCGGCGGCTTCGATGCCATCGGCTACCACGTCTTCGGGGTCGACGACGTCCGCGAGGGCAGTCAGCTGTTCGACGCGTTCCGGCAGATCCTCGCCCTCGCACCCCAGATCGTCGATGCGCAACGTGACGGCCGGATCATGGGGTTTGCGCTCGACGAGGGCACCGAATCGGTCACCGCGACGCTCGACTCCATGACCGTCGTGGCCAGAAGCGCACCGAAGCTCCTGGCGAAGATGCTTCTCGACATCGGTGTCCGGCTTCCCGAGCCCGTGACCCGGCCGAGCGAGTCGATCAACGACTCCCACGGGCCGCAGCCGGCCGACCCCAGGCCCTTCGGCATCGTGATCGCGACCGGTCCGCTCGAGTTCGTCGCGATCGGTCAGCGCGCGATGCTCGACTTCAGCCGAGACGGATCACACGTCGAGATCGACAGCGTGCGCGAGCTGCGCCTCCGCGACGGCAACCTCGTCGAGGGACGCCTCCTCAACGGGGATGAGCGGCTCACGATTCTCGGATCCGACGCCGTGACCGCCGTCAGGATCACGCTGCTCGCGCTCTGAGCGCGGGTCCACGACGACGGCGCTGACTGTCTGGGTGTCAGTCCGCTCATGGCGCGTCCACGTCGCTGTGCGGCGCTGCGAGCAGCTACGTGCGGCGCGGCTTGGTGCCCGAGTGGTCCGGCAGCCGGCGGCGCTGCCAGGCGTCGATGATGTGCGAGTACATCGCGTGCTCGGCCGCCTCGGTGGTGCGGGCCTCGATCGTCGCGAACACGGCTTCGTGCTCGCGCAGCGTCCGCTCGTGGAACGACGGCGGTGTCATGCCGTGGTACCGCGCGCTGTCGCGCGCACGCTCGAACAGCGACCGGGCGATGCTCTCGGCGAGCCGGTTGCCGGAGATCTCCATGACGATGTCGTGGAAGCGCACGTCGGACGCACCGAAGGCGCTGGGGTCGTCGAGCGACGCGCGCATGGACTCCAAGGCCTGCCGCAGCGCCTCGAGCTCCTCCGCGCGGTTCTCGGTGTCGGCAGTCAACATCGTCGGCGAGAGCGCCCGCTCCGAGTCGGCATCGCCGACCGACGTCACGGCACCGGTCGTGGCGCTCGTGTGCCCGAGCAGCCCGGTGCTCCTCGGTGCCTCGGCGGCCGCTTCGTGGTCAGCGACCGAGGAGGAGCACGGCTCCGGCCTGGCGACACCGTCGAGCGGGACCGTCAGCCTGGACACGTCGACCGTCGGCGCCAAGACCGCAGAAGCCCCCGCGGCGACTGCTGTCGACAACGCAGGCAATGCCTCCGTCGCCGTGAGCTGCAGCTACTCGGTCGTCTACGACTGGCACGGCTTCGTAGCCCCCGTCGACATGGGAGGCGTCGTGAACTCGGTCAAGGCCGGGAGCGCGGTCCCGATGAAGTTCAGCCTCCACGGCGATCAGGGCACGGGCGTCGTGGCGGCAGGTTCGCCGACCGTCGCGTTCGGATCGTGCTCTCCCACGGCGCCGGTCGACGCGATCGAGGAGACCGTCAGCGCCGGTGCCAGCGGTCTGCAGTACGACCCCGCCTCGGACCAGTACGTCTACGTCTGGAAGACGGACAAGTCCTGGGCCGGGAAGTGCGCCACGTTCTCGTTGAAGCTCGACGACGGGACGACGCACAGCGCGCTGTTCACCTTCCGGAAGTAGCACGAGGGATGCCGCGTGTCGCCGACGAACGGCGGCACGCGGCATCTTTGCGCCCAGGTGCGGCGGACCGCGCCCGGCTTCGGCTTGGGCGAGGCTGCGACCCATCGCCGGGAGGCGCCGCCGTCGCGGGTCGGCGGCCCGAGCCGCGAGCACATCGGGAGGGAGCGGACGACGGGAATCGAACCCGCGTAGCCAGTTTGGAAGACTGGGGCTCTACCATTGAGCTACGTCCGCACTGGTCCCGGCTCCGTGGAGCCCGGACTGCGGCACCCAGGGTACCGGGTGCAGGAGGGCGTCTCGTGCACCCGCGTCGCCCGTGAGGGTCGCTGCCGGGTGCGCACGGGGTGTGGCGCAGGTTGGTAGCGCGTCCGCTTTGGGAGCGGAAGGTCGTGGGTTCGAATCCCGCCACCCCGACAGCTCTTCCGACCCCCGGGGTGCGCGCGGCTCCCCGGTTCGCGGGGTCCGCGGCGACACACTGGCGGTGTGCTGCACCTGCGGATCTCGAGCCCGACGCACCTGACGCAGGACGTCGTCGCCGCGCTCGAGCGCGCGCCCGCGGTGAGCAGCCTCGCCGTGCTCGACGGCGCCTCGCGCCGCCCCCCGGGCGACGTCGTGCTCGCCGACGTGGCGAGGGAGGCGGCCAACGACATCCTCGACGAGCTCCTGGAGCTCGGCGTGCAGCGCGAGGGCACGCTGAAGGTCGAGCCCGTGGACACGTGGGTGTCCCAGCGGGGCTACGACGCCGAGCGCATCGCCCCGGGCAGCAGCGCCGACGCCGTCGTCTGGATCGACGTCACCCGGCGCGCGTACGCCGAGTCGGAGCTCAACTGGACCTACCTGAGCTTCATGACCTTCGCGACCCTCATCGCGGCGATCGCGATCGTGCTCGACTCGCAGATCCTCGTCATCGGCGCCATGGTCCTCGGGCCGGAGTTCGGGCCGATCGCGGCGCTCGGCATCGCGCTGGTCCGCCGTCGGTCCCACCTGCTGCGGATCGCGCTCTGGACGCTGGTGGTCGGGTTCCTGATCGCCATCCTGCTCGCGTGCGTCGCCTCGCTCGTGGCCAAGCAGCTCGGCTGGGTGACGCTGGAGCAGGTGACGGCACCCCGCCCGGACACGGCGTTCATCTACACGCCCGACAAGTGGTCGCTCATCGTGGCCGTCATCGCCGGCGCCGCAGGCGTGCTGTCGCTGACGTCCGCGCGGGTGGGCGCGCTGGCGGGCGTGTTCATCTCGGTCACCACCGTGCCGGCGGCGGGGAACGTCGCGCTCGGCCTCGCGTTCGCGCAGTGGGACGAGGTCCGGGGTAGCGCGCTGCAGCTCGGGGTCAACATCGTCGGCATGGCCCTCGCGGGCTGGCTGACGCTGGTCTTCCAGAAGACCGTGTGGAACCGGTTCGCCGAGCGTCGCGAGAGGCTGCGCGAGAAGATCCTGCGCCGCCGCTGAGCGGGGGATGTATCAGGGCGAATCGCCCGCGGTCTTGTTCGGGGACTGTCCCCGACACCCCTGGGAGCTCCCCACCATGAGCAGGATCCTGTTCACCCTCACGCCCGTGACCGGCCACGTGCGACCCGCGCTGCCCCTGGCCCGCGCCCTCGTCGAGGAGGGACACGACGTCGTCGTCTACACCGGTCGCAAGTTCGCGCAGGCGGTCAGCGCGACCGGTGCCAAGCACGCCCCGATCGTGCAGGGGCGCGACCTCGACGACGCCGCCCTCGACGCCTGGTCGCTCGAGCACGGCGCACCGGCCCCCGGCATCAGGCGGCTCCAGTGGGACGTGCTCCACCACTTCGTCGAGACCGTGCCGGGCTTCCTGGCCGACATCGACGGCCTCGTGGCGGCGGAGCGCCCCGACGTGATCGTCACCGACAACGCGTTCCTGGCGGGAGCCATCGCGGCCCGGCGGCACGACCTGCCCTCGGTGCTGTTCTCGGTCTCGCCCCTCGCGATCTCGAGCAAGGACACCGCCCCGTTCGGCCTGGGCCTGCAGCCGCCCCGCACCGGTCTCGACGGCCTCCGGTACGCGCTGCTCGACTGGTTCACGCGCAGGGTCGTGTTCCGGGACGCCCAGGCGGCCGCCGAGCGCGTGGTGGCAGACGCGGGCCAGCCCGTCCCCGACGGCTTCTTCTTCGACTGGGCGCAGACGGCGGTCACCCGCGTGCTGCACACGTCGGTGCCGTCGTTCGAGTACCCGCGCTCGGACCTCCCCGACAACGTCGAGCTCGTGGGACCCTTCCTGCCCGCCGGCATCGACCGGTTCACGCCCCCGGCATGGTGGGCGGACGTCCTCGAGGCCCGGGCGACCGGGCGCCCCGTCGTGCTGGTCACGCAGGGCACCGTCGCGACCGACCCCGAGCGGCTGCTGTGGCCCGCGATCGACGCGCTGTCCGACGAGGACGTCCTGGTCGTCGCGACCACCGAGGACCTCGGGTACGGCGCGAACGTGCGGGCGACGCCGTTCGTCCCGTTCGACCGGCTGCTGCCGCTCGTGGACGTCATGGTCACCAACGGCGGCTTCGGTGGCGTGCAGCAGGCGCTCGCGGCCGGGGTGCCGGTCGTCGTCGCGGGGCGCACCGAGGACAAGGCCGAGGTGGGCGCGCGGGTGGTCTGGTCCGGCGTCGGGCTCGCGATCGACACCGACAAGATCACCGACGCGACCACGTCGCAGGCCGTGCGCGAGGGCGTGCGCCGGGTCCTGGACAACCCGTCCTTCGCGCGCCGGGCGGGCGAGCTGGCGGCCGAGTACGCGGAGTACGACGGCGTCGCCCGCGCGGCGTCGGTCGTCACGGAGGTCGCGGGTGCCGGTCGCTGAGCGGGTGCCGACGGCGTGGGCGGTCCCACAGCCTGCAGGCTTGGGACCGCCGCCCGCCGTGGCGTAAGGTCGAGGGTCGCCAGCGTGCGGTCGTCGGCCCCCTCCCCGGGGTGGAAGTGCGACGGTGCGCGGCCCTGACACCACGGAGATCGCCGGAGTCGCCGGCGCCCGCCCCGATCAGTTGGAGACCATCGAAGTGAAGAGCGCCGTCGAGACCCTGGAGCCCACCAAGGTCAAGCTGACCGTCGAGGTGACGTACGACGAGCTCAAGCCGAGCATCGAGCACGCGTACGAGCACATCGCCCAGGACGTCGTGGTCCCGGGCTTCCGCAAGGGCAAGGTGCCGCCGCGCATCATCGACCAGCGCATCGGCCGTCCGGCGGTCCTCGAGCACGCGATCAACGAGGGCCTGTCCGGCTTCTACGCCGAGGCCGTCCGCGAGAACAAGCTCCGCCCGCTGGGCCAGCCCGAGGTCGAGGTCACGCAGGTGCCCGGCCTGACGGCCACGCCGAAGGGCGAGGAGGGCGAGCTCCACTTCACCGCCGAGGTCGAGGTCCGTCCCGAGATCACCGTCCCGGCCCTCGACGGCCTCGCCGTCACGGTCGACGACGTCGAGGTCTCCGAGGAGGACGTCCAGGGCCGTCTCGACGCCCTGCGCGAGCGCTTCGGCACGCTGGTCGGCATCGACCGCCCGGCCGTCGAGGGCGACTTCGTCGTCATCGACCTCACCGCCACCATCGGCGACGAGCAGGTCGACAACGTCTCGGGCGTCAGCTACCAGATCGGCTCGGGCAACATGCTCGAGGGCATGGACGAGGCGCTCACGGGCCTGTCGGCCGGCGAGTCGACCACGTTCGAGACCGCCCTCGCGGGTGGCGAGCACGCCGGCGAGACCGCCCTCGTCGCCGTCACCGCCACGACCGTCAAGGAGCGCCAGCTCCCCGACGCCGACGACGACTTCGCGCAGCTGGCCAGCGAGTTCGACACGCTGGACGAGCTGACGGCGGACCTGCGCGAGCAGGCGTCGCGGATCAAGATCTCGAACCAGGCCGTGCAGGCTCGCGACCTCCTGCTCGAGCAGCTGCTCGCCGGCACCGAGATCCCGGTCCCGAGCGGCGTCGTCGAGGCCGAGGTGCACCGTCACCTCGAGGGCGAGGGTCGGCTCGAGGACGACGAGCACCGCGCCGAGGTGGGCGAGCAGGCCACCACCGCGCTGCGCAACCAGATCCTCCTGGACACGCTCGCGGAGCAGCTCGAGATCAAGGTCAGCCAGAACGAGCTCCTCGACTACCTGGTGAACGCGTCGCGCCAGTACGGCATGGACCCGAACACCTTCATCCAGACCATCGACCAGCAGGGCCAGATCCCGACCATGGTGGCCGAGGTCGCCCGCTCGAAGGCCCTCGCCGTCGCGCTGCGCCGCGTCGCCGTCACCGACAACGCCGGCCAGGCCGTCGACCTGAGCGAGTTCATCGGCTCGGACGCCGAGGACGCCGAGGACGCAGCGGAGGCCGCCGAGGCCGCTTCCGTGACCGGTGGCGACGCCGCCGCGGACATCTCGGTGCTCGACGACGCCGAGACCGTCGAGGACGCCAAGGCCTGACGCACGTCCCAGGAGGCCCCGCACCCGCCCGGGTGCGGGGCCTCGTGCGTTCCGGGAGCCCCTGCTCTGCCGTCAGCGAAAACGCACGGCGGCGGGACATGGGCGGGTGTGGCCGCGCGTTAGGGTCACTGCATCGCACGGCCCCCCGAGGGGGGAGGACCGCGCGGTGCAGGACAGACGTCACCGTCAGACGAGGGAGCCTTCGTGAACGAGCTAGTGCCGATGATGGCCAGGGCAGACGGCCCGGCCTTCGGCCTCAATGACTCCATCTACAACCGACTGCTCCGCGAGCGCATCATCTGGCTCGGCTCCGAGGTGCGCGACGAGAACGCCAACGCCATCTGCGCGCAGATGATGCTGCTGGCCGCGGAGGACCCGGACAAGGACATCTGGCTGTACATCAACTCGCCCGGTGGATCGATCACCGCGGGCATGGCGATCTACGACACCATGCAGTACATCCAGCCGGACGTCGCCACGATCGCGATGGGCATGGCCGCGTCGATGGGCCAGTTCCTGCTGTCGTCGGGCGCCCAGGGCAAGCGCTACGCCCTGCCGCACGCCCGCGTGATGATGCACCAGCCCTCGGGCGGCATCGGCGGCACCGCGACCGACGTGCGGATCAACGCTCAGCTGATCCTCCACATGAAGACCGTGCTGGCCGAGCTCACCGCGGCCCAGACCGGCAAGACCGTCGACCAGATCAACAACGACGCCGACCGCGACCGCTGGTTCACGGCCCCCGAAGCCCTCGAGTACGGCTTCGTGGACAAGGTCGTCACGAAGGCCGACTCGGTCGCCGGCGGCGGCGGCACGGCCTGACGGCCGACGCCCTCAGACCCTTCATCTTGAGGAGAAGCTCGTGAGCATGGAATCCCAGTTCATGGCCCGCGCCGGGATGCTGGCCGGCCCCGGCGGCCTCGCGCCGTCGTCGCCGGCCGCCCGGTACGTGCTGCCGCAGTTCGAAGAGCGCACGGCCTACGGCTTCAAGCGCCAGGACCCGTACACCAAGCTGTTCGAGGACCGCATCATCTTCCTCGGCGTGCAGGTGGACGACGCCTCGGCCGACGACGTCATGGCCCAGCTGCTGGTGCTCGAGAGCACCGACCCGGACCGCGACATCATCCTGTACATCAACTCGCCCGGCGGCTCCTTCACGGCGCTCACGGCGATCTACGACACGATGCAGTACATCAAGCCGCACATCCAGACGGTCTGCCTCGGGCAGGCCGCCTCGGCCGCGGCCGTGCTGCTCGCCGCGGGATCGCCCGGCAAGCGCCTGGCGCTCCCGAACGCGCGCGTGCTGATCCACCAGCCGGCGATGGAGGGTGGCGGCTACGCGCAGGCGTCCGACATCGAGATCCACGCCAACGAGCTGATCCGCATGCGCGAGTGGCTCGAGCTGACCATCGCGCACCACACGGGGCGCGACATCGAGCTGGTCCGCAAGGACATCGAGCGCGACAAGATCCTCACGGCCCAGCAGGCGCTGGAGTACGGGATCGTCGACCAGGTGCTGGCCAGCCGCAAGGGCGTGGTCCCGACGACGGTCCAGCCCAAGCCGTAGGACACCAGGGCCGGGTCCGCGCAAGCGGACCCGGCCCCGTCGCGTCCGACCAGGTCAGGCGACACACCCTGGCAACACGTGCCAACACGTGCTGACACTCGGCGTGTGTACGGCTGACATCCCGGCCGCGGTGGTGTGCAATGGGGGAGGACGCGCACCCTGCGGGGTGACGCACGAACGACGCACCGCCCGACGGGCGGAGGGCGACACTGAGGAAGGGGACCGACGTGGCTCGTATCGGGGACGGGGCCGATCTCCTCAAGTGTTCGTTCTGCGGCAAGTCGCAGAAGCAGGTCAAGAAGCTGATCGCGGGACCGGGCGTCTACATCTGCGACGAGTGCATCGAGCTCTGCAACGAGATCATCGAGGAAGAGCTGGCGGAGGCCACCGAGGTCGGCCTGGTCGAGCTGCCGAAGCCGAAGGAGATCTTCGAGTTCCTCGAGCAGTACATCATCGGCCAGGAGTCCGCGAAGCGGGCCCTCGCGGTCGCGGTGTACAACCACTACAAGCGGGTCCAGGCCGGTGAGACGCGGACGTCCACGACGGACGACCACATCGAGATCGCGAAGTCGAACATCCTGCTGGTGGGCCCCACGGGGACCGGCAAGACGTACCTCGCGCAGACCCTGGCCCGCATGCTCAACGTCCCGTTCGCCATCGCGGACGCCACGGCCCTCACCGAGGCGGGCTACGTCGGCGAGGACGTCGAGAACATCCTCCTCAAGCTCATCCAGGCCGCCGACTACGACGTCAAGAAGGCCGAGTCGGGGATCATCTACATCGACGAGATCGACAAGATCGCCCGCAAGAGCGAGAACCCGTCGATCACGCGCGACGTCTCCGGCGAGGGCGTCCAGCAGGCGCTGCTGAAGATCATCGAGGGCACCACGGCCTCGGTCCCGCCGCAGGGTGGTCGCAAGCACCCGCACCAGGAGTTCATCCAGATCGACACGACGAACGTCCTGTTCATCGTGGCGGGCGCGTTCTCCGGGCTGGACGACATCATCGCCGCCCGGGCGCGCAAGCGCGTGGTCGGCTTCGGAGCCCCCCTGCTCGACTCGGTCGACGAGGGCGACCTGTTCTCCGAGGTGCGCCCCGAGGACCTGCAGAAGTACGGCCTGATCCCCGAGTTCATCGGACGGCTCCCCGTCGTGGCCGCGGTCTCCCGCCTCGACCAGGACGCGCTCGTGCGGATCCTCACGGAGCCGAAGAACGCGCTGGTCAAGCAGTACCAGCGGATGTTCCAGATCGACGGCGTCGAGCTCGAGTTCGACGACGAGGCCGTGGCCTCCATCGCCGACCAGGCGCTCCTGCGCGGCACCGGCGCGCGCGGCCTGCGGGCGATCATGGAAGAGGTGCTCCAGCAGGTGATGTTCGAGGTGCCCAGCCGCGACGACGTGGCCCGGGTGGTCATCACGCGCGCCGTGGTGCTCGAGAACGTCAACCCGACGCTGGTGCCCCGGGACACGCAGGAGAAGCGCACACCCCGCGAGAAGAGCGCCTGACCTTCCCGCGTTCCCGCCTAGGATCGCGTCCGTGAGCGACCTGCCGACCCCGATCCCCGCCGAGCTGGCCCGGCTGCGAGGCAGCATCGACAACATCGACGCTGCCCTCGTGTATCTGCTGGCCGAGCGCTTCAAAGCGACGCAGCAGGTTGGCGTGCTCAAGGCGACCCGGGGGCTGCCGCCCTCGGACCCGGCCCGCGAGGAGCAGCAGGTCGCACGGCTGCGGGAGCTCGCGCACACGGCCGACCTCGACCCGGTGTTCGCCGAGAAGTTCCTCGCGTTCATCGTCGAGGAGGTCATCCGCCACCACGAGGCGATCGCGCAGGGCCACGCCCGCACGGACTGACGATACGGGGTGGCGCCGCGTCCTTCGGGGGCGGAAGGTAGGAGGGGTCAGCTCCGGCGGGCCGCGCGGGGGCGGAGGACGCCTGCGGTCGCCGGGGATCGTCGATCCCGGAGGTGCTGCCCATGGACCTGCACTGGCTCAAGCCGCTGCTCGGACGCCCGTCACCGTTCACCACCGTCTACCTCGACGCGACGCGCGCCGGGGCGACCGGTGACGCGGAGGCCCTCGAGCGGTGGAAGGCCGTCCGGCGCGCGCTCGAGCGCGACGGCGCACCGGCAGGGCTGCTCGACCAGATCGCCGACGTGGTGTCGCGCCCGACCGGCGTGCGCGGCCCGCACGGTCGCGTGGTCGTCGCGGACGCCCACGCGGTCGTCGTCGACCGCGTGCTCGCACAGCCGCCGGCGCAGTCCCACGCGGTGTACGGGCCCGCGCCCGCACTGCTGCCGGCGGTCCGGGCCGCCGACCAGACCGTCACCTACCTGCTCGTGAAGGTGGACCGCAACGGCGCGGACCTCACGTGGGCGGCCGGTGGCACGGTCCGGACCGAGGGGGGACCGGAGACCGAGACCGTCGAGGGCGGGCACGACGACGTGCACAAGACGCGTGAGGGGGGACTGGACCGGCGCAGCCAGACGCGCGCCGAGGACTCGTGGGGGCGCAACGCCGAGGCCGTCGCGGCGGTGCTGGACAAGCGGGTCGCCGAGCGCGGTCCGGACCTCGTCCTGGTGACCGGCGACGTGCGCGCGGTCAAGCTCGTCTGCGAGGCGCTCGGGCAGCAGGCTCGCGAGCTCGTCGTGGAGGTGCTCGGCGGGTCCCGGGGCGAGGGTGTCAACCAGGGGGCGTTCGACGCGCGGGTGGAGGAGACCCTCGCGCAGTTCCGTGCCCGGCGGCGGGAGTCCGTGCTCGACCGGTTCCGCGAGGCGCAGGGTCGCGGAGACGGTGCCGTGACGGCGCTCGACGACGTCATCGAGGTGCTGCGCCGGGGCCAGGTCGCCGAGCTGGTGCTCCACGTCGACGGCTCGACGACAGGGCTGGCGGACCGGACCCTGTGGGTCGGGCCGGAGCCCCTGCAGATCGCGTCGAGCAAGGCGGACCTCGTCGCCATCGGTGTCACGGGCGAGGCCCGCGAGATGGAGGCCAACGTCGCGCTCGTCCGGGCCGCTCTGGGCCAGGACGCCGGCCTGACGTTCGCCGAGGACGGCACCGTCGACCTGGTGGACGGCATCGGCGCCGTCCTGCGCTGGTCCGACGACTCGACGCCGAGCGAGGCGGTCCCCACCCAGTCCGCCGACCAGGCCCGCCTGCGCACGGTGGTGTAGCACCCCGCAACGTCCGAGCAGAGGAAGCCCAGCGCCTCCCTCTGCTCGGACGTTGCGCTGCTGTCTGGGCTTGCGTCCGAGCAGAGAGGGGTCAGGGCCTGCAGCTGCTCGGACGTTGCGGGTCAGTCGGTGGTGCGGGTGTCCACGTAGAGCGCGTCGATGTCCGCCGCGAAGTCCTTGAGCACCAGGGCGCGCTTCACCTTGAGGGACGGCGTGAGGTAGCCGTTCGCCTCCGTGAGGTCGGTGGTGAGCACGCGGAGCTTGCGGATGGACTCGGCGCGGGAGACGGCCTCGTTGGCGCGGTCGGCGGCGCGGTCGAGCGCCTCGAGGACGCCCGCGTCGGCGGCGGCCTCGTCGACGGACATCGCGGGCATCCCGTGGTTCGACAGCCACCCGGGGAGCATCTCCGCGTCGAGCGTGACGAGGGCGCCGATGAACGGGCGCTGGTCGCCGACGACGACGACCTGGCTGACCAGGGGGTGCCCACGCAGTCGGTCCTCGAGCACGGCAGGCGCGACGTTCTTGCCGCCGGCGGTGACGATGATCTCCTTGGTCCGGCCCGTGATCGTGAGGTAGCCGTCGTCGTCGAGGTTCCCGACGTCGCCCGTCCGGAACCAGCCGTCGACCAGGGCCTCCGCCGTGGCCTCGGCGTCGTGCCGGTAGCCGCGGAACACGTGCGGGCCCGCGACGAAGATCTGACCCTCGTCGTCGACCCGCAGCGCCGTGCCGGGGAACGCGGGGCCGACCGTGCCGACCTTGGTGGCGCCGGGGCGGTTCACGGCGGTCGGCGCGGTGGTCTCGGTGAGGCCGTAGCCCTCGAGCACCTCGACGCCGATGCCCCGGTAGAAGTGCCCGAGCCGCTCTCCCAGCGGGGCGCCGCCGGAGATCGCGTACTGCGCGCGGCCGCCCAGCGCGGCGCGGAGCTTCTTGTGCACGAGCCGACCGGCGAGCGCGTGCCGGGTGCGCAGTGCCGCGCCCGGCCCGGCGCCGTCGAGGGCGCGCGAGTAGTCCTCGGCGGCCTTGGCGGCCCAGCGGAAGACCTTCAGCGTCGTCCCGGAGCCGGCCTTCTGCTCGGCCGAGTTATAGACCTTCTCGAACACCCGGGGGACGGCCAGGATGAACGTCGGCTGGAACGCCGCGAGGTCGTCGAGCAGGTGCTTGGCGTCGGGCGTGTGTCCCAGGACGGCGCCGGACGGGACGCAGAGCACCTCGATGAACCGCGCGAACACGTGCGCGAGCGGCATGAACAGCAGCGTGCGCGAGCCCGGGGCGGCGCAGACGTCGCCGAGGCCGGCGACGCCGTTGAGCGTGAGCGCGACGAAGTTGCCGTGCGTGAGCTCGACGCCCTTGGGCCGGCCCGTGGTGCCGGAGGTGTAGATGATCGTGGCGAGGTCGTCGGCCCGCGCGAGCGCGCTGCGACGGGCGATCTCGTCGTCGGCGACCTCCGCGCCGGACTCGACGAGCGTCGCGACCGCACCGTCGTCGATGACGAGCACCTCGGCCAGGCCGGGCAGGTCGTCGCGGACCTCGGCGACGACCGCGGCGTGCTTGGCCGTCTCGACCAGAGCGAGCCGGACCCCGGCGTCGGCGGCGATCCACCGGACCTGCTCCGCCGAGGACGTCTCGTACACGGGCACGCCGAGCGCACCCGCGGCCCAGCAGGCGAAGTCGAGCAGCGTCCACTCGTAGCGCGTGCGGGACATGATCGCGACCCGGTCGCCGGGCTCCACGCCGCGTGCGACGAGCCCCTTCGCCACGGCGGTCACGGAGGCCGCGAACTCCGACACGGTGACCGAGGTCCATGCGCCGTCGACCAGGCGCTCGGCGAACACCCCGGACGGGTCACGCGCCAGCCGATCCGCCAGCAGGCCGGGGATGCTCGCCGCCGGGTCCAGCTCGACCAGCGCGTCCGAGCGGAGCTCGCGCACGGTCAGGCCTTCGGCTCGGGCGGCGCCAGGACGGCGTCGCGCGCCACGCAGGCCTCGCCGTCGCCGTCCACCAGGGTCAGGGTGCCGACGACGCGACCGGCCGCGCGCACGTCGTCGAGGGCGACCTCGACGCCGGGGCGCAGGGCGGCAGGGACGGCCAGCTCGACGGCGGTGATCTCGGTGCGCATCGACACCTTGGCCTCGGACTTGACCTTGCGCAGCGCGGCCAGCGCTGAGCCCGCGGCGGAGACCACCCGCGGGTCGGCCGCGGTGCGCAGGGGCTCGGCCGAGGGCCACTCGGCACGGTGCACCGAACCCTCGCGCCACCACGACCAGACCTCCTCGGTGGCGAACGGCAGCACCGGGGCGAACAGGCGCAGCATGACGTCGAGGGCGATCGCCAGCGCCGCGCGGGCCGAGACGGTCTCCGGGGACGGCTCGCCGTAGGCGCGGTCCTTGACCAGCTCGAGGTAGTCGTCGCAGAACGTCCAGAAGAACGTCTCCGACAGCTCGAGCGCGCGGGTGTGGTCGTACGCGACGAGCGCCGCGGTGGCCTTGTCGACGACGTCCGCCAGTCCGGCCAGCATCGCGCGGTCGATCTCGACGGTGACGAGCGCCGGGTCGAGCGCCAGCGGCTCCGCCGGATCGCCGAACGACAGCGCGAACTTCGAGGCGTTGAGCACCTTGATGGCCAGGCGGCGGCCGATCTTCATCTGGCCGATCTCGAACGCGGCGTCGGTGCCCAGCCGGGCCGAGGCGGCCCAGTACCGGACGGCGTCGGACCCGTGCTCCTCGAGCAGGCTCAGTGGCGTGACCACGTTGCCCTTGGACTTCGACATCTTCTTGCGGTCCGGGTCGAGGATCCACCCGCTGATCGCCGCGTCCGACCACGGCAGCGAACCGTGCTCGAGGTGCGAGCGGACGACGGTCGAGAACAGCCACGTCCGGATGATGTCCTGCCCCTGGGGGCGCAGGTCCATGGGGAACACGCGGCCGAACAGGTCGGGGTCCGTGCGCCAGCCGCCGACGATCTGCGGGGTCAGCGAGCTGGTGGCCCACGTGTCCATGATGTCGGGGTCCGCCGCGAAGCCGCCGGGCACGCCGCGCTGGTCGGCCGTGTAGCCCGCGGGCACGTCGGACGACGGGTCGATCGGCAGCTCGGCCTCGGTGGGCAGCAGCGGGGCGTCGTGCCGCGGCTCGCCCTGCTCGTCGAGCGGGTACCAGACGGGGAACGGCACGCCGAAGAACCGCTGGCGCGACACCAGCCAGTCACCGTTCAGGCCGCTGACCCAGTTCTCGTAGCGGACCTTCATGAAGTCGGGGTTGAACCCGAGCTCGGCCCCGCGGGCGAGCAGGGCCTCGCGCAGCGCCTCGTCGCGACCGCCGTTGCGGATGTACCACTGTCGGCTGGTCACGATCTCGAGGGGCTTGTCGCCCTTCTCGTAGAAGTTGGCCTTGCGCTCGGTCTTCACCGGCTCGCCGTCCAGGTCGCCGGTCTCCCGCAGGCCGGCCACGACCGCCTCGCGCGCGGAGAAGGTCGTCTTGCCGGCGAGCTCCTCGTAGCGCGCGCGGGCGCCGTCGGACGCGAGCCAGTCCGGGGTGTCGCGCAAGATCCGGCCGTCACGGCCCACGACGGACCGCGTCGGCAGCTGCAGCTCGCGCCACCACTGGACGTCCGTGAGGTCACCGAAGGTGCAGCACATCGCGATGCCGGCACCCTTGTCGGGCTCCGCCAGGGTGTGGGCGAGCACGGGGATCTCCACGTCGAACAGGGGCGAGCGGACCGTGGTGCCGAACAGGTGCTGGTAGCGCTCGTCGTCGGGGTGCGCGATGAGCGCGACGCAGGCGGGGAGCAGCTCGGGGCGGGTGGTCTCGATGTAGACAGGGCCGTCGGCGCCGTGGAACGCGACCCGGTGGAAAGCACCGGGGTAGTCGCGCGCCTCGAGCTCGGCCTGGGCCACCGCCGTCTGGAACGTCACGTCCCACAGCCCGGGAGCCTCGGCCTGGTACGCCTCGCCGCGCGCGAGGTTGCGCAGGAACGCCTGCTGCGCGACGGCCCGCGACTCCGCGGACACCGTCTGGTACGTCCGCGACCAGTCCACAGACAGGCCGAGCCGCCGCCACACCTCCTCGAACTGCCGCTCGTCCGTGACCGTCAGACGCTCGCAGAGCGCGACGAAGTTCTTGCGGCTCACCGGCACCTGCGGCCCGGACTTGCCCTCGCCGCCCTCGAACGGGGGAGTGAAGTCCGCGTCGTAGGGCAGCGACGGGTCGCACCGGACGCCGTAGTAGTTCTGCACGCGACGCTCGGTGGGCAGGCCGTTGTCGTCCCAGCCCATGGGGTAGAACACCTCGCGGCCGCGCATGCGCTGGAAGCGGGCCACGACGTCGGTGTGCGTGTACGAGAAGACGTGGCCCACGTGCAGCGAGCCGGACACCGTCGGCGGGGGCGTGTCGATCGAGTAGACCTGCTCGCGCGTCGCCGTGCGGTCGAACGCGTACAGGTCCTGCGCGGTCCACGCCTCGTCCCAGCGGGCCTCGACGCCGTCGAGCGAGACCCGGTCCGGTACCTGCCGCGTGCCGGTGATGGTGGCGGGGGCGGCAGGCGCGACGGATGCAGTGGGGTGCTCGGAGCTCATGGGCAGACATCTTCCCAGATCGGCGGGGTCGCAGCGGTCGGGCGACCATCCGGCGAACGTTCGGTGAACAGGGCCGGGCCGTGGCGCGTCCGTCGTCGGGCGGGTGGGAGGATCGCCGTTCGCCGGTCAGGAGCGCATGATCGGGTGGACGCACGCACATCGCAGCGACGGGGGAGGCTCGACGATGGCCCCCGAGGGCTTCCTCCGGTCGCACCTCGCACCGCCGCCGCGCACCCTCCTCGACGTCCTCGATGCCACGACGGCCGCGCACCCCGACGCTCCCGCGATCGACGACGGCAGCGCGGTGCTGACGTACCGCGAGCTCACGGACGCCGTCGAGGCCGCCGCGGGCGGGCTGGCCGCGGCCGGCATCGGCCCGGGGGACCGGGTCGGGGTGCGGATCCCGTCCGGGACGGCCGAGCTCTACACCGCGATCCTCGCGGTGCTGGCGGCGGGTGCCGCGTACGTGCCGGTGGACGTCGACGATCCCGACGAGCGCGCGCGGACCGTGTTCCGCGAGGCGGGCGTCGCGCGGGTGCTCACCGAGGGCGACCTGGAGACCAGGCGGTCGGCGTCGCCGCGGCGGCCAGGACTCGACGACGACGCGTGGATCATCTTCACCAGCGGCTCCACCGGCGCGCCCAAGGGAGTGGCCGTCACGCACCGCTCGGCGGCCGCGTTCGTCGACGCCGAGGCCCGCCTGTTCCTGCAGGACGCCCCGCTGGGCCCGGGCGACCGCGTGCTCGCCGGGCTGTCGGTCGCGTTCGATGCCAGCTGCGAGGAGATGTGGCTGGCCTGGGCCCACGGCGCCTGCCTGGTGCCCGCGCCGCGCGCCCTCGTGCGCACGGGCATGGACCTCGGGCCGTGGCTCGTCGCGCAGGGCATCACGGTCATCTCGACGGTGCCCACGCTGGCGGGGTTGTGGCGCAGCGAGGAGCTGGCCGGCGTGCGGCTGCTCATCTTCGGCGGCGAGGCGTGCCCGCCCGAGCTGGTCGCCCGCCTGGTCGGTGCCGGGCGCGAGGTCTGGAACACGTACGGCCCGACCGAGGCGACCGTCGTTGCGTGCGCCGCGCTGCTGTCCGCCGACGCGCCGGTGCGCATCGGGCACGCCCTGGACGGCTGGGACCTCGCGGTCGTCGCGCCCGACGGGCACCAGGTCGAGGAGGGCGGCGTCGGTGAGCTGATCATCGGCGGCGTCGGGCTCGCGCGGTACCTCGACCCGGCGAAGGACGCCGAGAAGTACGCGCCCGCCGGCGGGCTCGGTTGGGCGCGGGCGT
Organism: Cellulomonas sp. P4_D11; assembly: GCF_056401915.1. NCBI lineage: Bacteria > Bacillati > Actinomycetota > Actinomycetes > Micrococcales > Cellulomonadaceae > Cellulomonas > Cellulomonas sp. P4_D11. Next base: position 1,455 of record NZ_JBFUIK010000037.1, on the reverse strand, counting down.
ACCGCAGCGGCGACCTGGTCCGGTACGAGGCCGACGGGCTGCTCTTCGTGGGGCGGGCCGACGATCAGGTCAAGGTGGGCGGCCGGCGCATCGAGCTGGGCGAGGTCGACTCCGCGCTGCTCGGGCTCCCGGGCGTGGCCGGCGCCGCGGCGGCGGTCCGGCGGACGCCCGCGGGGACCGCCGTGCTGGTCGGGTACGTGGTGCCCGAGCCGGGCGTCGAGCTGGACCTGGCCGAGTACCGTCGGCGCCTCACCGCGAACCTGCCCGCGGCGCTGGTCCCGCTGCTCGCGCCGGTCGACGCGATCCCCACGCGCGGCTCGGGCAAGGTCGACCGGGACGCCCTGCCGTGGCCGCGCGAGCGGCCCGACGAGGAGGCCGCGGGCAAGGTCGACCGGGACGCCCTGCCGTGGCCGCTCGAGCGGCCCGACGAGGAGGCCGCCCCCGCCGTGGGCCTCACGCCCACCGGCACGTGGGTGGCCGAGCGCTGGACGGCCGCGCTCGGCGTCGCCGTGGCGAGCCCGGACGAGGACTTCTTCGCGTCCGGCGGCGGCAGCCTGGTGGCCGCGCAGCTGGTCAGCGCGCTGCGCGCCCGGTTCCCCACGGTGACCGTCGCGGACGTCTACGACTACCCGCGCCTCGGTGACCTGGCCGCCCGGCTCGACGAGTTCGACGCGCCGGCCGTGTCCGAGGAGCGGGTCGTCGCGCCGACGCCGCTGCGCGCGCAGGTGCTGCAGACCGTGCTGGCCGTCCCGCTGGCCACGCTGGTCGGGCTGCGCTGGCTCACCTGGCTGCTGGCCGCCGACGCCCTGCTGCTCGCGACGACCGCGGCGCCGTGGGTGCCCGTGGTGCCGGGCGTGTGGTGGTGGGTCGCGCTCGGCTGGGTCGTCCTCATCAGCCCGCTGGGCCGGATGGGCACCACCGTGCTCGTCGCGCGGGCGCTGCTGGGCGACCTCGAGCCGGGTCGCTACCCGCGCGGCGGGTCGGTGCACCTGCGGATCTGGTTCGCGGAGTCGTGGGCCGCGGCAGCCGGGGCCGAGAACCTGTCGTGCGCGCCGTGGGTCTCCGAGTACGCGCGGGCGCTCGGCGCGACCGTCGGCAAGAACGTCGACCTGCACGCCCTCCCGCCGGTGACCGGCCTGCTGACGCTCGGCAACGGCTGCTCGGTCGAGCCGGAGGTGGACCTGCGGGGGCACTGGCTCGACGGGGATGTGCTGCGCGTCGGGCGCGTGCGGATCGACAAGCGCGCGACCGTCGGCACCCGCAGCACGCTCGCGCCCGGCACGCGCGTCGGTGCGTGGTCCGAGGTCGCGCCCGGGTCCGCCGTGCTCACGTCCGTGCCCCCGGGGGAGCTGTGGGTCGGCTCGCCGGCGACGTTCGACGGACCCGCGCGCCGGCACTGGCCGCGCGACCGCGCGCCGCGCGGGCGACGCTGGGTGGCCGTGTACGGCGCCACGG
>NZ_JBFUIK010000036.1:0-44161 GCF_056401915.1 Cellulomonas sp. P4_D11 | reverse complement strand
CCGACGGTCGGCTCAGCCCTCTTCGGTCGGCGTCGGCTCGGGGGTCGGCTCGGCCGAGGCGCCCGCCTTGGCCGCGGCCAGCGCCGCCTGGAACGCCGCGACCGTCGCCGCGTCCACCGTGCCCGTCACCGGCACCCCGAGGTCCGTCTGCGCCGCCCCGACGGCTGCCGTGAGCTCGTCCGACCAGACGCCGTCGACCGGCCCGTCCCAGTAGCCCGCCAGCTTCAGCGTCTGCTGCAGCGCAGCGGTCGCCGCCGCGGACGCGGCAGCGGCCTCGGCGCCCTTCGCCTCGAGGGCCGCCTGGAGCGCGGCGTTGGTCGCCTTGTCCATGGTCCCCGTCTCGGGCAGCCCGCTCGCCTTCTGCAGGGCCTGCACGGCGGCGACCGTCTGCGGGCCGTAGATCCCGTCGACCGGTCCCGGGTCGTACCCCGCGTCCTTCAGCGACTGCTGGAGCGCGGCCGTGTAGGCGCTGACCGTGGCGCTCGCCTCCGCCTGGCGCTCGTCCGACAGGCACCCCGCGTCGCCGAAGAGCCGGAGCCACGCCATCTCCAGGGCCACCGCGGCCGAGTTGAACTGCTCGGACGCCTGCACCAACGGGGTGTCGGGCGTGATGCTGCCGAGCGCGGACGCGAACTCGTCCTCGGCCTGCTGGACGCGGGTCACCGTGGCGGCCGGGACCGTGGGCTCGGGGCTCGGCGACGCCTCCGTGGGCTCGGGCGCGGGCTCACCCGCGGCGGCCGCCTCGGCGGCGGCCAGCTCGGCCTGCGCCGTGGCGAGGTCCTCCTGGGCCTGGACCACCGCATCGCGGGCGTCGACGGCGCTCTGGCCCGCGTCCTTGGTCTCCGCCGCGGGCTCCTTGAGGTCGTCGCCGGCCGTCTGGACGTCGCCGACGGTGACCGCCGTCTGGTTGAGCACGTCCCCGTAGCGGTCCAGCGCGGTGATGTAGGTCGAGCTGGCGTCGCAGAACGCCGCGCCGGCGTCGGTCGCCGCGGCCTGCGCGGTGGCCAGCGCCTCCTCCGCGGCCGCGACGTTCGCCTGCGCGACCTCCACGTCGGACTTCGGCGTCGGCTCCGGGCCCGACGCGTCGCCGGTGCACCCCGCCAGGGCCAGCAGGAGACCGGTACCGACGGCCAGGGCGACGGCCCGAGTCGTGCGGCGGCTCATCGGACGATGTCCCGACCGTGGACCGTGAGTGCCCAGATCACGAAGACGTCGAGGGCGATGATGACCAGGCTCCACACCGGGTAGTAGGGCAGCCAGGCGAAGTTGAGCACGAGGCTCAGGCAGGCCACGAGAACACCCACCGTCCGCGCCCACACGGCCCCTTGCAGCACGAAGACGCCGGCGACGACGACCAGCGCACCGACGACGAGGTGGATCCAGCCCCAGGTCGTGACGTCCAGCTCGAAGACCCACTCCTGGCCCACCACGTAGAACGTGTCGTTGGCGACCGCGACCAGTCCCTGCACGGCGTGCAGGATCCCGATGAGGATCATCATCGTGGCGGCGAACACGGTGAGGCCGACGGCAAGTCCACTGCGTTGCTCGGTCATGTCAGAGCCCTCTCTCGACGGTGCGGTGGTCGTGCACGAGCGATCGCGCGCCAGGCGCACGACTGCGCCGCCGCCCGACGGTGAGGTGGTGCCGGCGGCGCGGCGGTCGGTGCGTGCCGCTCGACCAGCGGTGACCGGGACCGGCGGGGATCGTCGACACCCGCGGGCTCGGGGAGCGAGGACGCTGCGCAGCGGGCACGGCGACCGCCCGGCCTGCTCGGCGTCACTCGACCCTCCTCTGGATCCGCCCGCACAAAATGCCCCTGAACAGGATCATTGCGGACATCCGGGGCGAAGACCAGCACCCCGTGGCCGCGTCGTCGACCGGGTCAGAGCCGCCCGAGCGACAGCCCTGCCCGGCGCCCCACCGCGGACGCCAGCGCGATGCCCGCCAGGACGCCCACGGAGATGGCGACCATGGTCGTGCCGGCCGTGACCACGGTCGAGAGCGCCTGGTCGCCGTCGCCGAGGATCGAGGTCACCCCCACGAGCCCCAGCGCGCCGGGCACCAGCAGCCAGAACCCCGGCAGGAACCCGACGAGCGCCGGCGGTCCGGACGGGCGGGTCGCCGCGAACATCGCGACCGGGGTCATGGCGAGGGCACCGACGAACGCGGAGAACGCACCACCGAACAGCAGCCCACCGAGCACCTGACCGGAATAGGCGACGACGAGCACGAGCAGGATCCACGGCAGGGCGGGGCGCCGGGCGCAGTGGTGGAACACGACCCCGACGCCGTACACGAGCACCCCCAGCCACGGCGCCGCCCAGCCGAGCGGCTGGAAGGCCGCCGCGCCCACCTCGGACGCGGGCACCCCGACCAGGGCTGCCGCCCCGGTGATCCCGATCGCCAGCAGCACCAGCTGCATGATCCCCGCCGCGAGCCGCGCGGAGCCCGCGATCATCTGCCGGGTGGCCAGGTCGATCGCGGCGGTGGTGAGCAGCGCGCCGGGCAGGAACGTCACCAGGGGCGCCACCAGCGGCGCCAGCAGGCCGATGTCGATCCCGGTGCGCGACAGCAGGAACACCGTCACGGACACGGCGAACGCGCAGGCCAGGACCATGAGCGACTGGTACGCGGCCGGCATCCGTACCGTCGCCACCTGCACGCTCGCGATCGCCACGCCGAGCGCCGACGCCACCAGGACGTCGACCAGGCTGCCGCCCAGGATCATGGCCAGCCCCGCCGACACGCCGACGTATCCCGCGACGCGGGTGAGCCCCGGGTACAGGGGCGGCGCGGCGACAGCCGTCCGGATGCGTGCCATGCCCTCGACCGGCCCGACGTCGCCGGTCTCGGCCTCGTCCGCGACGCGGAGGACGTCCTGCACCTGGTGCAGCCGCAGCTGACGCCATCCCGCCGACGACGCAGCGGTCTGCGTCGACACGCCGTGCGGCACGGACACCAGCAACGCCGTGGGCAACGCCACCACCTCGACGTCGGGCGCGCCGTTGATCGTCGCGACCCGCTCGAGGGTCCGGTTCACCTGCACCACGGGTGCGCTCGAGTCGATCATCGCCTCGCCCAGCACCAGGAGGAAGCGCAGCGTGTCGGCGACGTCGTCCTGCGGCAGCGCGTCAGGGCTCGTCGCGGCGACCAGGTCGGGCGCCGCCGCCGCGGCCACGACCGCCCCACCCGCCACCGGCGCACCCGCGCCGCGCGTGCGGCGCACGGCGAGCACCAGCGCCGCGGCCGCCGCCGCGAGGATCAGGAGCGACGTCACGATCGCGCCGAGCGGGATGGTCGAGGTCGACGCGGCCGGCTCGTGCGTCCAGGGCACCTGGACCACGACGGTCTCGGTCACGGTGGGCTCGGGCGACGGGGGCGCGGTGGACGTCTCGTCGGTGGGGGTCGGCACCGGTTCCGCCGAGCTCGACTGCGTCGGCGCGGCGGACTGCGTCGGCTCGGGCGGGGGCGTCGTCGGCTCGTCGGTGGTGGTGCCCGTCGGCTCGGGCTGCGGCACGGGGTCGGCCGAGGCGTCGACCCCGGTCGTGGCCGGATCGGGCGCGACCGCCCCGGCGGACGCGGTCACGCCACGGCCTGCGGTGCAGCCATCGACGATCCCACCGGCCGCCTCCTCGCTGTCGCGGACACCCGGACGCTACCGGGCCGGGACGTCGTGTCCGGCGACGAACGCCGCGTAGCGGTCGAGGATCAGCGGCCAGTCCGTGAACTTGTGGCGGTCGGCGGCGTTGCCCTCGTCCCAGCCGCCGTGCTCGAGCTCCACGCGCGTGCCGCCCTCGTCGAGCGGCACGAACTGGACGGAGATCCGGCTGGGGTGCTCGCGCGTCTGCCCGAGGGTCGAGGTGTGCACGACGAGCGCGCCGCGGGCGATCGCCAGCACCCGTCCCCACTCGACCTCGCCGAGGGTCGCGTCGACCAGGTAGACGCGACCGCCGACGCGGGGCTCGATGACGGCGCCGCGGAACCCGGCCGGGTCCGGCGTGTAGTCGGGGTGCCACCACTGCCCGATCCCGTCGACCCACGCGTCGAACGCCTCGACCGGCGTCTGCGCGACGACGAGCTGGTGGCGGACCGGTTCCATCACGCCACCGGGTCGTCGTCGCCGAAGGGGGCCAGGCGGAGCGTGCGCGCGTCCGTGGCGAGGATCCGCGGCGTCGCGGCCAGCAGCGACCCGACCGTGTCGGCGCCGGCGCGCACGAACCTCCCGGACAGCGCGTCGAGCTCCCCGTCCCCGAACGCCCGCACCAGCTCGGCGACGGCGTCGACCGGCGTCCACTGCGTGCGGCCGTCGTGCATCGGCATCGACGTCGTCATGGCCGTCTCGACGTGCCCGGGCGCGAGGTCGAGCACCCGGATGCCCCGCGCCCGGTACTGCGCGTCGAGCTGGGTGGTGAACCGGGCCAGCGCGCCCTTGCTGAGCGCGTAGCCCGTGTAGCTGGTCATCGCCCGGTGCCCCGCGCCCGAGTTGAGGTTGAGCACCCGGCCGTCGCCGCGCACGAGCATGCCGGGCAGGACGGCGTGCGTCACCAGCAGCGGGCCGCGGACGTTCGCCTCGATCACTCGCCACGAGTCCTCGACGTCGTCATCGACGAACGGCACCTCGGCGCGCTCGATGACCCCGGCGTTGTTCACCAGGAGCCCGATCCCCCCGAGCTGCTCCTCGACCCGTGCCACCGCGTCGAGCACCGCCGTGCCGTCCACGAGGTCCGCGGCCGCCACACAGACCGACCCGCCGATCTCCTCGGCGACCGCGTCGAGGTGCGCGCGGGTCCGGCCCACGAGCGCGACCGCGTACCCGGCCCGCGCCAGGCCCAGCGCGATCCCCCGCCCGATCCCCCGCCCGGCCCCGGTGACCAGCGCCGTCCTCATCGGGCCGCCTCGACGGCCTCGCGCAACCGGTCCAGCGCGACCTTGCCGTGGAACCGCACGCCCCCGACGAAGACCGTGGGCGTGCCCCGCACCCCGAGCTCGATGCCGGCGGAGTAGTCCGCCGAGATCGCCGGCGCGAACGCCTGCGCGCCGTCACCGGTCACCTCGGCGGGGTCGAGCCCGAGGGTCCGCGCGGCGGCCCGCAGGTCCTGCTCCGCCAGCCGGTCCTGGTGCGACATCAGCTCGTCGTGCATCTCCCAGAACTTGCCGTGGGCGCCCGCCGCCTCGGCTGCCAGCGCGGCCGACAGCGCGTACGGGTGCACCTCGAACAGGGGGAAGTGCCGCCAGACCAGGCGCACCTGCCCGCCGGAGGTGTCCACCAGCTCGCGCAGCACGGGCGCGGCGGCCCGGCAGTACGGGCACTCGAGGTCACCGAACTCGAGCACGGTGACCGGGGCGTCGGGGCGGCCGTAGACGTGCCGCTCGGCCGGGATGTGGTCCGTCATGCGGTCGAGGATGCCAGGTCAGAGCTTCCGGGGCCGCAGGGGCGGGCTCGCCGTCCCCGCGCCGGCCGCGATGCCGTCCACGAGGTCCCGCACCGCGTCCGCCGCCGACCAGCGCGGCCGCCAGTCGAGCTCCCGCTCGGCGCGCGACGTGTCGAGCAGCGGCGCCGCGAGCGCCATGTCCAGCCATCCCGGCCCGACCGGCACCACCCGCGCGTGCCACACCGTCGCGAGCACGGCCCGGGCCTCGGCGACCGCGACCTCCCGCAGGCGCCCGCGCGCCACGACGTCGGCCACCTCCTGCCCGCGCAGCACGTCCGGGGCCGCCACGTTGAACGGTCCCCGCACGCGCCGGACGACAGCCTCCCGGTAGGCCTCGGCGGCATCGTCGGCATGGACCGCCTGGAGCCGGAGTCCCGTGGGCCACGGCAGCGCGGGAAGGTGCCCTCCGATCGCGCGCCGGGGTGCCCACGGCCCGAGGAAGTACCGCGAGATCTCGTGCCCCGCGGCGCGCTGGAACACGAGGGCGGGACGCAGCCGCGCGATGGTCAGGTCCGGGTAGCGGTCCTCCGCCTCGTCCAGCACGCGCTCCGCGGCGGCCTTGTCGACGGAGTACGACGACGACCGCACGCCGTCGGTGGCCCAGCCCTCGCCGCGCGGGACGTCGTCGGGAGCCGGCGAGTAGGCGCCGACGCTCGACGCCACGACGAGGTGCGGGACGCCGGCCCGGCGCGCCGCCTCGACCACGTTCCGGGTGCCCGTGACGTTGACGGCGTGCAGGCGGCGCCGGTCGTGGCTGGGCTGGATCGCCCACGCGAGGTGCACCACGGCGTCGGCGCCGACCAGCGACGGCACGAGGTCGTCGACGGCAGACGGCGCCGCCACGTCGCACGCGAACCACGAGGCCACGTCGTACGGGGCCGGCGGTGGCCGGCGCGGCGTGCGCCGCGCGATCGCGACCACCGACGTCACGGTGCCGTCGTCGACGAACCGCCGCAGCAGGGCCGTGCCGACGTTCCCGCTGGCTCCGACGACGACGACCCTCATGCGCACACGCTCGCAGGAGTGCGAACCGGGCGCATCCGGGGGCTGCCGTCAGCTGCCGGGCAGGACGTCGACCACGTCGCTCGGCCCGAGCGCCGCCGCGTCGTCGGACCGTACTCCGTCGACCACGAACGAGCAGCCGCCGATGAGCTGGGCGAGCTCCCCGCCGTGCCGGGCGAGCACCTGGGCGCGCAGCTCACCGACCGTCGAGGCGGGAACCTGCTCGGCGGCGGTGCCGGCGGCCTCGGCGGCGGCCGCCACGTAGCGGACGAGCGCCATGGCCCCATGCTGCCACCGGACCCCGGGTCCGGACAGGACCCGTCAGAACAGCAGGTGCTCGCGCGGCCGGCCCTTGGCCTCGAGCCCGAGCAGGAACCGCTTGCGGTCCAGGCCGGCGGCGAAGCCGGTGAGCGAGCCGTCCGCACCGATGACCCGGTGGCACGGGACGACGATCGCGATCCGGTTGCGCCCGTTGGCCGCGCCGACCGCCCGCGACGACGTCCGCGGGTCGAGCCCGATCTCCGCCGCGAGGTCGCCGTACGAGCGGGTCTGCCCGTACGGGATGCGCAGCAACCCCTCCCAGACCCGGCACTGGAACGTGGTGCCGACGAAGTGCAGCGGGAGGTCGAACTCGGTGCGCGTGCCGGCGAAGTACTCGTCGAGCTGCTCGCGCACGTGGTCGAACTCGTCGTCCGCACGCTCACCGAACGGCCCCTGCACCGCCTCGTACTTGGACCCCGGCAGGAGCAGCGCGCTGAGCCCCCCGTCGTGCGCGACGAGGGTGAGGGGCCCGACCGGCGACGGCATCACCGTGTGCACCACCCGCACGTCCGTCTCGCCCTCGCGGGCGTATCCCAGCTCCGCCGTGAGCTCCCCCTGGACCGTCATGGTCGACATCATTGCCCCACCCTCTGACATTCGACGTGAGGAGCCCGCCCGCCGCGCGACTCCACAGGGAAGACGCGCGACGGACGGGCGTTGTGAGGTGGTTCAGTCGGTGCTCCTCAGCAGCGTGCGCACCCCGACGGCCAGCCCCACGGCGGCCGTGACCACCGCAGCGAGCCAGCCCGCAGCGACCGCGCTGCTGGTCAGGTCGCCGGCGAACAAGGCCCGTTCTGCCTCGACGACCCACCGCAGCGGGTCGAACGCGGAGGCGACCTTCATCCACTCCGGCCCGGTCTCGAGCGGCAGGAGCATGCCGGACAGGATGAGCAGCGGGAACAGCACGGTCTGCTGCACCGCCCAGAACATCCACTCCTGCCGGCGCACGGCGATGGCGAGCGCATAGCTGAGCGAGCCCAGGCCGACGCCCAGCACCGCGAGCATCGCGAGCCCGAGCACCGCGCCGGCGGGGTCGGCGCGGAAGCCGAACGGCAGCATCACGAGGATGACGATGACCGCCTGCGCCACCAGCGGCACCATCTCCTTGAGCGAGCGGCCGACCAGCTGTGCCGAGCGCGACAGGGGCGTCACGAGCAGCCGCTCGTGGGCCCCGGTCTGCATCTCGAACTGCAGGTTCGCGCCGGTGGTCGACGTGCCGAACAGGGTCGTCATCACGAGGACGGACGGCACGAACCACTGCCACACCTCGGCGGAGCTCAGCCCGTCGGACGTCCCGACGAGCAGGGGTCCGAACAGCCCGAGGAACACGAGCGGCTGGACCAGCCCGAACACGACGGAGAACGGCTCGCGCACCACGGGCCGCAGCTCGCGGGTCATGACGAGCCGGACGTCGGCGAGCCACGGTCGCCGCACGGGCGTCGCGGTGCCGACAGGGGTGTCGATCGTGGTGGTGCTCATGCTGCTGCCTCCTCGGTGGTGTCGGCGGACTCGCGCAGGCTGCGGCCCGTCAGGGCCAGGAACACGTCGTCGAGCGTGGGTCGCACGGCCAGGGCCTCGAGCAGCGGGGCACCCGCGGCGGACGCGGCGAGCACCAGCTCGGGGACGGCGACCGCGGCGTCGGCGACCCGCGCCTCGACCCGGGCGCCGTCGACCGTGACGTCGCGGGCGCCGGGCATCGCCTCGACGATCGTCGCCACCCGCGCCGCCGTCCCGGGGACCGCCGCGGTGAGGACGACGCGGTCCCCCGCGAGCGTGCGCTTGAGCCCGTCCGCGGTGTCGTCGGCGATGACCTGGCCGTGGTCGACGACGACGACGCGCTCGGCCATCGTGTCGGCCTCGTCGAGGTAGTGCGTGGTGAGCACGATCGTCATGTCGTGCTCGGCGCGCAGCCGCAGGATGTGGTCCCACAGGTTGGCGCGGTTCTGCGGGTCGAGGCCGGTGGACGGCTCGTCGAGGAAGAGCAGCCTCGGCGCGTGCACCAGGCCGAGGGCGACGTCGAGCCGCCGGCGCTGGCCGCCCGACAGCTCGGACACCTTCCGCCGGGACAGCGAGGTCAGGTCGAGCGCCTCGAGCAGCTCGCCGGTCCGCCGCCTGGCCGACGCCCGGTCGAGCCCGTAGACCTGGCCCTGCATCGTGAGCTCGTCGGCGCCCCGCTGCTGGTGGCCCGCGCCGTTGCCCTGCCCGACGTAGCCGATGTGCCGCCGCACGGTGGCCGGGTCGGCGACCACGTCGACTCCCGCGACGGTCGCCGTGCCGGACGTCGGGCGGACGAGCGTGGTGAGCATCCGCATCGTGGTGGTCTTGCCGGCGCCGTTGGGCCCGAGCACGGCGACCAGCTCGCCGGGCGCGATGTCGAGGTCGATCCCGCGCACGGCGTGCACGGTCTCGGTGCGGCTCACCTCGAAGTCCTTGGTCAGTCCTCGCGTGTGGATCATGGGGTTCTCCCTCGTGAGTGGGTACGGGAACCAGGCTGCCGGGAGTAGCGGTCAGGTCCTGTCCGCCATCGGATGCGATCCTGGGGGCATGTCGACGCCGTCCTCCCGCCTCCTCGCCCTGCTGTCGCTGCTGCAGGCGCGCCGCGACTGGCCCGGCGGCGTCCTGGCGGACCGGCTCGGCGTCAGCCCCCGCACCGTGCGGCGCGACGTCGACCGGCTCCGGGAGCTCGGCTACCCGGTGCACGCGTCGAAGGGCCCGGACGGCGGCTACCGGCTCGACGCCGGCACCCAGATGCCGCCGCTGCTGCTCGACGACGAGCAGGCGGTGGCGCTCGTCGTGGCCCTGCAGACCGCGTCCACGGGCGTAGCGGGGGTCGACGAGGCGGCCGTCCGCGCGCTCGCGACCCTGCGGCAGGTGATGCCCGCGCGGCTCCGGACGGCCGCCGACGCCCTGCAGGTCACCGCCGTCTCGCGCGGCGGCGACCGGCCCCAGGTCGACCAGGAGGTCCTGCTGACGGTCGGCTCCGCCGTGCGCGCGCGCGAGGTCCTGCGGTTCGACTACGCGGGCGGCCGGGCCACCGACCTCCCGCGCCGGGCCGAGGCCCACCACCTGGTCACGTGGGGCGGCCGCTGGTACCTCGTGGGCTACGACCTCGAGCGCGCCGACTGGCGCACGTTCCGCGTGGACCGCATGACGCCGAAGACCGGGACCGGCCCGCGCTTCGCGCCGCGGGAGCTGCCCGCGGTGGACGTCGCGGCGTTCGTCGCGCAGCAGTTCAGCGGGATCAACCCGTGGCCGTGCCGCGGCGAGGCGGAGGTCGACATGGACGCGTCCGAGGTCGCGCGGTGGGCCGGGCGCGGCGCGCTCGTCGAGAGCCTCGGCGAGGGGCGCAGCCGCGTGGTGCTCAGCGCCTGGTCGTGGGACGGGGTCGCCGCGACCTTCGCGATGTTCGGCGTGCCGCTGCGGGTGGTCGGACCGCCCGAGCTGGCCGACGCGATGCACCGCCTGGCGGCGCGGCTCACGGCCGCCGTCACGGCGTGAGCAGCGCGGGGTGCCTCGGGTCGTCGACGTGCACGACGACGTCCGCCACCTCCGCGGGACGCATCTCGTCGTCGTACCGCGCGAACGCCGGCAGCGCCCACCGCTCCTCGGGCGCCGTCCGCCGCTCGAGCGTCGCGGGGCGGACCGTCAGGTGCACGGCGAGCTCGTGGTCGAGCCAGCGGCCCAGCAGCAGGCTGCCGTCGAGCACGAGCACGGCACGCTCGGGCGCCTGCGCGTACGGCACTCGCGTGGCGCGGTCGGCGACGGCGTCCCACAGGGTCGGCAGGTACCGGCCCGTGGACCTGAACGGGTCGAGCACCTCGCGGGCGAGCGCGCGCAGGTCGAGGCGGTCCTCCAGGTAGGCGTCGGCGTCGTCCCGCCCGTGCTCGAGCCGCACCGACGCCGGCCGCAGGAAGTCGTCCGCGTGCACCCGGACCACCGGGCGGCCGGCGGCGCGCAGCGGCTCGACGAGGGCGTCGGCCCACCCGTCCGGACCGGTCGGCGGGGCGCCGTCGACGAGCACGCGCGCCCGCCCGTCGATCTCGAGCACGCGGCCGACGACGAGGTCGACGACCCCCGCGGCGGTGGCGGGGCGGATCGGGCTCAGGGCTGCCGACCCTCGCCGTGCTGCTCGGCGGTCTGCTCGCGCTCGTCGATCACGTCCTGACCCGGGCCTGCGAAGTTCCGGGACCGTTCGAGGGCCTCGATGCTGCCGGTGAACAACCGCGAGTCCTGGCCGCCGGTGCGGATGGTCTGCGTGTCGTCGGCGGACCACCCGCCGGGGACGGGAAGCGTCGGCGTCGGCGCCGTCTCGGGCCGCGCCCGGCGTCCGACCGTCGGCGGGCCGCCCTCCCACCGGGTCTTCGGCAGCCCCTGCGGCGCCTCCCGCTGCAGCCAGCCGACCAGCCCCTCGCGCACGTAGCAGCGCAGGTCGAACAGCGTCGGGGCGTCGACCGCGCTGGCCAGCGCCCGGACCCGTACGACGCCGCCGACCGCGTCGGTGACCTGCAGGATGCCCACGCGCCGGTCCCACAGGTCGGTCTCCTGCAGGAGCCGCGTGAGCTCCGCGCGCATCGGTTCGACCGGCGCGTCCCAGTCGACGTCGAGCTCGACGGTGCCCAGCAGGTCGGCCGCGCGCCGGGTCCAGTTCTCGAACGGCGTCGTCGTGAAGTACGTGGACGGCAGGATCAGGCGGCGGTCGTCCCAGATGTGCACGACGACGTACGTGAGCGTGATCTCCTCGATGCGCCCCCACTGCTCGTTCACGACGACGACGTCGTCCACCCGGATCGCGTCCGTGAACGCCAGCTGCATCCCCGCGAAGACGTTGGCCAGCGAGCTCTGCGCCGCGAGGCCCGCGACGATCGAGATGAGTCCCGCCGACGCCAGCAGGCTCGCCCCGAGCGCGCGCGCCGGCGGGAACGTGAGCAGGATCGCTGCGATCGCGCAGAGGACCAGCACGGCCACGGTCAGGCGACGCAGCACCTGCACCTGCGTGCGCACGCGGCGGGCGTGCCGGTTGTCGGCGACGTCGATCCGGTAGCGCTGCAGGGCGGCGTCCTCGAGCACGAAGGCGAGGCTGCCGATGAGCCAGGCCATCGTGATGATGAACGCGATGAGCAGGACGTGCTCGGCCGTCCGGGTCCAGTCGGACGGGTCCGTGCTCAGCCGCAGCGCGATCCAGACGGCGACCACGAACAGGACCGCCCGCATCGGGGTGCGCGACCGCCGGGTCAGGTCCGCTGCGACCGCCGACCTGCGCGCGACCCGGCGGACCAGGACCGCGATGAAGGTGGCCGTGAGGTAGGCGACGACGACGGCGGCGAGGATCGACACCGTCGGGACGACGAATCCCTGCACGTCGTGGGCGACGGTGTCGTCGGTGGTGGCGGAGGGCAGCAGCTGCAGCACGGTGCCAGCGTACGTAGGTGCGCCCCGTCCCCGTTTCTCGGGGACGGGGCGCCACGGAGAGGCGTCTCGCCGGCACGAGGCTTGGCGCACTCCCTGAACCCTTACGGGCGGTCCGGCTCTCGCCGTGACCCTCGGCAACGCGGCCCGACTTGCGACCGGCTGGTCGCCCCGGAGTCCCGTGGCGATCAGCTAGAACAGTTCTAGCACTGTCACGAGTGGGGCGCATCCTTTCCATGTGACCATCTTGTGTTGGTAAAGCCGCCTCGCCCGCCGATCGTAAGGATTCGACCATCACCACGGCTCTCACGCTGCAGCGGCCGTTCGACCCCGCTCCCGCGCTCGCCTCCCTCGCCGCCCACGCGGTGCCCGGGGTCGAGGTGGTGTCGGGCAGCATCGTCCGGCGGGTCGTCGGCGGCGCCGTGGTCACGGCGGCCCTGTCGCCGGACCGGATCAACCTCGTCGCCGGTGCGGACCTCGATCTGGCGGCCCTCGCCGACACCTGGTTCGGCCTCGCCGACGACCTCGGCGCCGTCCACGACGCCTTTTCCGGCGACCCGGTCCTCGGCCCGCTCGTCCGCGCGCGCCCGGGCCTGCGCATCCTCGGGCACCCCGACGGGTTCGAGGCGGCCGTGACCACCGTGCTCGGCCAGCAGGTCTCGCTCGCGGCGGCCCGCACGTTCGGCGGCCGGCTCGCCGCGGCGTACGGCACGCCGGGGCCGGACGGCCTGACGGTCTACCCGTCGCCGGCCACGCTCGCCTCCGTGGACCCGGTCGAGCTGCAGGCCGTCGTCCGGATCACCCACTCGCGCGCCCGCACGCTGCACGCCCTCGCGCGGGCGAGCGCCGACGGGCTCTCCCTCACCCCGGGCGCCCCCGACGTCCGCGAGCGCCTGCTCGCGCTGCCGGGCATCGGTCCGTGGACGGCGGACTACCTCGCCCTGCGTGTGCTCGGCGACCGGGACGCGCTCCCCGTCGGCGACCTGGTGCTGCGCCGGGCGCTGGGCGTCGGCACCGCGGTCGAGGTGGCCCGCCTGGCCGAGTCGTGGCGGCCGTGGCGGGCCTTTGCTGCGGTGCACTTGTGGACCGCCACGGCCTACGGCCTCTGAGCAGGCAGAACGCGGGCCGGTGACGGCCCGGTCACGATTCGGTGCCGCGGGTCCCGACGCCGTCACAGTTGAGTCACAGGCGGCCCACAGTCTCGCCGACGGCCCTACGTTCACGGCCATGAACCCCACGACGACCCGCCCCGGCTCGAAGGTCCGCGCCCGCACCGCCCGCCTGGCGGTGGTCGGCATCATCGCGCTCGGCGCCACGCTCAGCGCCTGCTCCGCCGGCGACAGCGGCTCGTCCGCCGACACCGGCTACTCCGAGAGCCAGGCCGACGGCGGCGCCGTCGGCGCGGACCAGGGCGGCGGCTCCGACGCCGGCGTCCAGGACGGCAGCGCCGAGGGCTCGGTCGCCCCGGCCGCCAACGACGCCGACGCCAACCGCCAGGTGATCCAGACCGGCGACGTCGCGATGTCGGTGAAGGACCCCCGGGTCGCCGCCGACGAGATCGTCCGGCTCACCGAGGATTCCGGCGGCCGGGTCGACGACCGCGCCGAGCAGGCGCAGACCGAGACGGAGGTGGGCACCGCCGCGCTGACGATCCGGCTCCCCGCCGCCGCCGTGACCCCGACGCTGGTCGCCCTGCGCGAGCTGGGCGACGTCGACAAGGTGAACCTCGCGAAGAAGGACGTCACCGCGGCGTCGCAGGACCTCGACGCCCGCATCCACGCGATGCAGCTCTCGGTCGGCCGCATGGAGAACCTGCTGGCCACCGCGACCACGCACGACGAGATCGTCACGGCCGAGAACGCGCTGACCGAGCGCGAGACCAGCCTCGAGACGCTGCTCTCCCAGCGGTCGGCCCTCGCCGAGCAGGTCTCGCTGTCGACCATCCACGTCACCCTCGTCGGCCCCGACCTGCCGCCGTACGTCGAGCCGCCTGCGCCGCCTGTGCCCCCGACCGGCCCGCAGTCCTTCGTGGAAGGCCTGTCCACCGGCTGGAACGCGCTCGTCTCGCTGGTCTCCGGCATCGTCATCGTCCTCGGCGTCCTGCTCCCGTGGCTCGCGTTCGGCGGAGCGATTGCCGCGGGCGTCGTCGCCCTGGTTCGCTGGAGCCGGCGGTTCCGCACCCCGGTGGTCGTGCAGCCCCTCGCGGCGGGACCCGGCAACCCGTTCGACCCGCCGGCGGGGCCTCCGGCCGCGCGTCCCGTCGACCCCGACCAGCACTGAGGAAGCCATGAGCCGGTTCGTCCTCCTGCACGTCCGCGGCCCCGCAGTCCCCGACGGCCGGCCCGTCGGGGACCACCCGGGCATCGCCGGCCACTACGCGTTCCTCCAGCGGCGGCACGCCGCCGGCGAGCTCGTCGCCGCCGGTCCGTTCGAGGACGTCGAGGGCAGCGGGATGACGGTCCTCGACGTCGCGTCCCTGGAGGACGCCGTGCGGCTGGCGACGCAGGACGACCAGGCGGTGCGGGACGGGGTGCTCGCGGTCACGGTGCGGCCGTGGCGCGTGGTGCTCGAGCGGTCGTAGAGGTCAGGTCGCCGCGCGGCGTACCGCGTCGACCGAGCGGGCGACGTCCTCGTCGTCGGTCGACCAGTTGCTCACCGAGACGCGGAGCACGTCCCGGCCCTGCCAGCGGGACCCGGACATCCACGTCGCCCCGTCGGCCAGCACTTGCGCGGTGACCTCGCGGGTGCGCTCGTCGCTGCCGAACGCGACGCTGACCTGCGTGAACACGACGTCGTTGAGGATCTCGGCGCCGTCGATCGCGGCGATGCCGTCGGCGATCTGGCGGGCGCGCGCGACGAGGCCGTCGACCAGGTCCGCGACGCCGGACCGGCCCAGCGACCGCAGGACGGCCCACACGGGGACCCCGCGGGCGCGCCGTGACAGCTCGGGCACCTTCTCCATCGGGTCCCCCGCCCCCTGGAAGGTCGCGAAGTAGTCGGCGCGCATGCCGAAGGCCCGGCGCAGCGGCTCGGGCCGCGCGACGATCGCGAGCCCGCAGTCGTACGGCACGTTGAGCGTCTTGTGCGCGTCGGTGCCCCACGAGTCGGCCCGCTCGTAGCCGTCGAGCAGCCCGCGCAGCCGCGGGGAGGCGGCCGCCCAGAGCCCGAACGCGCCGTCGACGTGCACCCAGGCGCCGCGGGCGTGCGCCACGGCGATGGCGTCGGCCATGGGGTCGGACGCGCCGGAGTGCAGGTTGCCCGCCTGCAGGCACACGATGGTCGGACCGTCGCCGAGGGCTCGTTCGAGCTCGCCGACGACCAGGCGGCCCTGCCGGTCGGCCGGCACGATCGTGGGCGCGCCGAGCCCCAGGTAGCGCAGCGCGAGGTCGACCGTCTCGTGCCGCTCGGCCCCGACGAGCACCCGGACGCGCGGCGCACCGGCCAGCCCGTCCTGGTCGAGGTCCCAGCCCACGTCGGTGAGCACCTGCTGACGCGCGGCGGCCAGGCCGGTGAAGTTCGCCATGGTCGCGCTCGTGACGAACCCGACGTCGGCACCCGCGGGCAGCCCGAGCAGGTCGAGCGCCCACGCGCCGGCGGCCTCCTCGACCGCCACCACCCCGGGCGTCGCGTGCCGCAGGGCCGTGTTCTGGTCCCACGCGCTGGTCAGCCAGTCGGCCGCGAGGGCCGCCGGGTGCGTGCCGCCGATGACCCAGCCGAAGAACCGGCCCGAGGGCATCCCCATGAGCCCGGGCTCGATGCCGGCCGCCAGCTCGTCGACGACGACCTCGGGCGCGGTCGGGCCGTCCGGCAGGGGCCCGCCGAGCACCGCGGCGAGCTGGTCGGCGTCGGCCGTCGGGTGGACGGGCCGCTCCGGGAGGGACAGGAGCCACTCCCGTGCGTGGTGCGCCGCGCGATCGAGTGCCGGGGCGAACGCCGGCCACCGTGCCGTCATGGCGCCAGCCTCGCAGACTGGTGGCCGTGGACGCGCACGAGTGCCGGTCGAGGTTCGTCGCCGCGGAGCGCGCGGTGCTGGCGACGACCGGCGCGGACCTGCGCCCCCACCTCGTCCCGGTGACGTTCGCGCTTCTCGGCGACGTCGTCGTGGTGACCGTCGACCACAAGCCCAAGCGCAGCACGGACCTGCGGAGGCTGCGCAACATCCGCGAGAACCCGAGCGTGGCCTTCCTCGTCGACCACTGGTCGACGGACTGGACCCGGCTGTGGTGGGTCCGCGCCGACGCGACGGCCGAGGTTCTCGACGGGCCGCCCGCACCCGCCGAGCTCGCGGCCCTGCAGGAGCGCTACGCGCCGTACCGCGAGGTGCCGTCGCAGGGTCCCGTCATCCGCGCACGCGTGCACCACTGGACGGGCTGGCAGCCGAACGGGTGAACGGTTGTCGTGGGGCAACCGTGCGTTGCACCGGGAAGGCGGAATTCACCCGGTCGATTCGTCCGGGGGTGTCGTCGGATCGCGTGTTTGCGCCGGCGGGGTCACTCGGATGGAGGAGTCCGCACCCCACGACGGTCAATAGCGTCGACGTCGGCGTCTGAGACTCCCGGGCACAGAAGGGCCAGTTCCGGGGCCGGACCGAGGAGGTGGACGTGAGCGTAGCGGGCAAGGACCCGCAGTGGCGGGATGCGGAGCGCTTTGCCGAGCGGCACGCGCGCACCGTCCTCGCGCGCACCGACGTCCGCGTCACGCCCACCGGCACCACCACCGACCTGGACCTCATCGGCGCCGACTTCGCCGCCCGCGTCGAGCACCGGCGCAGCCCCGTCGGCCGTGACGACCTCGAGGACCTGCGGGCGGCCGCCGGCGCCTCGGTCGCCGTCTTCTACTCCCGCTCCGGGTACACCAAGACGTCGGTGCTCTGGGCCGAGGAGCACCGCATCGCGCTCTTCGGGTACACGGACACCGGGTTCGCGGCCCCCGTGAACCAGTGCGCGGTCGAGCTCGTGCACCGCGGGCAGGCCGAGAGCGAGCAGCACGTGCGCGTGGCTACGGAGCTGGTGGCGCGGCGCGCGACGGCGGCCCGCCAGGCGGCCGAGCGGCGGGAGCGCGAGGCCCACGCCGAGGTGCTGCGCGCCGAGAACGAGGCCCGCGTGGCGGCCGAGCGCCGCCGGACCGCGCGGATGCGGTCGGAGACCCTGCTGGGCCGGACGGTCGTGCTCCTGCTCGCCATCCAGCTGGACCCCGACGCGCTGCGGTCCACGGTCGAGCGGCTCGCCCAGTCGACCCTGGTCAGCGCGGTCGCCGACGCCGCCGCCCGGATGCCCATGGGCGACCGCCCCCACGCGGTCGCGCTGGTGCGTTCGCTGTTCGACGACGCCGCCGCCGCGCTCGAGGTCATGACGCCGCCCGCCGCGCGGGACACGACGAACTACCGCGCGGCCCGCCAGACCGTCGAGCGCGCGCTCGACGCCCTCGACGCCGCGGACGGCGCCGGGATCGTGGGCCACGTGGCCCCGGAGACGGTGTCGACGCAGATGCGCCAGGCCGAGCGGTGCTGGCGCGCGCTCGTCGACGAGCTGGAGAAGGTCGTCCCGGCCCCGACGGGTCTGCTGCTCCCGTCGCAGCGCCGGCCTCGGCACCTCTCGTCCACGGTGTAACTCAGCGGCTCGCGAGGCCGTCGACCAGGCGGGCGAGCCCCGCCACCACTTGGTCGAACCCTCCCGTGGCCTGCACGGTCGTCTCGTCCAGGTACGTGTCGCGCCGGAGCTCGATCATGAGCGAGACCACCCGCGGGTCCGTGCCGTGGTGTGCGAGCGGCACGTAGGTCCCCGCGAACGGGGAGTCGAGCGCGACCTCCCAGCCGTCGAACGCGGCGCGGCCGGCGTCGACGAGCCAGGCCGGCGTGTGGACGGGGTCCGTGCCGAGGCAGACCTGCGGGCGGGGGGCGTCGGCGGCGGCCCGCTCGTACGGCAGGCGGACGGTCGGGTACGAGTGCAGGTCGAGCACCACGGCCCGACCGTGCTCGGCGAGCAGCCGGCCCACGCGGGCCGTCACGGCGGCGGCGTGCGGGTGGAAGTACCTGTCGAGCAGCGTCGGGTCCACCGCCTCCCGCAGCACCCGGCCGTCGTGCGTCCGCGTGTAGACCGCGCCCATGCCGACCTCGTTCATCGCCTCGCGCGCGTCGGGGAAACGCTCGACGTCGACGACCAGCCGCGAGACGGGCGCGACGACGACGTCCCCCGACACGGCCAGCGCGAGCTCGTCGGTGAGCGAGTCGGTCATCCGGTCGAGCTCGCGCTCGAGGTCGACGTCCGACAGCACGATCCCCGCCCGGACGTCGGCGGGGACCGCGCGCGAGCTGTGCGGGACGTGGAGCAGGACGCTGGACGTCACGCCCCCGAGCCCGCCGGACCGGTCGTCGGGCCCTGCGCCGGGACCCAGCGCTCGGTCGGCATCAGGATCCACAGGATCGGGTAGACGAGCAGCTGGCTGCCCGGGACGACGAACAGGATCAGCACGAACAGGAGCCGTGCCAACCAGGGGTCGATGCCGAACCGCCGGCCCAGCCCGGCGCAGACGCCGCCCAGCACACGGCCGTCGATCGGCCGGACCAGGCCCTCGCGAGCCATGCCGTCGTGGATGGTGCCCATGTCGTGCTCCTCTCGTGCCGGCCTCGATGACCGGGCACCACCAGGATGCGACCGGGGACCCCTCGCGCGCATCGGTGATCGCCCGGATCGTCCCCCTGATCCTCAGGACCTTGTGCCCTGGTCGCTGCTCGGGGTCCGGCGCAGGCTGGAGTGCGACGACGACGACGACGACGACGAAGGAGCCGAGCCGTGACCGAGACCTGGACCGTGGCGATCCACCTCATGGACGCCGCCGACGACCTGACCACCAGCGCCCACGCCGTCCTCACCACGTCGACCGGCGCGACGCTCGACGGCTACGGCCGTGCGCGGTTCAGCGCGTACGACGTCGACGCGCCCGAGGTCGGCACCGAGGTGGCGGCCGCACGGGCCTTGCGGCACCTGGCGGACCGGCTGCTGCAGGCGTGCCCGGACGAGCTGGGGTCCCCGGCCCTCCTCCTGGTGCCGTGACGGGGCCGGGCGCCCGCCGCTGGACGCTCGCGCTCGAGGGGTTCACCACGGTCGGCGCGGTCGCCGGCGTGCAGGGGTTCCTCTCCGGACAGTTCGCGCCCTTGGTGGACCAGCTCCCGATCGTCGACGCGCCCGTGCTCCCCGCCGCCGCGCTCGGGCTGTGCATCGCGGTGCCGCAGGGCGCGGCCCTGGTCCTCGGGCTGCGCCGGCACCCGCGCGCCGCCCAGGCCGGGCTGGCCGCCGGCCTCGTGCTCACGGGGTGGGTGCTCGCGCAGCTGCCCCTCATCGGCTGGACGTCGCCCGTGCAGTGGGTCTTCGTCGCGGTGGGCGTGGGCGAGACCGCGGCGGCGGCGCGCTGGCTGCGCAGCTCCTGATCCCGGCGGGGCTACTTCCCGCCCTTGCCCTTGCCCGGGCCCTTGTCCTTGTCGTTGCCCTTGGCCGGAGGGGCAGCCGGTGCCGGTGCGGGTTCCGTCGCCGCCGCCGACGCCTCCGCCGCGGCCTGCTCGGCGGCCGCCTGCTCGGCCGCTATCCGGGCCTGCTCGGCCGTGATCTCGGCCTCGACCCGCTCGAGGGCGGCGTCGACCTCCCGGTAGCGCGCGGTCGAGACCTCGCCGGCGTCGGCCCCGGCGTCGAGCTCGGTCCGGGCCTCGTCGAGCAGGACCAACGCGTCGGCCCAGCGCGCCTCGCTCGCCGCCTGGCTGACGGCGAGGACCGTCTCCTGGAGGGTGTGCGCCCGGTCGGGGGCCAGGTCGGGGCTGGTGCCGCACCCCGCGAGCAGCAGGCCGGCACCGAGCACCAGGGCGATGGGCCGCCTCACGGCTCGACGCTCTCTTGCAGCTGGGTCAGCGCCTCGCCGATCGTCCCCGGGACGGCCGGGTAGGTCGGGGCGACGGACGGCTCGGTGCCGTCCGATGCCAGGTGCCCGACGAGAACGGCGCCGCCGGCCACCAGCGCCACCGCCCCGGCGGCGACAGCCCAGCGGGCCGAGCGGACGCGCGCCCGCCACCCCACCGGCGCCGCGGGTGCGGCGACCGTCGGCGGCAGCTCCTGGGTCGCAGGATCGGCGGCGCGATCGGCCGCCTCGTCGGCGGGGCCCTGTGCGGTGGGGGCCACGCGCTCGGACGTGGGCTCGGCCACGCCCTCGGCCGTGGGCTCGGCCACGGGGAGCACGAGGGTCTCGCCGGAGGTCGGGCCCACGAGCGCGGCGAGGCCGGCCGCGACCTCGTCCGCGGTGGGTCGATCGTCGGGCGACAGGCGCGTCATCCGCGCGAGCAGGTCGCCCAGCTCCGGCCGGAGCTCGGCGGGCACCACCGGGACGGAGGTCAGGCGGGCGGTCGCGACCTCGGCGGGCGTGCCCGTGAAGGCCGCGCGGCCGGTCGCGCACTCGATGAGCACCAGGCCCAGCGCGTACACGTCGCTGGCCGGTCCGAGTGCGGTGCCGGTCGCCTGCTCCGGGCTCAGGTAGTGCACGGTGCCGAGCGTCATGCCGGTCATCGTCAGCCGGGTGGCGCCGGCCAGCCGGGCGATGCCGAAGTCGGCCAGCTTGACCGCGTGGCCCGTCGGGGCGTCGTCGTCGAGCGCGTCGGGCCTGGTCAGCAGGACGTTGGCCGGCTTGATGTCGCGGTGGACGATGTCCTGCGCGTGCACCACCGCCAGCGCCTCGGCCACGTCCCTGCCGACCACCGCGACCTGCGCGTCGCTCAGGGTCCCGCGCCGCAGGCGCTCGGCGAGCGTCGGGCCGGCGACCAGCTCCATGACGAGGTACACCTGCTGCGAGCGGTCGTCGCCGTGGACCGTGCCCGCGTCGTGCAGGGTGACCAGGCCCGGGTGGCTCAGGGTGGCCAGCACGCGGATCTCGGCGCGGTTGCGCAGGAGGTCGTCGGCATCCTCGTGCACGGCGGGGAACACCTTGACGGCGACGTCCCGCTCGAGCAGGAGGTCGTGGGCGCGGTGCACCGTCGCCATGCCGCCGCGGCCGAGGACGTCGTCGAGCCGGTACCGACCGTCGAGGACCGGGCGAGGCTCCTCGACCTCGCCCGACGCGTCCGGGGGTGACCCCGCATCTGGCAGCACGTCGCCCGACGCTAGGCGGAGACGACGGCGCCCGCACGCCGGGTGCGGGCGAAACCGCGGCGGCCGTGCCGTTCCAGGTACTGGCAGGACCTGCCTCCCGGGCGGCTCGCGCCGTACGGTCGGTCCCATGGACAACCGCGACGAGGTCCGGGACTTCCTGGCCTCCCGGCGCGCCAGGATCACGCCCCAGCGGGCCGGCATGCCGGTCTACGGCACCCACCGGCGCGTCCCGGGGCTGCGCCGCGAGGAGGTCGCGATGCTCGCCGGCGTGAGCGTCGACTACTACACGCGCCTCGAGCGCGGGAACCTCGGCGGGGTCTCGGAGGGCGTGCTCGACGCCCTGGCCGGCGCCCTGCAGCTCGACGAGGCGGAGCGCACCCACCTGTTCGACCTGGCGCGGACCGCCGGGCCGCAGCCCGCCCGGGCCCGACGGCGCCCGGCGGCGCGGCACGTGCGCCCGAGCGTCCAGGCGATGCTGGACGCGATGATCGGGGCGCCGGCCGTCGTCCGCAACGACCGGCTGGACATCCTCGCCAGCAACGCCCTCGGCCGCGCCCTGTACTCCCCGGTGTACCGCGATCCCGCGCGCCCGGCGAACCACGCCCGGTTCGCGTTCCTCGACCCGCAGGCCAAGGACTTCTGGATCGAGTGGGAGCGCGCGGCGAACGACACCGTCGGCATCCTGCGCGCCGAGGCCGGCCGGCACCCGTACGACCGTGCGCTGTCCGACCTGGTGGGCGAGCTCTCCACCCGCAGCGAGGACTTCCGCACCCGCTGGGCCACCCACGACGTGCACCTGCACCGCGGCGGGACCAAGCTGATCAACCACCCGGTCGTGGGTCGCCTCGAGCTCGACTACGACACGCTGCAGCTGCCCGCGGACCCGGGGCTGACGATGCTCGTCTACACGGCGGCGGCGGACAGCTCCACGGCCGACGCGCTCAAGGTGCTGGCCAGCTGGGCAGCCACGGTCGACGAGGGCGCCCTGCCATGACCGTGCCCGACCCCGCGACCTTCAGCGCCGCCTGGGCCGCCGCCTGGAACGCGCATGACCTCGACGCCCTGCTGGACCACTTCGCCGACCACGTGGTGTTCACCTCGCCGGTCGCCGCCCGGATCGTTCCGGAGTCCGGAGGCGTCCTGCGGGGCAAGGACGCCCTGCGCGCGTACTGGACCGAGGGGTTGCGACGGATCCCCGACCTGCACTTCACCGTCGAGCGCGTGTTCGCCGGCGTGAGCGTGCTGGTCATCAGCTACCGCAACCAGCGCGGCAACGTGGTCGACGAGGTCCTGGTGTTCACGGACGGGCTCGTCGTCGAGGGTCACGGCACGTACCTGGCCGGCGACGACAACCCGGCGGGAACCACGGAAAGCTGAGGAAACCGCGGGAGGTTCCGGACGCAGATCGTCCGGAACCGGTCCTAGCGTCACGCCCATGACCAAGATCGCACCCTGGATGCCGCCCCTCGCGGGCACCGAGCTCGACCACCTCGTCGGCGCCCTCGACCGGCTCCGCACGACGTTCCGCTGGAAGGCCGACGGACTCGACAGCGCCGGCCTCGCACAGCACATCGGCGTCTCCGCCCTCACGCTCGGCGGCCTGCTCAAGCACCTCGCCGCGGTGGAGGACACCACGTTCCGGTGGAAGCTCGCGGGCCAGCACCCCGGCGAGATGTGGCGGCCGGAGACGTGGGGCGAGAACGACACCGAGCTCCTGTCGGCCGTCGACGACACACCCGAGCAGCTCTACGCCGCGTGGGACGAGGCGGTGGCCCGGTCGCGCGACCGGCTCGCCGAGGCCCTCGAGAACGGCGGCCTGGACCAGCAGGTCCACGACGGCGACGACGACGGCAACCACGCCATCCTGCGACGGCTGCTGTTCGACCTCATCGAGGAGTACGGCCGCCACACCGGCCACGCCGACCTGCTCCGCGAGGTGGTGGACGGTCGCGTCGGCGAGGACCCGCCGCTGGACTGGCGGCCGGTCTCGGGGACGCCGCTCAGCTGGATCCGGGAGTGGTGACGACGGTGCCGGCGGCCTCCTCGGTGGCCGCCAGCATCCGTCGGCCCAGCGACCGGACGGTCGCCAGCAGCTCCGGTCCACCGAGCACCCGGTAGTCGACGGGCACCGACGCGAGCCGCTCGGCGTACCAGTAGGGGTTGCTCGTCGTGCCCACCAGGCGGCACGACGACCCGTCCACCGGCTCGAGCCGGCCGAGACCCCGCGGGAGCCAGTGCTGCGCCCGGTGCGCCGGGGCCTGGACGACGACGTCGACGGCGAACTCCCACCCCGTCGCCAGGTGTGCCTCGAGCTCGGCCACCGGGTCGAGGTCGACGGGCGGGACGAACGTCGCGTCCAGGACGTCGACGCGCTCCACCCGGTCCACGCGGTACGCGCGGCGGGCGTCGGAGGCGACCGAGTGGCACAGCAGGTACCAGCGGCCGTGCCGAACGACGACCGCCCACGGTTCGACCTCGGTGTCCCAGGCGTTGCCGCTCTCGGACCGGTACGCCACCCGGACGCGGCGGTGCCCGGCGCACGCCTGCACGAGGGTCGTCGCGGTACCGGGGTCCGGACGCGCGGCCGCCCGGTCGGGCGCGGGTGCGGCGACGTCCCGGACCGCCCGGACCGGCGCCGCGACCGMCTCGGGCAGCGAGCGCAGGATCTTGCTGATGGCCGTGCCCACCGGCTCGGTCGGGTCGTCGAGGTCGTGGTGCCCGTCCAGCACCGCCATGACCAGCGCCAACGCCTCCGGTGCCGTGAACAGGAGCGGGGGCGGCCGCAGGCCCCGGCCCACCCGGTAGCCGCCGTAGGGGCCTCGCTCCGAGACGATCGGGATGTCGGCGTCGCGCAGGTTGCCGACGTAGCGCCGGGCCGCCCGCTCCGAGACGCCGAGCGTGTCCGCGATCCGTTCCGCGGTGATCCCGGGGCTCGCCTGGATCAGCTCGAGCGTGGTGAGCGCCCGCGCGGTCGGGTTCTGGTCGCCGCTCATCGCCCCTCGTTTCCGGACGCCTTCCGTCCGGAAACGACCTTAGGAGGCCGCGGCTGCGTCCGCGACGACTCCCGATGGGACCGCCTGGACCGTGGCGCCGCGCCGAGCGCCCGGCGTACCGTCGCAAGGGAAGGATTTCCGGGGTGGCGACGAGAGCGGAGACCAACCATGAGCATGATGGCGGACATGATGAAGTCCATGCCGAAGGGCATGACGGGCATGGAGATGCCGATGATGCAGGACTGCATCGAGGCGTGCTCGGCGGCCTCGATGGCGGCCACGATGTGCGCGGACGCCGACGGCAGCGAGGGCATGGGCCGATGTGCGTCCATGTGTATGAACACCGCAGACGTCGCCATGACGATGATGCGGATGATGATGCGCCCGAACGGCTACGACATGGGCGTCATGACCTCGATGATGACGGCCTGCATGACGATGGGCGAGGCCTGCGCGGCGGAGTGCTCCATGCACGCCGACACGTCGGAGCACTGCCGCATCTGCGCCGCGGCGTGCACGGCCATGGTCGACGCGTGCAGGGCCGCGATGGCCTCGATGCAGACGGCCTAGCCGATCACGGGGCGCGCCGCGTACCACGCGCCCCCCAGAGCGACGACCTCGGCCACCAGGTGCACGGCGACGGGCTCGCCGAGCGCCGGGGCGGCACGGGTGGCGAGCACGGCCACCTGGCCGTCCAGGAGCGCGACGGTGATCGCGCCGGCCTCCTGCGCCACGACGAGACCGTCGCGCCATGCGCTCGGCGAGGCGGCGGCGACGGCCTCCTGGATGGGAAGCAGATCGATACGGGTACGGTTCGGCACGTCAAGCTCCATCGATGGTCACGCTGGCCACTGTGTGGTCCGTGCACCGACGCCGGACGGCGGGCGGTGACGGGCTGCGCCGCGGTGCGGCGGGACTGATCCCGACCCTCGGACCAGGCGGAACGCCTGCGGGGAGCTCTCTTCGGAGCTGCGGGGACCGGCTACGACTGGGTCGTCAGCGACACATTCGACAGAGACACCGGCGCGTCGACGCGACGTCGACGGATCCCGCGCGAAGCGGGAGCACAGGCACGGTGCGGGCGATGGACATGCGTCGAGTGTGCGACCGCGTCCATATGCTGTCAAGGCATCTCACATATCGGACGGTCGCCGTCTCCGTCCGCGGTCTCACCCGGCTGGCGTCCACCGCGGGTCCCGCCCGAGGTAGCGCAGGAGCTCGCCGGCCGGGCCGTCGTGGCCCACGGGGAGCTCGGCCGCGTAGGCACCCCACTGCCGCAAGGGCTCCACCAGTGCGCGTGCCGTGGGCAGGATCAGGGCCGCGAGCTCGTCGTCGAGCGGCGACGGGAGGCCCGCCGCGACGGCGAGGTCCCACGCGTGGACGGCGGCGTCGAGCGCGGCCGCGCCGGCCGCGGTCCGGGCGGGCAGGACGCCCTGCGGCAGGGGTGTGGGCGCCGTGCCCTCCGGGTCGACCCCGGCGTACGCGCGCGCGGTGGCGTCGATCGCCGGACCGACGAGCTCGAGCGGTGGCACGACGAGGACGCCGTCGGGGGCGAACGGGTCCCCCGTCGGTCCGTCGGAACCCGTCAGGAAGTACGCGTACGCGCGCTGGTCACCGGCCGCGTGCTGCAGCACCTGCGCCACGTCCCACTCCGCGCACGGCGTCGCGCGGCGCAGGTCCCCAGTGGTCAAGGCCGCGGCCGTGGTGCGCAGCGCGGTGTGCGCGCGGTCCAGGACGTCGAATCCGGTGCTCATGTCGTCGCCTCCATCGTCGGAACGGAATGATTCATTCCGTTAGGTCCGAGCGTAGCGGAATGATCCGTTCCGTTCAAGTGCTACCGTGAGCCTCATGGAGGCCTTGAGCGGTCGGCGCGGTCAGGCGGCCCGCAACGACGTCACGATCCTCGCGGCGGCCCGCGAGGTGCTGACGGGCGACCCGACCGCCCCCGTCGCGGCCGTCGCGCAGGCCGCCGGCGTCGGCATCAGCGCGCTCTACCGCCGCTACCCCAGCAAGGAGGCGCTGCTCGCGCAGCTCTGCCTCGACGGGCTGGCGGAGTACCTCGTGGTCGCGCGGGCCGCGCAGGAGCTCGACGACCCGTGGGACACGTTCGCCGAGTTCGTCCGCGGCATCGTCGCCGCCGACGTGCACGGCCTGACCGTCAACCTGGCCGGGCTGTTCACGCCGTCCGACGAGCACCGCCGCCTGGCCGACGAGGCCGGCCGGCTCGGCCGTGACATCCTGGCTGCCGCGCAGGCCGCCGGCGTCGTGCGCGCCGACGCCGACCCGCAGGACCTCGCGATGATCTGGGAGCAGCTGACCGCGCTCCGGCTCGGCGACGCCGACCGCACCGCAGCCCTCCGGCGCCGCTACGTCGAGCTGCAGCTGCAGGGCCTGCGCCCCGCGCCCGACGCCGCTCCCCTGCCCGCCGGCGCGCCGACCGCTGCCGAGCTCGGCGCCCGATGGGTCCCGCGGTCGGCACCCCACCACGACGGGAGCCGTTGATGCGCCATACGCCGCGCTACCTGATGACCGACCCGGAGGAGGTGAAGCGCCTCGTCCGGCAGAACCCGTGGGCGACCTTCGTCTCGCCGGCGTCGACCGGGCTGGTCGCGTCCCACTACCCCGCGCTGGTCGAGGACGGCGACGGCCTCACGATCGTCAGCCACTTCGGCCGGCCCGACGACGTCCTGCACGAGCTCGGGCGGCACGAGATCCTCGTCATCGTGCAGGGGCCGCACGACTACGTCTCCCCCAGCTGGTACGCGCCCGGCGACCTGGTCCCCACCTGGAACCACGTCACCGCGCACCTGTACGGCACGCCCGAGATCCTGTCCGACGACGAGAACTACGCGATGCTCTCGCTGCTCACCGACCACTTCGAGCAGCACCACCCGGGCGGCCGCAGCCTGAGCGAGGACGAGGCCGGCACCCGACGCACGGCGAAGGGCACCGTCGGCCTGCGCCTGCGGGTCACCCGGTTCGACGCCCGGGCGAAGCTGAGCCAGAACAAGGCGCCCGGGGTGGTGCAGAACGTGATCACCCAGCTCGAGCCCACCAACCCCGCGCTCGCCGACGAGATGCGGCGGGTGAACGGCCCGTCGGCCTAGCCGTCGACCGCCTCGTCCGACGTCGGCGGCGCGTGCCGGTCGAGGAACGCGTACACCTCGCGCGCGTCCACGCCCGGGAACGCCCCGGTGGGCAGCGCGGTGAACACCTGCTGGTGGATCCGGGCGCTGGGCCACGACGCGTCCTGCCAGCGGGCGGAGGCCGTGGCCGGCGGACGGCGGCAGCACGCCTCGTCCGGGCAGGTCGACTGGTGGCGGACCGTCGTGTCGCGCCCGCGGAACCACGTCGCCGACGCGAACGGCACGCCGACGGCGAGCGCGAGCTGGCCGGTGGTGCCCGAGCCCGTCTGCGTCGAGCACCAGAACGTGCCCTCGGGCGTGTCGGTGTACTGGTACGACTCCGAGGTGCGGTCGCGGCGGGTCAGCGCGCGCCGCACCCCCCAGCTCCGGCAGACGAGCTGACCCTCGATCGCCCCGGTCACGTCCGTGGGCAGCGGCAGGCCGTCGTTCGCGTACGCGCGGTAGATCGCCCCGTCCCCGCCGATCCGCACGAAGTGCACCGGGATGCCGAGGTGGTGCGTCGCCAGGCTGGTGAACCGCTGCGCCGCCGCCTCGTGCGTCACGCCGAACGCGTCCCGCAGGTCCTCGATGGCGAGGTCCTTCTCCTTCTTGTGCTGCTGGAGGTGCTCCACCGCGGCCGACTCGGGCATGAGGCAGCAGGACGCGAAGTAGGTGGTCTCCATGCGCTGGCGCAGGAAGTCGTCGTACGACGTCGGCCGTTCGTGCCCGAGCACGCGGTGCGCGATGGCCTGCAGCGCGAGCGAGCGCAGCCCGTGGCCACCGGGCGTCGAGGCCGGCGGCAGGTACACCCGGCCGTGCGCGAGGTCGGTGACAGTCCGCGTCGAGGCCGGCAGGTCGTCCACGTGGATGATCGCGAACCCGAGCTGCTCGGCCATCCGGGACACCGCCCGGTGCGTGAGCGCCCCCGCCGTGTACCCGGCCTTGCGCGCCATGGTCTCCGCGAGCCGCTCGATCTCGGGCAGGTAGTTGTCCCGCCGCTGCCGCTCGAGGCGGATCTGCGTGTTCGCACGGCGCGCCTCCTCGGGGGTCGCGACGGCCTCGAGGTCGCGCCGGGCGAGCTCGGCGTGCAGCCCGACGATCTGCTCGAGCACGGGCAGGGGCA
Organism: Cellulomonas sp. P4_D11; assembly: GCF_056401915.1. NCBI lineage: Bacteria > Bacillati > Actinomycetota > Actinomycetes > Micrococcales > Cellulomonadaceae > Cellulomonas > Cellulomonas sp. P4_D11. The sequence continues at coordinate 15,634 of NZ_JBFUIK010000036.1, read as the reverse complement.
AGGACCGACCCGGCCGGACGGTCGGCAGGGAGAGGCGCTCGAAGCCGGCTGACCGCTGCGCGCGGTCGAGCGCGATCTCGAGCGCGGCCCGTCGCGACGGCGGCTCGGGGTCCAGCAGGTCGGCCACGGTCACGTCGAGCTCGTCGGCGAGGGTGCGCAGCAGCGCGAGGCGGGGCTCGCGGCGGCCGTTCTCGAACAGGGACAGCAGGCTCGGCGTCACGCCGACCCGGCGGCCGAGGTCGTCGAGCGTCAGCCCGCGCGCCGTGCGCAGGTGCCGCAGGCGGCGCCCGAGGGTCAGCGCGTCGGGGGCACCGTTCGACCCGGCGTCGTCGCGATCCCTGTCCTGTGCGGCCACAACGTGACTCTATGTCAAGAAGCGTGAAACTTGACAGCCTATGTTCCCCGTGGATCGCCGTGCCTTGACCACACGATGGCTGTACCCGCATCACCGCGAAGGAGAACTAGCACCATGACGACGCTCATCGAGGCGCCCACCACGACCCCCGCCCGTACGCTCGCCGACGTCACGGCGGTCGCCGTGCAGGGAGACGTCCACGCCTGGGTCGACGCCGTCGCCGAGCTCACGGAGCCCGACGCGGTCGTCTGGTGCGACGGGTCGGACGACGAGCGGCGCGCGCTCGTGGCCCAGATGGTGCGCACAGGGACGCTCCTGCCGCTCGACCCGAGCCTGCGCCCCGGCAGCTACCTGGCGCGCTCCGACCCCGACGACGTCGCGCGGGTCGAGTCGCGCACGTTCATCTGCTCGGTCGACCAGGCCGACGCGGGTCCGACCAACAACTGGCGCGAGCCCTCGGCCATGCGCGCGGAGCTGGACGCGGTGTTCGCCGGCAGCATGCGGGGCCGGACGATGTACGTGGTGCCCTTCTCCATGGGACCCGTCGGAGGCCCCCTGTCCCACGCCGGCGTGCAGCTCACCGACTCGCCGTACGCCGTCGTCAGCATGCACGTCATGACGCGCGTGGGCCGCTCCGTCCTCGATCTCATCGAGGCGGGCGCACCGTTCGTCCCGGCGGTGCACTCGGTCGGCGCTCCGCTGAGCACCGGCGACGTCGACGTGCCCTGGCCCTGCAGCACGACGAAGTACATCTCGCACTTCCCCGAGACGCGCGAGATCTGGTCGTACGGCTCGGGCTACGGCGGCAACGCGCTGCTCGGCAAGAAGTGCTTCGCGCTGCGGATCGCGTCGGTCATGGGGCGCGACGAGGGCTGGCTCGCCGAGCACATGCTGCTCGTCCGGCTGACGTCGCCGCAGGGCCGCCGGTACCACGTCGCCGCCGCGTTCCCCTCGGCCTGCGGCAAGACGAACCTCGCGATGCTGCGGCCGACGCTCCCGGGCTGGCGCGTCGAGACGATCGGCGACGACATCGCGTGGCTGCGGCGCGGGCCCGACGGCTCGCTGCGCGCCATCAACCCGGAGGCGGGGTTCTTCGGCGTCGCCCCGGGCACGGGAGTCAGCACCAACCCCGCGGCCGTCGAGACGCTCGGCCACGACACGATCTTCACCAACGTCGCGCTCACCCCGGACGGTGACGTGTGGTGGGAGGGGCTGACGGACACCCCTCCCGCGCACCTCACCGACTGGCGGGGGCGCGACTGGACCCCCGCCTCGGCGGAGCCGGCCGCCCACCCGAACTCCCGGTTCACGGTCGCGGCAGCCCAGTGCCCGACGATCGCGGACGGCTGGGACGACCCCGAGGGCGTGCCGCTCGACGCCATCGTCTTCGGCGGCCGCCGGGCCACCAACGTGCCCCTCGTCGCCCAGGCGGAGAGCTGGGAGCACGGCGTGTTCATGGGCGCGACGATCTCCTCGGAGCGCACCGCCGCGGCGGAGGGGCTGGTCGGCGAGCTGCGCCGGGACCCGTTCGCGATGATGCCCTTCTGCGGCTACGACATGGCCGACCACTGGGCGCACTGGCTGCGCGTCGGGGCCACGCTCGACCCGGCGCGACGCCCCCTCGTCTTCCAGGTGAACTGGTTCCGCAAGGACGCCGACGGCCGGTTCCTCTGGCCCGGTTTCGGCGAGAACTCGCGCGTCCTGGCGTGGATGGTCGAGCAGGTCGACCGCGCGCGCGGGCTGCGCACCGACGTCGGCGCCGTCCGCAGCCCCGTGGGTCTGCTGCCCGCGCCGGACGCGCTGGACACCGACGGGCTCGACCTCTCCCCCGGCGCGCTCGCGCAGCTGTTCGAGGTCGACGCCGACTCGTGGGCGCGCGAGGCCGACCTCACCGAGGAGTTCTTCGCCACCTTCGGCGACCGCGTGCCGTCCGCCCTGCGCGACCGGGGGGGGCGGGCCCGCCCCCGACCGCTCAGCGCACCGCGTCGATGGCCGCCATCTGCTCGGGCGTCAGCTCGAACCCGACCACGTCGAGGTTGCTCGCGATCCTCGCCTGCGTGGTCGACTTCGGGATGACCACCACGTCGTGCTGGATGTGCCAGCGCAGCACGACCTGCGCCGGCGTCACGTCGTGCGCGTCGGCGGCCTCCACGATCGCGGCCGACTCGAGGTTCGTGCGCTTGAGGGGGCTGTAGCCCTCCACGACGACGCCCCGCTCCCGGTGGGCCGCCAGCAGGTCCGGGTCGTGGTCCCGCGGGCTGTACGGGATCTGGTTCACGGCGGGCGCCTCACCGGTCGCCTCGATCAGCTCGTCGATCTGCGCGATCGAGTAGTTGGAGACGCCGATCGACCGGACCAGCCCCTCGTCGCGCACCTCGCGGAACACCTGCCACGTCTCGGGCGCCGCCCTGCGGCCCGGAGGCCAGTGGATCAGCCAGAGGTCCAGGTGGTCGGTGCCCAGCGCCGCGAGCGACTCGGTCAGCGTCCGCCGTGCCCGGCCGGCGTGGTCCGGCGGGAGCTTCGTCGTGACGAAGACGTCGTCCCGGTCGATCCCGACGGTGGCGAGCGCGCGGCCGACCTCGGACTCGTTGCCGTAGCCGGTGGCCGTGTCGATGTGGCGGTAGCCCAGCTGGAGGGCGGCGCTGACGGCGCGTTCGGCCGCTCCGCCCTCCGACTGCCACGTGCCGAGGCCGACGACCGGGATCTGCCCGCCGGGCAGGGTCAGGGTGGGGATCGGTACGGAGATCATGGCGCCAGTCTCGCCCGGCTCAGCCGTGTGCGCCCTCCGGACCGGGTGACATCTACGCCCAGCCGTATCCCCTGGGGCGTCCCGCACCCCTGAAGACCAGGGGGTCCTCCTGATCCGACGCTCACCGTGACCACGGGACTCTGGCCTGACACCACCAAGACGACGGCAACGTGGCCGTGGGACTCACGGTCACCGTCGAAGGCGCCGACAGCGGGACGACGACCCGGCCCGCGACGTCCTCCTCACGGCCGACCACACACATCGCGCACCGCGGGTCGAGGCGCACCCATCTCGACGCAAGAAGAGACCGCGCCATGACCACCGCGACCACCCACAGAAGAGCTCATCTCGAGACCGTCATCGAGTTCGAGATGGAACCCGACCCGGTGCACGAACCGCCGCACGACCTCGGCGAGCGGGCGCTGCACGTCCGCCGCGTGCTCGGCGGTGCCGGGCTGGCCCTCGGGATCGCTGCCGCCGGCGTGCTCGGGACGGACCTCGGAACCCGGTCCGTGCCGCCGCACACCACCGCCCCGGCCTCCCATGTCCACGTGCCCGCGGGCGCGTCGTGCCGGCCCGTCGGCGTCTCTCCGTCGAGACCCGGTGAGCCGCACATGCGGTGCGCGGCCCCTGTCCCCGCGACGCCGTCGGCCGAGGTCGCGATGCGCGACGCCCGCGAGTCCGCGATCGCCGCCGCTCGGGCGCGGGCTCAGGCCCACGGCCCCGGGACCGGGACGAGCCGCCGGTGGGCGCCCACCGACGTGCCGACGGCAAGCACGCCCTGAACCGTCGAGGGACCGTACGGCACGCGGTCGACTGCACATCGAGCACCTGCGATGCAGCCGACTCCGGACCGAGCGCCGAGCCTGCCTGCCACCGCCGAGCCGCGTGGCGCGCTTGAATGAGGCATGGCCCCGGACCAGTCACCCGCCGTCGAGCTCGAGGTCGGGTCCCGGACGGTGCGGATCTCCAACCCCGACCGCGTCTACTTCCCCGCCAGCGGGGCGACCAAGCTGGACCTGGCGAGCTACTACCTCGCCGTCGGTGACGGGATCGTGCGTGCCCTGCGGGAGCGCCCGTGCATGCTGCACCGCTACCCGACGGGCGTCGCCGGCGAGAAGGTGCACCAGAAGCGGCTGCCGCGCGGGGCTCCGCCGTGGATGGAGACGGTGGAGCTCTACTTCCCGCGCTACGGCCGCACCGCCGACGAGCTGTGCGTGACCGAGCTGGCTCACGTGATCTGGGCGGTGCAGATGTCGACCGTCGAGTTCCACCCGTGGAACAGCCGCCGGGGCGACACGGAACGCCCCGACGAGTGGCGCATCGACCTGGACCCGATGCCGGACTGCCCCTTCGACCGGGTGCGGCGGGTGGCACGCGTGGCGCAGGAGGTGCTGGACGAGCTGGGCGCAGTCGGCTGGCCCAAGACCTCCGGCGGCTCCGGCCTGCACGTCTACGTCCGGGTGGCGCCCGAGCACGGCTTCGCGGACGTGCGACGAGCGGCGCTCGCCTTCGCCCGGGAGGTGGAGCGCCGCGCGCCGGACGACGTCACGACGACGTGGTGGCGGCGCGACCGGGACCCCTCGCTCGTGTTCGTCGACTACAACCAGAACGCGCGCGACCACACCATCGCCTCGGCCTACTCGGTGCGAGGGACCCCGGACGCCACCGTGTCGACGCCCCTGCGCTGGGACGAGATCGACGACGTCGACCCCCGCGACTGCACCCTGCGCACGGTCCCCGCACGCTACGCCGAGCTCGGCGACCTGCACGCCGGCATCGACGACGCGGTGTTCGACCTGGCGCCGCTGCTCCGCTGGGCCGAGCGAGACGAGCGCGACGGGGCCACGGCGCCCCCGGAAGACGACTCGTGAGCCTGCCAGAGGGCGCCATCTCCACGGCGTGACCGGCGCTGACCGCTGGGGAGACAGCCATGTGGGGGTCTGGGCAGAGAGCCTGCACGACGAAGGCCCGGACCATGTGGTCCGGGCCTTCGTCTTCGTGTAGCGGGGGCAGGATGTGAACCTGCGACCTCTGGGTTATGAGCCCAGCGAGCTACCGAGCTGCTCCACCTCACGTCGGTAGTCCACCCCGATGATCGCCACACGCCGGTCCTCCTCAGGTTTCCCGGTGGAGACGTGCTGGAGGTTGCCACGGAAGTCCGCCCAGCCGATCGTGTGCGCGTCCCGCACCGAGACGAAGCCCGGCGGGCCCCCGCGGAACTGGACGCAGGGCCATCCGGTCTGGCTGACCGTCGCGAGGTACAAGCCGTCCATCCGGGCCAGGAAACCAGCCTCTCGTTGACCCAACGGGTCGGCGCCCGGGGCACCCGTCGCCCCTGACCGCACCCGGTCGTAGAGCTCGTCGCTGCCGTAGTGCTGCTGGTCCTCGCGGACGTCATCAGTGAAGGCGATGCACCCGTACTGCCGTCTCACGTCGGCTCCCTGTCGTCGGGTCGTGCCGGCGTCCGCGCTCCCGCCGCGACGGCTGCCGAGAGGAGGTCAGGCGGTCACGGAGGCGAGAGCCTCGCGGATGACCTCGGCGACCTCCTTGGGGTGGGAGAGCATCAGCAGGTGGGACGAGTCGATCTCGGAGACCTTCATCCCCGCGCGCTCGTAGCCGAACCGCTCGACGTCGGGGTTGATGACGGTGTCCGAGGAGGCCACCACGCCCCAGGCGGGCTTGGTCTTCCAGGCGGCGACGCTGGCCGGCTGCGCGAACGCGACCGCAGCCAGCGGGCGCTGCGAGACGGCCAGCACGCGGGCGAGGTCGGGCTCGACGTCGGGCGCGAAGATCTCCGGGAACCTGGCGACGTCGACGAAGACGTCGGTGCCGGGCTCGTCGGAGCCGTCGACGGGGAACGTGGCGTAGGCGAGGGCCCCCGCCAGCGGTGACTCCGGGAAGCGTCCCTGCAGCTCACCGAGGCTCTCCCCCTCGTCCAGCGCGTAGCCGGCGAGGTAGACCAGTCCGACGACGTTGTCCTCGACACCGGCCACGGTGATCACCGCGCCCCCGTAGGAGTGCCCGACGAGGACGACGGGGCCGTCGATCTGGCGCACGACGGAGGCGATGTACGCGGCGTCACCGACCAGGCCGCGGTTGGGACCGGCCGGGACCACGACCTTCGTGCCGTCGTCGAGCAGCTCGGCGACGACGCGGGCGTAGCTGGAGGCATCGGCGAAGGCTCCGTGGACCAGGACCACGGTGGGTGTGACAGACATGGCTTCTCCTCGGATCGCACCGCCGACGGGACGGGTCTGCTCGCGGCGGTAGACGGCTGTTTTTCGGATCGCTCCCTGTGCCGCCGACGCTAGAGAGCCGGTGTGGAGAAGAAGTGACGAACGAGTGGACCGCCGTCCGCGGGACCGGCGGACGTCAGTCCTTCAGCACCGCGGCCTCGACCCGTTCGAGGATCCACCGTCTCGTTCGGTCCACTCCCCACCCGAAGGTCTCGACGGCGAGGACGAACTGGGCGTGCTGGAAGTGGAAGAAGATGATGCGCGCCGCATCGTCCACCGACAGACCATCGGCCAGGTCACCGACGTCCTCGATCCCCTGGACGATCACGGCCAACGCCTCGTGATGACGCTGATCGGCGATGCCGACGAAGTCCGCTGCCGGCGGAGCGCTCGCGGCCGCCCGGGTGACGATGCGGATGATGTCGTCGTCCGCGGCGTAGAGCTCGACGTAGCCGTCGGCAAGCGTCGTCAGCTTGGCATGTCCGGTGGTGGCCGCCGCGCAGTCGGCGATGATGCGGGTCACCAGGTCGCTCCGGGTCCACATGTCCATCAGCGTCCGGAGCAGACCCTCCTTGCCGCCGCACTGGGCGTACACGGTGGCGGCGGAGACCCGCGCCTCGCGGGCGATCGACGGGACCGTCGTCTGCTCGTAGCCGTTCGCGGCGAAGAGCTTGCGGGCCGCCTCCACGACGCTCTGCCGCGTCATCTCGGCGTACTCGTCGCGCCGGCTGGGTGGTCGTGACTCGCCTGGCACCGTCGGTGGTCCCGTCCCTCGGTCGTGGGATCTGGCTAGAGAGGTACTACAGCGCCTAGATTATCTGTCGAGCAACCGCACGAGCGCTCCAACTCGCACCACGCCACTCAGACGACCAGATGCGGAGCCGGCGGACAGGAGACGGACATGAGCGTGACGCTCGTGCACGAGGGCCCCGACCGGGTCGGGCCACCGGCGCTCACGCAGCCGTTGCGCCTGCAGGTGCTCGGTCCGCTCCGGCTGTGGCGAGGCACCACCGAGCTCGACGCCGGACCGCGCCAGCAGAGCTATCTGCTGGCGCTGCTCCTCGCTCGGGGCGGCCGTCCCACCGGCGCCGCGGAGCTGATCGACCTGATCTGGGGCGAGGGCGCGCCCGCGAGCGCGTTGAACGTGATCCACAAGCACATCGGTTCGCTGCGGCGTCTCCTGGAACCCGACCTCCCGTCCCGCGACGCGGGCACCTACCTGGTGCGCCGGGGCGCCGGCTACCTGTGCGCGGCAGGAGCGGACGTCCTCGACCTCGCGGCGTTCCGCCATCTCACCGGCGCTGCACGATCAGCCCTCGCCGCAGCCGACGGGACGACAGCACTCGACCTGTTCGTCGAGGCGCTCGGTCTGTGGAGCGGCCCGGCGGGCGACGGGTGGGCGCACGGGCCTGCGGCCGCGTCGATCTTCGCCGGCCTCGACGACGAGTTCTTCCGGGCCTGTGTCGACGCCACAGGGGTCGCGCTGTCCCACGGTTGCCCCGAACGGGTCCTGCCCGCACTGCACCTCGCCGCCACGATGGCGCCTCTGCACGAGCCGGTGCAGTCGTGCCTGATGGACCTGCTGGGCGCTGCGGGCCTCCAGGCCGAGGCGCTCGCCGTGTTCGACACGGTGCGCAGCCGCCTGGTGAACGACCTCGGCATCGATCCTGGAGCTTCGCTCGCGGCCGCGCACCACCGGGTGCTCGCGCAGACACGATCGTCGACCTCCGCCACGCAGCCTGCCCCGCCCTCGGGCACTGCGGCTGGGGACACGGGCGTCCCGGGACGACTTGTCGGCCGCTCGGACGAGATCGCCACGTTGCGCCACGCGCTCGAACCGACCTTCGCCGCGAGAACTGCAGTCGTGCTCCTCGAGGGTGAGCCCGGGGCCGGGAAGAGCCGCCTCCTGGAGGAGCTCGCCTGCCACGCTGCGGCACGTGGCGCTCTCGTCGTGCGGGGCCACTGTCTGGAGGGCGAGGGGACCCCCACGATGTGGCCGTGGATCGAGGTGGTGACCGGCCTCGTCGACGCCATGGCGCCAGACCGGCGCGAACGATGGCTCTCGCGCGATCTCGGCCACCTCGTCGGCACCGACGCGGCCTCGTGGCCGACGCTCCCGATCCCTGACAGCAGCGCCCGGTTCCGCCTGCAGGAGCAGCTGGTCGACGTCATCGCGGAGTCGGCCCGGGAACGACCCGTGGTGATGGTGATCGACGACCTCCAGTGGGCCGACCCCAGCTCGCTGCAGGTGCTCGAGCACGTCATCGCCCGACTCCCTGCCGGCAGCGCCGCCGTCGGCGCATCTCGCGACTCCTGCCCCTCGCCCAGCCCCGACCTGTCCCACATGCTCGCCGCAGCCAGCCGCGCGCCCGGACACCGCCGGGTCAGGGTGGGGCCTCTGAGTCCGCCCGAGGTCGCCGAGCTGGTCCAGCTCGAGACCGGCGTCGTCCCGACCACGGAGATCGCCACGCTGGTGCACAGCCGCACGGGGGGCAACCCCTTCTTCGTGCAGGAGCTGGGCCGGCTGTGGACGGCTGGCGAGGCGGCGTCCAGGCCGGCGGTGCTGAGCACCGGTGTGCCCCTGACGGTCCGCGACGTCGTCCGCGACCGCCTCGGCGCACTCGACCACGATGCGCAGGAGCTCCTGGAGGTCGCAGCGCTGGTCGGCCGGGACGTCGAGATCGCCGTGCTCGCCCGGGCAGCATCTCTCGACGTGTCAGCCAGCCTCGGGCGCCTCGAGCCCGTGCGCGCCCTCGGCCTGATCGGCCCGAACCCGAGAGATCCGTACAGCTACCGCTTCGTCCACGACCTCGTGCGGCAGGCCGTGTCCGAGGCGATCCCACCGGGCCGCGCCGCCGCGCTCCACGGACGGATCGCCGATGCCCTCGAGGGCGCCGGGCTCGGCGGAGAGTCCGTCGCCGAGAGGGTCGCCCACCACCTGTGGGCGGCAGGTCCCCTGGGCGATGCGGCCCGGACGGTCGACGCCCTGATCCGCGCCGGAGCCCGGGCCAAGGAGAAGACCGCGCTGGGCGCGGCAGAGCGTCAGCTCAGATCTGCCGTGGAGCTCGCGCGCCGATCGTCCCTGCTCGAGCTGGAGCTCGAGGCGCTCTCGCAGCTGATCGCCGTCGTCGGCATGCGCTCGATGTACGGCCGGACGTCGGTGAGCCTGCTGGAGCGGGCGGAGCAGGTTGCCCGGGGCCTCGATCGCGAGCGGGATGCCGCCGGGTTCCTCTTCTCACGCTGGACCGCGCACGGCCAGGGCCTCGAGCTGGAGACCAGCGGCCCCCTCGCTCGTCGGCTGCTCACGCAGGGCACGGCGTCCGACGACCTGGTCGTCCGCATCTACGGGCAGGCCGCCTGGGGGATCCACCAGTGGCACCTGGGCAACGTCGGAGAGTCGTTCCGTACCCTCAGCGCGATGCACTCCGACGGCCGTTCCGAGGAACGCGCGGCAGACCCCGACCCGGTCCGGGACGGTCTGCAGCTCCTCACCGCCGGCACGTTCGCCGAGATCTCCGCGTACCACGGGGACGCCGCACAGGCGCGAGTGCTCCACGACCGGCTCGAGACAGCGGCCGGTGACGACCCCTACGCGGTCACCGTCGCCACCACCATGGCGGCTCGGACCGCCGCGGTCGTCGGTGATCCCGAGTGGGCACTCGGCCGCAGCGAGCGTGGGATCGCAGTCGACCCGCACTTCTCCTTCGTCTTCCTCGGGACCTACCTCCGGCTGGCGCGGTGCTGGGCGATGGCGATGAGCGGGCGCGACCCGGGTCCGGCGTCGGACGAGGCGGAACGACTGATCCTGGTGAACCTGTCGAACCCGGTTCGCTCGTGCGTCTCGACCTGGTACGCGCTGCTCGCCGAGATGCGCATCGCCGCGGGGTCGCTGTCCGCCGCGTCCGCGGCCCTCGATCGTGCCGACGACTGCCTGGAACGCTACGGCCAACGCTCGGCAGAAGGGCTCGTGGTCCTGGTGAGGGCGCAGCTGGCTGCGGCCGCCGGCGACCATCTCGGCGCCGTCCGCCTGGCCGAGCGTGCCCGGGCGGTCGCGATCGGCCGGGGCGCGCACGTGTTCGCGAGTCGGGCCGAGCTGCTGCTGACGTCGCTCCAGGTCTCGCCGGTTCCCCGGGCGGTCTCAGTGGTGCATCGCTGAGCAGGGGATCGCGTGAACGACGAAGGCCCGGACCATCAGGTCCGGGCCTTCGTCTTCTTGTAGCGGGGGCAGGATTTGAACCTGCGACCTCTGGGTTATGAGCCCAGCGAGCTACCGAGCTGCTCCACCCCGCGTCGGTGAGTACAACTTACCCCAGGCCCGAGGGGCGACCAAATCGCGAGGCACCCGACCGGCGGTGGCGTGCGTCACCACCGCCGGTCGGGTGCACGTCACTGACCGAGGCGCGCCTCGGCGTCGACGGCGTTCTGGACGGCCGTGTCGAGCCGCTTCTGCGCCTCGCCGTAGGCCCCGAAGTCGCCGATGGCGAGCGCGGCCTGGCTGTCCGCGATGGCCTGCTTGGCCTGCTGCAGCGCGCGGTCGAGGTCGGCTCGGGCGGTCGCCTCCGTGCCGGTATCGGTCCCGGGCTCCGCCGGCGGCGGGGTCTCGGTGCCGGTGGTGGGTGGCGTGCCGGTATCGGGCGAGGTCCCGGCGTCGCCGGCGTCCGCCCCGGAGTCGCCGCCGAAGACCTGGTCGAGGGCGCCGTCGAGGGTGTCGGCGAACCCGATGTCGTCGCCGAACGCCACGAGCACGCGCTGCAGCAGCGGGAACGTCGTGCCTGACCGGGCCTGGACGTAGACGGGCTGCACGTAGAGCAGACCGCCGCCCATGGGCAGGGTGAGCAGGTTGCCGCGGACCACCTGGGAGTCGCCGCGTCCGAGGATGTTGAGCTCGTTGGACACGGTGGGGTCGGCGACGAAGTTGTTGTTCACCTGGCCGGGTCCGGGCACGGTCGAGTCGCGTGGCAGCTCGAGCAGGCGCATCTTCCCGTAGTCCGCCGAGGGTTTCCCGGCCTCGTTGCCCGCGTCCGCATCAACCGCCAGGTAGCCGGTCAGCACGTTGCGCGCGTTGGTGCCGGTCGGGATGAACGTCGACATCAGCGAGAAGCTGGCGGCGTCCTGGTCCGGCATCTTCAGCGTCAGGTAGTACGGCGGCTGCGGCACGGCGACGCTGCTGGTCGGGTCGTTCGGGTTGGCCCAGAAGTCGTTGCCGGAGAAGAACTGACCGGCGTCGATGACGTGGTAGCGGGCCAGGAGGTAGCGCTGCACCTTGAACAGGTCCTCGGGGTAGCGCAGGTGGCTCATCAGGTCGCCGTCGATGGACGACAGCGGCTCGAGCGTGGACGGGAACGTGCGGTTCCACGCCTTGAGGATCGGGTCCTCGGCGTCCCACGCGTAGAGGGTGACCGAGCCGTCATAGGCGTCGACCGTGGCCTTGACCGAGTTGCGGATGTAGTTCACGGTCTTGGGCTGCAGGGCCTGGACCGTCTCCGAGGACTCGGTGAGGGAGTCCGTCGTCGCCTCGTCCAGCGGGCGCGACGCCGAGTACGGGTACTGGTCGGACGTGGTGTAGCCGTCGACGATCCACTTGACGCGGCCGTCGACGACCGCCGGGTACACCCGGCCGTCGAGCGTCAGGTACGGGGCGACCTTCTGGACGCGCTCGCGCGGGTCGCGGTCGTAGAGGATCTGCGAGTCGCTGGTCACGCGGTCCGAGAACACGATCTGCTCGGAGCCGAACTTCAGCGCGTAGAGGAGCTTGGTGAGCGGGTTGCCGATCGTCGGGCCGGCCGAGACCGTCTTCGTCGGGAACGTGCTGTTCACCGCGCCGCCGGAGGCGTCGTCCGGGAAGTCCAGCTCCCACGGCTTGGTGCCCTCGGGCGCGCCGACGATCGAGTACGTGGGGGCCTTCGGGCTGAAGTAGATGCGCGGCTCGTACTCGCCCATGGAGCCCGTGGACGGGATCCCGCCCTCCCAGAAGTCGGGCGCACCGCGGACGGCGGTCGTATTGCCGAAGGCGGCAACCACGCCGAACCCGTGGGTGTAGACGGTGGAGTCGTTGGTCCAGTTGCGCTGCTGCGCGTCGAGCCCCTCGAGCGACAGCTCGCGCACGGCGATCACCGTGTCGCGGCTCTCGCCGTTGATCTCGTACCGGTCGACCGAGAGCGAGTCCGGGAAGTCGTAGAACGCGCGGATCTGCTGGAGCTGCTTGAACGACGGGCTGACGATCTGCGGGTCGAGCAGGCGGATCGACGCGGTGGTGTCGGCGTCGGCCCGCAGCGCCCCGGCCTCGGCGGTCACCTTGGCGTCGTAGTCGGTCTTCTCGACGTCGTCGAGACCGTAGGCGTCGAGGGTGGCGCCGATGTTGCGCTGGATGTAGTCGGCCTCGGCGTCCTGCTGGTTCGGCTGCACCTGGAAGCGCTGCACGACCGCGGGGTAGATGCCGCCGACCGCGATCGCGGCGACGATCATGAGGCCGACTCCGATGGCCGGCAGGCGCCAGTTGCCGCGGATCGCGGTGACGATGAACATCAGCGCGACGAAGATCGCGATGCCCGCCAGGATCGCCTTCGAGGGGATGACGGCGTGCACGTCGGTGAACGAGGCGCCGGCGAACTTCTGGTCGCGCTTGGTGTTCATGAGGATCGAGTAGCGGTCCAGCCAGTAGCTCGCCGCGATGAGCAGCATGAGCACGGCCGCGATGATCGAGAGCTGCACGCGCGCGGCGCGCGTGGTGCGCGGTGCTCCCCCGCGCTGGCCGCCGATCCGGAGGCCGCCGTAGAGGTACTGCGTGGCCAGCGCGCCGATGCCCGCGAGCACCGTGACCGCCATGAGGAACGAGACGACGAACCGCAGGCCGGGCAGCGTGAAGAGGTAGAAGCCCAGGTCGATGCCGTACTGCGGGTCGGTCTTGCCGACCGGCGCACCGTGCATCCACAGCTGGATGGTCTGCCACTGCTGCGAGGCGGCCGCACCGGCGAACAGGCCGAGCACCGCCGGCCCGACGATCATGACGAGCCGCCGCAGGGGCTCGATCGCCTCGCGGTACTGGTCGAGATTCGCCTGCTCCTGCGTCGACGGCGCGTAGACCGGCCGCGAGCGGTAGCCGAAGCTGAGGCTCCAGAACACGGCACCGGCCATCACCGCGAACCCGAGCACGAACAGGATGGCGCGCGTGCCCCACTCGGTCGCGATCACGTTCGAGAAGCCGAGCTGCTGGTACCAGAGCACCTCGGTCCACACCTGCGCGAGGATCAGCACGATGATGACGAGCGCCCCGAGGACGACGAGCGTCGGGGCGAGCGCCCCGCGTCGACGCTGTGGCGCCGTGCGGGGTCGGGGCGGGCTTCCGAAGGTCACGGCGTGGCGGTCCTCGTCGTCGGCAACAGGTTGAGCACTGCTGACGCGGCCGCGGACCGCGTCGAGCGACGCGCACAGGACGCACACCACTCGCACGCTGAACGTGCCGGTCGACGCACAGGTTCCCACACGGATGCGACCATGAGCCGGTGTCCGACGACCCCGCCGCCCCCGTCTCCCCTGTGTCCCCCGCGCTGACGGCCCTGGCCGACTCGGTCCGCGAGATCGAGCACCACGTCGCCGCCGCCGGCTGGGACGGGCCGGTCCGCGTGTTCGCCCTGGTGCGGACGCAGTCCATGCTGCTCACCGAGCCGGGCCTCGCCGCCCAGCTCGACCCCGCGGTCCTCGCCGCGGCCCGCACCGAGCCGTGGCACCTCACGTCGGTCGAGCAGGAAGAGCTCCCGCCGGCGCCGGACCTCGAGACGCTCCTGGCCGGCCTCTCGTGGCCGTCGACGGTCGACGGGATGGCCGTCACGGTCGAGCGGGTGGTCCTGCCGCCGGCCGCGGAAGAGGCGATGCCGCAGGACACCGACGCGGCGCTGGAGTTCCTGCTGGCGCACCCCGACCGTCAGGACGTGCGGCTCGTCGTGGGCGCGCTGCGCGACGGGCCGGCGTGGTGCGCGGTACGGACGCGCGCGAACGACGACGACGAGCAGGTCGGCCAGGGTCCTGACCTCGTGCCCGGGCTGGTCGCCGCGGTGCGGACGACCCTCGAGTAGCTACGAGGTACAGGTCGGCAGGTCCGCGGCCGTGCCCGCACCGATCGCGGTGATGGCCTCGCGGGCCTCGTGCAGGGTGGAGATGCGCACCACGCGCAGTCCGTCGGGCACGTGGCCCACGACCTCGTCGCAGTTCGACGCCGGCGCCAAGAACCAGGTCGCGCCGTCCCGCTCGGCGCCCGCGAGCTTCTGCCGGATGCCGCCGATCGGCCCGACCTCGCCCGTGACGTCGATGGTGCCGGTCCCGGCGATGTCCTTGCCGTTCGCCTCGTCCTCGGGCGTCATCTTGTCGACGATCCCGAGCGCGAACATGGTGCCGGCGCTCGGGCCGCCGATGTCGTCGATGCTGATGGTCACGTCGACCGGGAGGTCGAAGGTCGGGTCGATGAAGACGCCGATCTGGGCGTGGCCGTCGTCCTTGGTGCCCGTCACGATGGGGACGTCGACCACCTGGCCGTGCCGCCGGACCGTGAGCGTGACGGTCGAGCCGGGGTCCACCCCGTCGAGCTGCGCGATCAGGCCCTGGTAGTCCGGCACCGGGGTGCCGTCGAGCGCGACGATCACGTCGCCCTCCTCGACCTTGCCCTCGGCGTCGGTGCCCTCCACGGTGCCCGCGACGACGAGCGTGGCCGGCACCTCGTAGCCCAGCTCCGTCAGCGCGGCCACCGTGGCGTTCTCCTGCGAGGACACCATCTCGGCCGTGTTCGACTTGTCGATCTCGTCCTGCGTCCGGTCCGGCGGGTACAGCAGCTCGACCGGGAGCACGACGACCCACGGCGAGAGCCAGCCCTGCAGCACGCCG
The DNA here is from genome assembly GCF_056401915.1 of Cellulomonas sp. P4_D11. Lineage (NCBI taxonomy): Bacteria > Bacillati > Actinomycetota > Actinomycetes > Micrococcales > Cellulomonadaceae > Cellulomonas > Cellulomonas sp. P4_D11. The sequence continues at coordinate 417 of NZ_JBFUIK010000036.1, read as the reverse complement.
ACCGCGCTGGACGGGAAGCCCGGACCACCCGTGCCCGACACGGTGGTCAGCCGCAGCTCGCCGGTCGAGTCGTACGTCTCGGCGCCGGAGATCTGGATCAGCGGCGTGCCGTCGTGCTCGCCCAGCACGTCCCGCGTCGGTCCGGGGCTGTTCACGGCGTACGGCACCGGCATGACCACGAGCACGGCCAGCAGCAGGGCGGTGACCAGCATCCCGACGGACAAGGTGATCGAGCGGGGGCTCACGCGCTCGGGCTCGGGCACGCCGAAGGGGTCGTCGACGGGGGTCGGGGGCTGCTCCAGCACGCCGCCATCATCCCCTGTCGCCGTCATGGTCGCCGACGCGCCCGCGCCTGGCGCCAGACGGCGGCGGTACCGATGAGGGCGACCGCCGCGCCGGCCGCGCCGAGCGCCGCGG